>CAVHGF010000041.1:0-19801 GCA_963635625.1 Treponemataceae bacterium | reverse complement strand
TACCTGCGCGTCCAACGGCATCAATGATATTACCTTCCGTCACATTCATAACGGCTGTGAATTTAACTAAATGTCGGCACAATTCAAAATATTTGCCGAAATTTAGCCTCTACCTGTTGTGTGCCCAAAAGCATTGCCATTCGGACACCGGCGGCTACACGGGTGTAAAGTCAAAGTCACTAACAAGAACGTTCAGGAACTGCTCGGAGTTTCCAAGGCAACAGCGACAAGACATCTCCAGACACTGACGGATTTGATACTCGTGCTTAAGGGTGTCGGCGCAGGAGCGTACTATTGTTTCAAATAATTGGCTCAAAATTTTCCAATGGCTGATCGGATGTCCGTCAACTTTGAGATACTCATATATCTGGTCCATTGTCTTTCTCTCGTTCTCGCAGTCAACCGATATTGCGGGATCCAATGCCGCCCATACCGAGAGTCCGACCAGTATGATGCCATGCCGAAGCAAGGCATTTTGTACGAAGACCCCGGAAAAAAATCTCATTGTATTTGCGCAGCAAAAAATTAAGTGTAACCTTACATCAGAAATTTACGTGTAATACTGCATAGATATGGCAACACCTTCTGAGAAATTGGCACAGTCGCTTGATGCTTTGAGACAGAATAATACAGAAGGATATCCGCGACAAGTATATGGCCGCTTTGGAACGAGCCAGTGTCCAAGAGGAAATCAGTGATTTCGCTGCACTTCTGGCCTCTCTTGTGGAAGAATGATTTCCCGCCTGCTGTTTATTTTCGCTGATATCTGCGGAGCTATATTTTACCTATTCTACCTTTTCCAAAACGTGCAGATGATGTCCGTGCCCCGGGATGGTAGGCATCAACAAAATAAAATGTTACGGTTAAATTATATTACTTGCGAAACTTGAGTATAGTATCAAAAATCGGAAGATCGCTAATCGCGCTCTGAGGGTCATACAGGGCATATTGCTGATCCTATGCCCCCTCTCAAAACAGGGTCAAAGATCACGGATATGCCCCACGCCGCACTCAGCGGCACATCCGTGATCTTCCGGTTTTCAAAAATGCTGAACGACAATACTTTTTATTACTTGCGAAACTTGAGTTGAATTATATTACTTGTCCGGAGTAATGATATAATCTCTCAAGGCTTCGACGTATTCTTCAAAGGCTTGTTTTCCGACATTGGTAGCTTTGCAGGTTGTGCAGGGCTTCTTCCCCTTGAAACCTTTATTGACAGTTATATAGCCGGCCTCGCTCAATTTGTCAAGTTGCACGCTCAGATTGCCGGCTGTGGCCCCTGTCTGCTTTCGCAGATAGACAAAGTCTGCGTCATCAACGCTGACGAGTATTGACATTACCGCCAGCCTCAGTTCAGAATGAAGCAGTGGATTGAGTTTCTTGAACATCTGCTATTTCTTGATGAATTTGAGCAGCACTCCCGTAAGAGCGAGGATGATGCCGGCTACGATGAATACAATAACCTGATGATAGTCGCTCTGCAGTTTCACGGCGACAATTGCACCAATGATTCCGGTAAGGAATCCTGCAATTATGACAGGCCAGTTCTTAAGAACGGTTCCGGATATTGCTTCCGCAGAACCGAAAAGGATGATTATTACAAGCGTAAGGTTCATCGGAGCCCATAGTATCGCACATACGGAGAGGATGACTGAAAAAGCACCGAATACGCTCCAGCTCCAGCCGAGCATATTGCCGACAAAACTTCTGGGAATTTTCTCAGACTTCTTCCCCATAAGTGCTGCGAGAGGATACCCGACTGCCGGAATCAAAAACCAGAGGAAATTCCAAGCCGGAGATCCGGTACGGCCCCATAGTGTGAATACCGCTACTGCCACCGCAAAGAGTATGCATCCCCAGAGGATGAAATAATTGCCGCCGGATTTGATGATTGCGAGGCGGCTGTTGTTCAAAGTTTCGTTAATGATCCGGAGGCTTTGCTCGGGAGTCATTTGAGAATTCTGTTCCATAAATTTGATTAATTTATTGATAAACTGTTTGTTAAAGTCACGAGCACTGCGCATATGCCTTAAAACTTCTTTGCAAAGATAAACAAGTTTATAATATAAACCAAAAAATATTGAGAATTTCTATTTGGCGCCAGCGAAGCTAAAATTTCGTATTTTTGCAGAATCTATGGTTCGGGTACTTTTCGTGTGTCACGGCAACATCTGCCGTTCGCCTATGGCGGAATTCATCTTCAAGGCTCTTCTGCAGGCCAAAGGGCTTGAGGGCGAGTATTATGTGGAGAGTGCGGCCACTTCCACGGAGGAGATTGGCAATCCCATATATCCGCCGGCAAGACGTCTGCTGAGTCAGCACGGAGTGCCATTTGACCGGAACAAGACGGCAAGGCAGGTCTGTGCCGAGGACTATGGGCGCTTCGACAGGATCGTCTGTATGGACAGGCTCAACCTCAGCTGGATAAAACGGATAATCCCTCAGGACCCGGAGGGGAAGATTCATCTTCTGATGTCCTACACCGGCCGCGGGCGCGACGTAGCGGACCCGTGGTACACCGGCGATTTCGAGACTACGTTCCAGGACATACTTTCAGGCTGCGAGGCGATGCTTGCAAGCTCCGGGCCTACAAACAGATAACATTCAGAAAATGACAGCAAAGAAATATCCACTTGGAATAGCGTTCGGAGGCGGCGGGGCGAAGGCGGCCGCGCATTGCGGTGCGCTCCAGGCACTTAAAGAATACGGCATAAAGCCTGACGTGGTAAGCGGAACCAGCGCCGGATCGCTTGTCGCGGCGTTCTACTCCGCAGGATTCACACCCGTCCAGATGATACGTATGTTCCTCAAGATGAACTTCTTCAAGGACATAGTGGAGGTATCCAAACCGGGCGGCGGCCTTTTCGATTCTTCTCCTCTGATGAAGATAATCGAGACGCAGATGCCCTATGCAAACATAGAAGATCTGCCAATCCCCGTATACATCGTGGCATCCGATATGGACCAGGGGAAAGTCAAAGTGTTCTCCAAAGGCAAATTGGCCCCGAGGCTGGTGGCATCCTGCTCCATACCCATAGTATTCAAGCCGATGGTAATAGGCGGAGTGCATTACATAGACGGCGGGGTTTTCCAGAATCTTCCTGTGCCTGCAATACGCCCTCTCTGCGACAAAGTCATAGCCTTCAGCGTTCGTCGGCTGGAAAAGGAGCCGTACAAGAACACCCTGCTTCACACCGCCACCAGGGCATACAGTATGATGTTTATGTCCAATATAATGGCCGATTCCCTCCTGGCGGACACCTATATAGAACTTGACACCTCCGGCTGCGGCGTATACGACATATCCTGCATTACGGACCTGTTCTTCAGAGGATACCGCGACGCCTGTGCCGCCCTGCAGGCCGACGGATACGAAAGAGTCCTGCCTGCGGAAGAGATAGATCTTCCGAGCAAAGAAGAACTCATAACCGCCAAGAAAAAAGAGCTCCTTTCCCGCAGCCCTTTCCGCCGGTAAGCATTCCTCTAAGCGGCCAATCTTTATCAGCTTTATGCCAATTAAATGGCAGCTATATGCACAAACGCTCTACTCTGCAGCTTCGCGAATCTGCGTGGAGGAGATGTCGACAAGAGGCATATCGCTAAAGCGTATCCGGTAAAGGGGGTTTTCACTCAACAGGGCGTCCCTGTCCGCCTGCATATCGAAGCCGCGGCGCGGGAACACGTCCACCCCGAAGTCAAGCAGAATCTTGGCATAGCTGCGCCATCTTGAAAGAGAATGCAGATTGTCCGCACCCATTATAAGGGTCAGTTCATCAAGCGGATACCTTTCCTGCAGAAGATCGAGTGTCCTGTAGGTGTAATGGGGAGCGGAAAGATGAAACTCCACGTCACACACTTCCACCTTGTCCAAATCCGGGCGTTCCGATATGATCTTTTCTGCCCGGCCCAGGCGCAAATCGGCATTGTCCGCCTTGGACTCACCCTTGAAAGGATTCTGTGGCGAGACGACCAGCAGGACTTTGTCATAAGTCCCGTTCAGACGGGCAAGAATCGCCAGGTGTCCCTCGTGCAGAGGATCGAAACTTCCGGAATATACGGCTATCTGCATAAAAAAGAATCTATCTGCCTATAGGTCAACTGAAGAGCCGTATCCAGATCATCGTTGACCACCTCCACGTCGCACTTGCCTCTGCCAAAGGCAATCTCGCTTTCCGCCTTGGCCAATCTGGTGCGTATGTCTTCCTCGCTGTCGGTGGCGCGGGCGCGAAGCCTCTTTTCGAGGATCTCCAGGCTGGGAGGGACTATCAGAAACGACAGAGCGTTTGATCCGAAATACTTCTTGAGGTTATATGCACCTTTGACATCCACATCGAAGATAATGGTCTTGCCGTCGTTCCAGATGCGCTCCACCTCAGATTTAAGAGTGCCGTAGAAACGGTCCTTGTACACTTCCTCGTGCTCCACGAACGCATCTTGTGCGATGAGTTCACGGAACCGCTCCGCCTCTATGAAATAATACTCCACCCCGTCCTTTTCACTTCCGCGCGGAGGACGTGAAGTGGCGCTTATCGAAAATTCGAAGACGCCCGGATAGTGCGCCAATATGTTCCTTACTATAGTGCTTTTGCCGGCCCCCGACGGAGCGCAGAATATGACTGTTTTTCCTTGCATACTGCAAAGATAATCAAATTTAGGCTTCGCCTCCCTTCCTGATTACTTTGTGTAGGGTTTGTCGTTGATGCTCGTTATTCGCGCTTTCTCATTATAGCAAGGAAGAGGCTGATACACGACCACCTCCACCTTCTTTCTGTCAGCATCAACACATTCGAAGCGATAATTGGTGCCCGCAACGACCTGACGCGAAACCTTGAGCGGTCTGAGTTGCAGACCCGCCCCATTCTTTACGACCGCCGTAAACAGTGAATCCTCCTGCGCGGTCAATTTGCCGGCCTTGCCGTAGCCGCCGACCATCACATCCCTTCTGCCATTGCAGGCACAAGATGCCACCATCACAGAGGCAAATGCCAACAACACAGTCATCTTCAAATATTTCATCTCCTTCTTAAATTTATTTTCAAGTACCACCACACTATTAAATGCAAATTCCGCACTAATCTTGCCTGGCGCGCAACATTTTTACTGTCCTTGTTCCTTTTTTAAGATAAAGTAGTAAATTCGTAGGGTTTTAAACTGCACTGCCTTTAGGAATATGAGCAAGAAGGATTCTGACATACTGTATTTTGTAGCTTTCTGCATCGAGAGTTACAAGAACAAGCATTCGATGAGCGGAGACGAAGTTTCCGCCCTATTTGACCGCTCAGGCATTAAGGAATACCTTACTAAAAATTTCGAAGTGCTTCATACTCAGAGCATGCCTTGGATTCTTGAAGAAATTGAAACATTAATTGGCAAATGATACTTTATCACGGAAGTACACAAATTGTAGAAGAACCGCAAATCCTGGTTCCGAACCGCACTTTGGATTACGGTTCAGGATTCTATGCCACATCATCAAAAACCCAAGCAAAGGAATGGGTCCATCGAAAACTTGAAAACAGGGACGTAGGTTACATCAACATATATGAATTTGACGAACTTGGTCCGGCAGATCTGAAATGTCTCGATTTTGGCAAGCAGCCTGGCGAGGAGTGGATTGATTTTGTGCACGCAAACCGGACTCTGCATGGTTTTTCACACGACTATGACATTGTGCACGGGCCTGTGGCAAATGACATGGTATATGCCGCCTTTGCACTCTACGAGCAAGGTTTTCTCGACAAGCAGGAACTGATAAGAGATCTTAAGACATATACATTGATAGACCAATGGTTGTTTCATACTGAAAGGTCTCTTCATTATTTGAATTTCAAATCAGCGGAAATCGTAAAGCTATGAGAACGGACATTACACAAGATAACCTTTATCTGATATTGGCAGGCAAAGTGTCGGCAGTAGCCTCGTTCATCGCCGAAGACGAGAAAATCAGCCCTTTGAACGCATTAACTAAATTCTACGCCTCCAAAACCTATCAGCGACTTGAACTTGAGGATACGAAACTCTGGCACTACGGTCCTGTAGCTCTATACGAAGAGTATCAAGAAGAACGTTGACGCGCCCTTCTGCGGACGGCCGCCGGACGGGTTGACTTTTGCGTAATTTTTATTAAATTTGCGCCGATTTTGAAAACCGTTCCGTCTTTGGCATAAGACAATTTGCCGGGCGATGGAAAAAAACAAGTATCCTGAACAAATTGGCTTGGAAACAAGACGGGTCGGACGGAAAAAAGAAATTATAACGAATACTAAATACGTACATTTATTATGGTATCATTCAAAGAACTTGGCCTTGTGAACACCCGCGAGATGTTCGCAAAGGCCGTGGCCGGCGGTTATGCCATTCCGGCTTTCAACTTTAACAATATGGAGCAGCTCCAGGCCATCATCCAGGCCGCAGCTGAGACCAAATCCCCTGTCATCCTTCAGGTCAGCAAGGGAGCCCGCAACTATGCCAATCAGACCCTTCTCCGCTATATGGCAGAGGGTGCTGTGGCTTATGCCAAGGAACTTGGCTGGGAAAAACCTCAGATCGTTCTTCACCTCGACCACGGTGACAGCTTCGAGCTTTGCAAGAGCTGCGTGGATATGGGATTCTCTTCAGTAATGATCGACGGTTCCTCACTTCCATACGAAGACAATATCGCTCTTACCAAGAAAGTCGTAGAATATGCTCACCAGTACGATGTTACGGTAGAGGCTGAGCTCGGCGTACTCGCAGGTGTAGAGGATGAGGTCGCTGCAGAAGAGTCTCACTATACAAAACCTGAGGAAGTTATCGATTTCGCCACACGCACAGGATGCGATTCTCTCGCCATCTCCATCGGAACTTCACACGGTGCATACAAATTCAAACCTGAGCAGTGCACACGTGACCCTAAGACAGGCCGTCTCGTTCCACCGCCACTCGCATTCGACGTTCTCCACGAAGTTGAGAAGAAACTCCCGGGTTTCCCTATCGTTCTCCACGGATCATCTTCAGTTCCACAGGAGTATGTAGACATCATCAACGCCAACGGAGGCAAACTTCCTGACGCAGTAGGAATTCCTGAGGAGCAGCTCCGCGAAGCCGCCAAGAGCGCAGTATGCAAGATCAACATCGACTCAGACTCACGTCTTGCTATGACAGCCGCTGTCCGCAAGGTATTCAACGAGAAACCTGGCGAATTCGATCCTCGCAAATACCTCGGACCTGCACGCGACGAGATGAAGAAACTCTACATCCATAAGATCGTGAACGTTCTCGGTTCAGACGGAAAAGCCGCTTAAGGCAGTTCTCATATACGTTGAAAAGGCACCTCTTCCAGGGGTGTCTTTTTTTTGTAAAGGGCAAAAACGTGCGTACAATTCGCTATATTTGCACGGTCACAAAAAACACAACATAAACCAATGTACACTAAAGACGAACTTAAGCAAATAGCTTCAGCATTTGAAGTGGATTCTGAAATCACGGACGTTTGCCCTCTTGGAGAAGGGCTCATCAATGATACATTCAAGGTAAGCACGCTCCACCGCCATTACGCCCTGCAGCGCATAAACAACGCCATATTCCGGGATGTGGAACTGCTGCAGAACAACATAGAAGCGGTAACATCCCACATACGCGGCAAACTCGCCGCCTGCGGAGAAACGGACATAGACCGTAAAGTCCTGACATTCATAAAGGCAAAAGACAGTTCAAAGACTTACATAGTCGATGCGCAAGACAAATATTGGCGTATGTCCGCCTTCATAGAGGGCAGCCGCAACATAGACGAAGTGAATGAAGAATCTTCGCGTCTGGCAGGACAGGCGTTCGGGCAGTTCGAAGCTATGCTCACTGACCTTCAGGAGAACATAGGCGAGACCATCCCTGACTTCCACAATATGCCTCTGCGCCTGCAGCAGCTTCGCGAAGCCGTGAAAACGGACGCGAAAGGAAGAGTCGCCCAGGTGGCGGACCTTATAGAGCTAAGTGAAAAATACGGCGAAAAGATGTGCCTCGCGCAGAGACTGCACGAACAGGGAGAACTCCCGAAACGCATCTGCCACTGCGACACAAAGGTAGGTAACGTTCTGTTCGACGCTGACGGGAAAGTACTGTGCGTCATAGACTTGGATACGGTGATGCCATCGTTCGTATTCTCGGATTTCGGAGATTTTATGCGCACCGCTGCCAATCCGGTTCCGGAGGACAGTCCGGAATATGACAAGATAGACCTCAAGATGGACATCTTCAAGGCATTCACCAAAGGATATCTGTCCACCGCAGGAGAGTTCCTCACTCCGATCGAGATCAATATGCTCCCTTATGCCGTGCAGCTGTTCGCCTTTATGCAGGCCGTCCGCTTCCTTACCGACTACATCAACGGAGACACTTATTACAAGATCAAATATCCTGAGCACAATCTCGTCCGCACACGCAATCAGATGGCACTTTTCCAAAGCGCACTGGACAAGGAAGAAGAGATGCTCCAGTTCATAAAATCACTTTAAGCACACGAGTACGATGAAAACGATCTCCAGAATTCTTTTGGGACTGTCGCTCCTTCTCACCGTCGTCCCATCCTGCAGAAAAACAGACGATTACGCCTACTATAAAAAGGACGGCAAGATTATCTGCCCCACTCCGCAGCGGCCCAAAGACCAGCAATCTATGCTGGGATATGCGGCGGAACCGATAGAGACCATCAGAGTGGGTTTCATCGGCCTGGGAATGAGAGGCCCGGGCGCGGTGGAGAGGTTCACCTATCTTGAACACACCCGCATCGTGGCGCTGTGCGACCTTTTGGAAGACAGAGCGGTGAAGCAACAGGACTTCCTCAAAGGCAAGGGCATAAGCGACGTGGACGCCTATTGGGGGGAGGACGCGTGGAAAGAAGTCTGCGAGAGGGACGACATAGACCTCATCTATCTGGCTGTCCCGTGGCAATACCACACCGCGATGGCCGTCTATGCGATGGAGCACGGCAAGCACGTGGCCGTCGAAGTTCCCGCCGCCACCAGCCTCAAGGAATGCTGGGATCTGGTCAACACGTCCGAGCGCACGAGAAAGCATTGCATAATGCTTGAAAACTGCATCTACGACGACTTCGAACTGACGGCACTGAATATGGCTCAACACGGGCTCTTCGGAGAAGTGTACCACGTGGAAGGGGCATACATACACAACCTCAATCCGTATTGGGATCTTTATCAGGGCGACTGGAGGATGAAGTACAACCGCGAACACCACGGGGACGTCTACCCCACACACGGTATAGGGCCGGTGGCTATGGTGCTCGGCATACATCGCGGCGACAGGATGACCACCCTGGTGTCTATGGACACGGATTCTTTCCACGGCAAGAAATTGGCCGGGGAACGCTATGGCGATGACACTTATGCCAATGGCGACCACACCTCCACGCTCATCCGCACAGAAAACGGACGCACGCTTGAAATCCAGCATAACACCTATGCCACACGGCCTTACAGCAGGATGTTCCAGATTACGGGAACGGAAGGATTCGCGAACAAATACCCTTCAGAGGGCTTTTCAGTGGAAAGCATCAACGGAGAGGAATTCGTCTCAGACAAAGAAAGAGAGGCCCTTATGAAAGAATACCAGCACCCGATCACCAGGGAAGTGCTCGCGCTTGCGAAAAAAGTCGGCGGACACGGCGGAATGGACTTCATTATGGACTACCGTCTGGTGTACTGTCTTCACAACGGGCTTCCGCTGGATATGGACGTGTACGATGCCGCAGAATGGAGCTGCCTGGTAGAACTCAGCGAAGTGTCCATCCTCAACGGAAGCGCACCTGTACAGATGCCTGATTTCACACGCGGAGAATGGGACAAACTGCAGAAGGTGGAATATCAGCTCTGCAAATAAAAATAAGCTGCCTGCCAGAAATCTCTGACAGGCAGCAATCAAAACAATTCAGAAACTTAAAATTTGTAAGTAAAGCCGATCTTGATCTGGCCGATTGCGCCGAGAGCGTCAGTGCTGTTGGCGCCGAATGCGAATGCGCCTGCATTGGTCTCGTGGTTCTTGTCCTTGTCAGCCGTGTAAGAGCCTTCATATCCTAAAGTAAGGAAGCTGAGTGAAGTCTCCAGGCTGATGTGATCGTTGATGGTGTAAGTAAGTACAGGAAGTACGTGAACACCCCAGGCGAGAACAGGGTCGTTGTCTGTGCTGTTGTCACCTATCTCTGTCTTTCCGGTAGTTCTGCCTATGGTGGCGTTAACCTCGCTCCAAAGGCCGAATTTGTTCCACTGTGCGAAGCAGTAACGTGCATAAGGCTCAACTGCCCAAGTAAATTCCTTCTTCTCGGTATCAGCGATCACGGCAGGGGTGACTGCCTTGTCATAAGCTATGCCCAGACGTGCACCTGCGAGAAAATTGTCTGAGAAATAATAACCTACGTTAGGAGCAATGACAAACCCGAATTCTGAAGGGCTGTCTGATTTGTTTCCGTCAGTCACGGTGTTTCCACCATTGTAATTGAGTCCGGCTGCTCCGCCGACAAATACCTGCGCATTGGCGCTGCAAACTATAGCTGTAAGAGCTACGATTGATGTAATGATCTTTTTCATAATGTATTATTATTAATAGTGTGTGTTTATTCCATAACCGTACGGCCTTCCTTATGCTTGGCGATCTCGTCTATCACGTATGCCAATGTGGCATAGACGGCGAATTGGATCACCAGTCCCATAACCTGAGGACGTATCATCGAGAGAGTACAAGCCGCGTTGTTGACATTGTTGAATCCCTGTATCATAAATGTAGAAGGGAAGAGGTAAGAAACCGCTTTCCAGAATGGAGGGAAAGAGCTTACCGGCCAAGCGCAACCGCTAAGGAAGAAACAGAGCGAAGACATAAAGAGAAGGACCACGAACACAGTCTCTCTATGGCGTACGAAGCGGCTGAATGTAAAGCTGAACGCTACACAAGTAACGATAAAGAGCAATATCAGCACAAGTAACTGAACCATTTCTCCCCTTTGCGGCATTCCGAATATCATAGGGACCAGCATAAGTCCGTAAATGGCGATTCCGACATATATCAAAGCGTAAGCTGCCGCTCTTCCCAGAAGGGCTCCTCCGTTCACCACGTTATTCTCCCTGAGCGAACCGTTCACCACGCTGATTCCGTAGAACATAGTCTGCTGTACGACCAGTATCAACGCAGCCGACAGGAAGAAAATCAGGAATGACATATTCGTATTGAAAGGAATCTGCTCCTCTGAAGGGATGGCATTGATGAGCTCCTTGATGTTCTCCTCGCTCATACCCTTGGCGGCATAGCGTGAAGCCTCGATCTGCCCCATCTCGTCAAGCATCACGTGATTGACTGCCATAGTCAGGTCCTTGTAATAAAGGAAGCTGGACATATCGGCGTAGGTGGAGATGGTAGCCTGCTCAAGATTGGCCAATCGCTCCGAATAATCTTCCGGGAAGAGAATGATTCCGTGGACCTTGCGGGCCTTCATCAATTCCTGCGCATCCGATATGGTGGCGCAATTGTAAGCCACCTCGGCTTCGCGCGTCGCATCGATCTTCTGTATGAAGCGACGGCTTTCCGACGTGCCGCTCATATCGACTATCGCCACTGGCATATCATCCACCGTACCTATGTGATACACAAGGCCATAGATGAGAGGATATATCAAACCTCCGAGGAGGAAGATGATAGCCACATACGAGTCGGCAAATATTCTTTTAATTTCCTTGATCATTTCGCAAAATTCTCATTAACCCAAGCTCCTTTCAATCTCTTGCATACGCAAAGAGGACCTACCAGGAAGACAAGCAGACAGATAATATAAGGGCATATGGCAGCGAATCCGCTTCCGAAAATGGCTTCCTGCACATAAGCCAGATAGTAGAATCTCAACGGGAAGAGCACTGACACGCCCTGCAAAGCCCTCGGCATAGCCTCCACCGGGAAAGTGAACCCCGAGAAGGAGAATGCCAATATGGTGAAGAGTGCCGCGATACTGAGCGCATAACGGAGCGTAGGAAGCAATCCTATCATTGTTATGGCCACAGCCTCATTGGCCAGGATGAACACTATCATAAGCAGCATCATATTCCCTATGCTTCCAGCAAGAGGATAACCGCATATCGTGAAGAGAATCACGTCCAGGCCAAGTCCCAGAAGCAGGTAAAGCAGCGTGTAAGGAAGCAGTTTTCCCAAAAGGGCTGCTGCCATAGATCCTCCTGCGGTGCTCATCAGTTCTTTGGAAGTGCCGTAACGGAGTTCCGAACCCAGGGCGTATATCAGCACGAAGATGATGCTCAGAGCAAGCAATCCGGGAAGGATTATGTTGTTGAGATAGACGCCGTAGTTGGTGGCGGCATTGCCTATCTTATGCTCATCTATCACTATAGGCTGGATAAGACCCATTATTGCGCTGTCTCCGTAACCCTTGGCACGAAGGACTTCCCTCTGAACGGCTCCGCCCGTGAGCGTCACCATAGTAAGTATGTCCTTGTAACTCAACGCTCCGCCTATAAGGTAAAGGGAATTCACATAGTAAGTGAATACAGGACGGCGGGAAGCGTTGACATCTTCGTTCATACCCTCAGGAATCACGCAGAGCGAGGTGATTTCGCCTGTCTGCATCGCATTGCGGGCCGTAGTGAAGTCTTCGTATTTCACTACCCTGCCAAGCTGCGTGGCGTCCAGTTGGGCACAGAAATTACGTGAAAGAGATGAATTGTCCAGATCCAGAACTCCTATCGGCAGATTCTCCGGGAGGCCTGCCTTGAGAAATGTCAAGTAGAACAGGCAACTGCAGAGCATTACTCCCACAGAACCGAGAAGATAGACGGGCTCGCGAAGGATTCTTCCTATCTCTCGACGTGCGACATTTAAAATTCTGCTCATTTTACAACTATAGCTGTCATACCTGGACGAAGTCCTTCAACCTGTGCTGTAGGAACCGCCCTTACTTCGAATGTCTTGGCGTCATATCCGCCGGTCTCGCTGGTAGCTCTCCAGGTGGCATAAGACTCACGTACTGCGATATAATTGACCGTAGCCTCCACACGTTTGTTATTGAGAGCCGGAATCTCGAGAGTGAGACGGGTTCCGTTCTTGATGCTGTTCATCTTGTCCTCACGGATGTTGAAAGTGAACCACATATCCGTAAGATCGGTGATGGTGTAGATAGGTGAACCTGTTCCCACGAGTTCTCCTTCGTGAGGATAGCGTGCCGAGATGATACCGTCCACAGGAGCGGTGAGCTTGAGCTCAGAAAGATAAGCCTCGACCTCCATCACGGCGCCGTTAGCCCTGTTGACCAATGCTATGGCCGCATCCTTATCCTCTTCACGTGCACCTTTCACTGCCATATCGTATTGAGACTTGGCTGCAAGAACGGTTGCGCTGGCGGCATTGTACTGTGCGGTAGCCTCATCGAACTTCTGGTCGCTTATCACGTTCTGTTCGTGAAGACGGGTGGCACGATCGAGTGTCTTCTTGGCAATGTCTTCTCCTACAAGAGCTTTCTGCCAAAGTTCATAAGCACCTGCTATCTCCTCTTTACGTGCGCCGGCATTGGCCTTGTTGCGCTGAGCGGCGGCTGCATCATAAGCGGCGCGCGCCTGTGCCAATTTTGCCCTTACCTCAGGAGAATCTATATCCACGAGGACATCCCCCTTGTGAACCATATCGCCCTGCTTGGCGTAGAATGTCTCGATTCTTCCCGGAACTTTTCCGGATACGCGATAATCCGTGGCTTCAGCCTGGCCCTGGATCACTTCCGGAGCAGGTTTTGTGAATATGATACCGAGTACAGCCACAGCTGCGATGATTGCAACCAATACGATGATTCCGATTAGAAGGTTGCCGTTTTTCTGATTCTTTTCCATATTATGTTTTTTTTTATTATCCGTTAACTATAATCTTCCTTCTGCTTTTGCGAGGTTGACGCTGCACATCTGCAGTTCCACACCAGCCTCTATCACTTCCGAATTGGCCTGGAGCCAAGCCGTCTGTGCCTGGAGCACCACGTTGGATGCTATCATTCCTTCGTTCCATCCGGCCGTAGCCACCCTGAGGTTCTCTTCCGCGTTGGAAAGGTTGCTTTCCGCAGTGGTGAGTTTCTCCAGAGCTTCGGTCTCCTGCTGGCGGAGCTGCGCCACCTGAAGGGAAATCATCTGCTTCGCGTCGTCAAGCTTTATCTGATAGGTCTGAGCCTCAGCCTTGGCCTTACGTGTCTTGTTGATATATTCTCCTCCGTGGAAAATAGGAACGGAGACTACGACACCCGCTGTCACGAAATCACCGAACTTTTTCTGGTATCCGTTGAACACGCTTGGGTTTGACACTATATAATTGGCAGTCAAAGCTACCGTCGGGAGCATATCCGCACGGGCGATATCGACCTTTCTGGCGTAAATGTCCTGCGCGAGGGTAAGGCTCTTTATCTCGGGACGGGCGTCGTAAATCTCTTCGTCTGAAAGAGCGACTGTCATCTCCGGCTGAGGAATCCTGTCGAGAGTCTCGTCCGCAAGAGTGATTTCGCTGTCAAGAGGCAGCCCGCATTCCTTGCAGAGAAGCATCTTGGCCAATGCCAATCCGTTGGTAGCCTTGGTGAGAAGCATATCGGCTTCATTGGCCTTCACCTTGATGGTGAGAGCATCGGAAGGAGTGGCGAAACCCTCCGCGATAAGGGCGTCAGTATCCTTTTCCATCTGATGCAGAAGGTCCGCATAGCCCTGGGCGAGACGCTGCTTGCCCGCGATGGAAACTATCTGCCAATAAGCCTGCTCGATATCCACCAGCACCTGTGAATGCTCCTGGTCGTACTGAGCCTGGGCCAATTGATTGGCATCTGAAGCCATCTTGTTGGCTGCCAATATCTTTCCGCCCATATAAACAGGCTGCTGTACAGATACGACACCTATCGTGCTGTGAGATATGTCTATGTTGAAAGCATCGCTGACCTGAGATCCTATGGCGTTGATAGGAGTGGCGATATCCGCACTTTTGAGATAGCCGACGAGCTTCTGCAGAGCAGGGTCCGAAGCCACCTTCGCGAATATCGTAGGGTCGGAAAGAATGGCTGTCATCTGATTGGTCAGCTCGCTCTGGAGAGCGGTTCCCGCATTGGAAAGAGCGGCTCCCTGGGCGTCGCTGATGAGCTGCAGGTTCTTGTTCGCATACATATATGTACCTGTAGCCGTAACCTTAGGGAAATAATTGGCAGCGGCGATCTTCATATCATACTTTGACATCTGCACCTGCTGCTCCGCTGTCTTCAGGGCGTTGCTGTTGTCAATGGCGAGCTGCTTGCACTCGTCAAGCGTCAAAACCTGCTGAGCATATCCCGTAGAAGGAAGCACAGCAAGCAAGGCAATTAGAATAACGATGTTTTTTTTCATATTATTATTTTTTGATTTTTCAACGTACGGCACCCTACTCTCCAATTTTTTTGCCAACATTGGCGAAAGTTGTATAGCAAAAAGGGCATTTAATATTACATTTTGGGCAAAAAAGCGACTTTTTAATATTTTATGCGTAGTTTTGCACAATTAAAAATCCTTTTCGAGATGCAGAACTATAAAGAAATTGACATTAGGGAATTGCGCAGACACTTTCCTGCCGCCCTGGTTTGTGACGATTTGTCAGACGACCTGTTCATAGCTGAGCTTCAATACAATACAGAGATGAACATACTGAAGTATCCTTGCAGATTCAATGGATATCTGGCTTTTTTCTGCCTTCAGGGACATTTTGACGTGGAGATGAATCTCAGAAAATTCCAGGTTCAGGAAGGATCGCTTTTCATCTACACTCCGGGCAACATAGTCCGTGTGTCGGGCACGACAAGAAAAGACATACAAGATGTCAAATTCGTAATCATAGCGGTGTCCAACAACCTTATGCTCCAGACGCATTACGATTTCAACAAGCTGTACGACGAGAGCCTCAGGCTGCTTGAAAAGCCTTGCGTGATAATCGACGGACAAGAAAGGGAGATATGTAAAAAATATGTGGACCTGATCAAGGAAATCTCCTCCTCAAACGTACCTAACACGAAAGAGGCGATAGCTTCCCTGATTTCTTCCACATTCTATATGATGGGAGCGCTTTGGGCTGACAGACTGTCAGTTGCGCGTAAACAGAACGAGAACCGCTCTGTACGAAGCAAAGCGGTTCTCGAAGATTTTCTTACGCTCGTCAGGGACAACCACAACAAGGAGCGCAATCTTTCCTTCTATGCGGAAAAACTCTATCTGACACCCAAATACCTGTCGAAACTGGTGAAAAGCGTCAGCGGCAAGTCCGCGCACGAATGGATAGACTCTTTCGTAATATCGGAAGCGATGAATATGCTCAAATATTCAGATATGAGCATCAAATCCATAGTGTGGGAGCTGAATTTCCCCAACCAGACCACCTTCTACAGATTCTTCAAGGCCAATACCGGGATGACCCCGTCAGAATATCGCAAGAGTTAGTCGCTCTCCCCTGACGTATCTTCGGTGAAAGGTCCGTTATAGTCCAGTTTCAGAGGCGTGCCGTCTTTGAGCACCACGTCCAGACTTACGGAAAATTCCGAATCCGAGATGCGATGAACCAGAATGGATCCGCTCTGAGGGGCTATCGTCTCCGGATAAAACCATTTAGGGCTTTCATATCGGAGCACGTAATCGTAGTTCTTGAAATATTTTTCGACATCCAGGCTCACATTGTCGTGATCCTGAAGCACGGCCAGCAACAGGACGGTAGTCTTTTCGTCCTGAGGGCGAAGCGGCGAAAACATCAGGATATAATATGACTCATTGGTCAGATAATAGGCCGAATGGATGTCATACGTCTTGTCCTTGAAGAAATACTCCCCCAGTTTTTCGGGTTCAGGGACGACAGGCTCATCCGAGGCCCCGTTCTTTTCCGTACAGGAAAGCATCGTGAGTGCCAATACGGAGAGCAGAATATATGCAAATTTGTCAGTCATCTCTATCTTTATTCAATTACGGTCACTCCCCCCATCCATTCGAATGAGATGTCGGCGTTGTTCCAGAATTTGACATAATATACATCATCCCCCATATCCTTGAGCATAGCTGTTCCTATGGCTCCGGACGCATAATTCCAAGTGTGTCCGTCATAAATGACCGACATCGCCTTGTTGGCTGAGAACCCGGCGTAATACTCGGTCTGCGCATCGCCTATCCACTTGACAGGATAACCGCTCAGCTGTACGGGCGAACTGTCCTGCATAGTCTCGATGTCCGTCACACCCTGCGATTGGCATATCCAGACATCCACCGCGTCACTGTCCTGCTTTGAAAGCCTGTCCACTATTACAGAGCCTATGGAGAATGTCTGAGAGCCGTAAGTGACGGAATTGTCATAGATAATCTCAGGCTTGTCCTCGACACTCTTGCAGACTCCAGTATAATTGGCCGCGAAATGTTCGCCATCGAAAGTCAGGTCCGCTATGACATTATAACTGTTTTCGCCTTCCGCCTTGCTCACGGAGATATATCCCTGTGCCTTGGCGGCGTTGTCCTTCGTAATCTCGATGACAAGAGGGTTGTTGATATCCTTCTCCCTGTTCATATAGACCACGGCGAAATCCTCATCATAGCTTTTAATGTCCTGTAGAGACTCAGGCAACTTGTTTTCCGGCACATAGATACAGAGGTATGACACCACGTCGTGGATGTCATTATATCCCACGTGTCCCACTTCGAACCAGTCTATGGCGCTCGGCGTGAGCCAAATCCCGAGGGAACCGGACTGCGTGTCGTCATAAAAGGCGGCGTTGACAGGTTTCTTGGCATCATAACCCATTATATAATTACCGGCCACATCCGGAAGTTTAAGGGCGCAGGCCAGACTGTCGTACACCGCAAGGGTGCGGCCATCCTCGCATTCCACCTTGTAATCCACTACCAGATAAGCTTTTTCTTCATCAAGCACCACTCGGCAATGCCCTCCGCTCACACCTTCGTTATCTCCCGGTGCGGCATACAGGTCATAATCCCCGGCAGCGGCATCGTAGCTTGCCACGGCGAATGTCGATTTTTCCTGCAAGATGTCGAACTCCTCGCCAAGAAGCACGGGAATCAAGGCCACAGAGCAGTATGAATGCCCGTTCAGTTCATCTATGGAAGATATTTCCTCCGAAGACATATACACGCAGAGCCTGTTGGCGCGGAATTCATATATAGTGGAAACTATCTCCTCCGCCTCGCCGTTACGCGTTATGACATTCACCCTCGCAGGAGTGTCGGGCGTAACGTCAGGAGTCTCGTGCTTCTTGGTACAGCTTCCCATAGCCATCATACAGGCCAATACGCCCGCAATCAGAATAGTCTTACAAGTATAATTCATATCTTAATGGTTCCTTTTATGTTCTTGGGGTCTTCACCACAGTCTTTCAGATTGAATGTAAGTACCGTGCTTCCTCCTTCTGCGCTGACGCTGATGGTTCCGCCGGCAATCCTGCCGTATTTGCTCCACTCTCCGTCCTTGACGTCAACATACCAGCTTCCGCTCTGCTTTCCGAAAACATCCGGCACGCCTGCCTGGAAACGGAAAGGCACTATGTCTTCACGCGGGATACCGCCATATTCATTGGTCTGAGCTATAGTGTACTCTCCCTCCGGGATAGAAGAAACGGTGGCGTCATAGTTCACCAGGAGTCCTATCTTAAGGTATTGGCCCGTTCCGGACATCACATATTTGGCGGTCGCAAGGTCTATGTCCCTGCGCACATCCCCGCTGGAAAAGAGAATCTCGAAATAGCGGTATGTCGTCACGTCGTTGTTATATTCGTCCTTGACATAGAAATAGTTACCCATATCGCGTATCTTGAGAAGACTCATATCCTCGAGAAGGACATCCGAGGTGAGATTGGTATTGGGATATCCCCTGTAGCGGACGGGCACGGTCTGGATATCACCCGTGAAAGAGAATGTCCTTTTAAGGAAATCCTCCCCCACGAGCGTACCCTTTATGCCTTCCTGCGAAAGAGTGGCCGTCCCCATAAAGAGGTAATCCACAAGCGTTTCCCCTTCCGCACTCTTGTATTGATAATATGTCCCGAGAGGAATGGTGACCACTTTGCCCGGAGCGTCGAGAGAATACGGATCCCCATAGCAGTATGTCCCTTCGGAGAAATCCCCGTTGTTCTGCGGCGCGTGATAAGTGCCGTACAGATAAGAGAAATCAGCCGTCTGAGCAGGGTTATATCTGGAATTGAGTTCAAGGGCGAGAGTATCGCCTTTTTCATTGCTCAGTTCCACGATCCAATGGTCCGAAACCTCCGCATAGACGTCATCCCCCACATACTGGGCTTCAGCTTTTGTAAACTCCAGAAGCGTGGCCTCGTCTTCATCGAAAATCCACTTGTCTTCCGTCGGGGTCGTCTTGTCGCATCCCACGCACAGCACGAAAGCCGCGGCGCCCCATAACAATTTATTTATTTTCATATTACTCGAATTCACTCGTTACCGAAAGTAAGAAAAACACCCGATGAATGGACCATTTTTCAATTACAATAGTGGGGGAAATTTGAATTATTATCTACTCAAGTTTCGCAAGTAATAAAATTTATTGTCATTCAGCATTGTGCGGCACTTGCAAAACTTTCTTCCCCCGCACACGCTTCGCTTTGAGTCTATTACGTTACCCTTTCCCTAAATCCCTTTCCTCGGGAACGGGACTTGCTTTCGGCCTTACAGTCCGAATATATTGGTGTTTCGCACCTGCGAAACTTAAATTATCTACGGTTTAACCGGAGTAAGGTCAGGGATAGTAGTATCCACGATATCCAGATAAGCTGTCATATAGA
>CAVHGF010000040.1:0-20935 GCA_963635625.1 Treponemataceae bacterium | reverse complement strand
CTTTTCGGATGCCCGAGTGATTAGTTTCACCCGGGCATCTTTTTTATTCCTATCTCTTTTAGAGAGTTATTTTATATATTTGTGATTATGAAACGGCTATTTTGCATTCTAACCACATTGTTCTTGCTGATTTCTTTCGCAAATGCTCAGCAAGTGCCTTCTGAAAGCGACTCTACAATTGTTGCTCCCGCTAAGAATTTGAATTATGCCAGAGTTATGACCGATGTCGGGAAGTCCGTTACGTATCTCGGTTGCGGATTCGTATATGTGGGAGGAGCATATCTGGCAATGATAAAATTTGACAAAAGGCTTGAACCTGCCCAGATTTTCGGCGGCATTTTTTTCTCTATTGCTGCGATAGGGTATGGATCCATTATCGGTGCTGTCGGACTTCTCGGATGGATTCCGGGTGAAATCATCCTTTCTTCCAACGGCTTGGCTCCGACCAGATATGTTGAAGAAAAAGCCAAACGATTTGAGCTTATGCTCAATGCGTCCTATGTCGATGCTTTGACTGCTGAATCGGTTCTCGGTTATAATATCTCCAGTCATTTATTTATAGGGGCGGGTGCTTCGTACAGTTATCACTTCACTCGTGGCGAGAACACTCACGATTATTTGCCGGTTTTCCTGAGAAGTCGTGTCACAATTGGCTCACATCTTGTTCGCCCATATTTTGATTTTGATCTGGGTGTGGATACATTGGACGGCTCATTTTACTACTCTACGGGTATGGGAGCCAAATGGAGGCTGTCTTCGAAGCAGAATTATATTACATTGGGCACTTATATGAATGCCTGTGACAATACTTCGGATATACAGATTAAATTGGGGTACATTTTTTAAAGAATGACAACATAATATGTTACTTGCGAAACTTGAGTTAAGTTATGATAAAGGCAGATAATAAATTTATGCAGATGGCCATCGATGAGGCCTTGGAGGGAATCAGGAACGGAGATGGAGGTCCATTCGGTTCCGTCATCGTGAAAAACGGAGAGGTGGTGGGAGTAGGCCATAATAAGGTCGTGAAGGATCAGAATCCTACTTTGCACGGAGAAGTTGTAGCCATCACTGATGCCTGTCATAATCTCGGGACCTTCGATCTGAGCGGTTGTGACATATATACTACAGGAGAGCCTTGCCATATGTGCCTCTGCGCCTGTATGTGGGCCAATGTCAACAAGATATACTATGGTTGCACAATAGCAGACAATGCCCTCATAGGATTTCGTGACGCGAAGTTTGACGGCATCTTCGGCGGAAGGGAGAAACTTCCAGGCTTTATGGAGCAGTTGGACAGAGACGCCTGTCTTGACCTGTTCAATGAGTATCTGTCCTTGGAACATACTGAATATTAAATAATCATATTACTTGCGGAATTTTAGTTATGGATATTAAGAATTTGATTAAAGTTTTGTCTTTGTCTCTGGGACTCTCTGTCCTGTTTTCTTCTTGTCTTGGAAACAGCACCATAGAAAACAGCCCTCAGTATTATGCTTTCGTTACTGCTCACCACTCCAGTGAAGAGGGCAGCACAGTCAAGAATGTCACGCTCCTGACCGATACGGATAAAGAGTTGATAGTGACCAATGATGCCTCCTTATACAAAAAGGTGAAAGACGGACAGAGAGCGGTGGCATATTTCGACTTGAATGAAAACGGGGGAGATTTGACGGACAATCTTCCTGTCAAGGTCAGTCTTGTCCAGCTCGATACTGCCGTCGTCATCGGAAAAACTTATTTCGTGGACAACGAGCAGGAGTGTAAGAAAATCGGGGATTCCACGATAGACGTGAACCTCAGCCCGTATTTCCCGTCCATTACCCCTAAATACATCAACCTTTACGTGGGAGTATTCGGTGGGGAGCACTATCAGCACTCTTATTCATTGGTATATGTCAAGGATGACCCGGGCTCCGGCAGTACGCTTAACCTGACATTTGCCCACAATACTAACGGGTACAGTTCCGGATATGAGTATTGGCATTGGGTATCAATTCCTTATGCTGAATTTAATTCTCTGTTATTGGGCAAGGACGCTGTGGATATGAGGATCAAGACTGCGATGGCCGGCACCCAGAAACTCACTTTCAGGCTGACGGATCAGTCCAATCAGCAGAATATTGTGGGTTATGCCAATTAGCAATTAGGAGTTTAGAATTTTTCTCCTTATATTTGCAGCCAATTTGGGTCACGGTGACCCGATATAATTTTTAAATTTTTTGCACTATGGCTGAATATCTTATGCCAGAGAAAAAGCAAGAGATTTTCGCGAAGTACGGGAAGTCTAATAAGGACACCGGCTCTCCTGAGAGTCAAGTTGCGTTATTTTCCTACCGTATCGCTCACCTTACCGAGCACGTGAAGAAGAACAAGAAAGACGTTGTTACACGTCGTAGTCTTCTTCGTCTTGTAGGTAAGCGTCGTCAGGTTCTGGATTATCTCCAGAAGGTTGACATCGAGAGATACAGAAAGCTTATCAAAGACCTCGGTCTCCGTCGATAAGCGAAGATAGGATACAGGGGTGGGCTAAGTAGCGCCACCCCTTTTTGATGAAAGCAGTTAAAGACAATAATAATGAACGTAATTACAAAGAAGATTGAACTCGCGGACGGCCGCGTGATCGAAATCGAGACCGGCAAATTGGCCAAGCAGGCAGCCGGCTCTGCTGTCGTGAAGATGGGTGGCACTATGCTTTTAGCCACGGTGACAGCAGCTACAGAAGTTAAGGAAGGCACTGATTTTATGCCGCTTACTGTAGATTATAAAGAAAAATTCTATTCCGCAGGACGTTTTCCGGGCGGATTTATGAAAAGAGAGGGCAAATCATCGGATTATGAGATTCTGGTTTCCAGACTGATCGACCGTCCTATCCGTCCTTTGTGGCCGGATGATTTTCATCTTGAGGTTTTCATCAATGTCACTCTTATCTCTGCAGAGAAGGATATACAGCCTGACGCATTGGCAGGACTTGCAGCTTCTGCCGCTCTCGCCACTTCCGATCTTCCGTTCGGAGGCCCTATCGGTGAGGTCCGCGTATGCTTGATTGACGGCCAGTTCGTCATCAATCCTTCATTCACGGATATGAAGCGCGCCGAGCTCGAGCTTATGGTGGCCGCTACAGAAGAGAACATTATGATGGTGGAAGGTGAGATGAACGAGGTGAGTGAGAAGACTATGCTCGATGCCATCAAGTTCGCTCACGAAGAGATAAAGAAACACTGCCGTGTTCAGAAGGAACTTATGCACGAACTCGGAACCGATGTCAACAAGAGGGATTATCCTCACGATGTAGAGGATGAGGCTCTCAAGGCTGCGGTTCACGACTTCTGCTACGACAAATGCTATGCTCTGGCCAAGGCGGCAAAGCCTAAGCAGGAGCGTCAGGAAGGCTTCGAGGCCATCAAGAACGACTTCATCGCCACACTTCCTGAACCGGCCAATGAAGAAGAGAAGGAAGCTTACGCTCTCAAGCTCACTCTCGTGGACAGATATTACCACGCTGAAGAGAAAGAGGCTATGCGTAACCTCATCCTCGATGAGGGAAAGCGTCTCGACGGACGTGTATGCAACGAGGTCCGTCCTATATGGTGTGAGGTAGGTTATCTTCCTTGCGCACACGGCAGCGCCATCTTCACCCGTGGAGAGACCCAGTCGCTTGCTACCGTTACTCTCGGAACCAAGATGGATATGAAGGAGACTGATGAAGTTCTCATCCAGGACGACCAGCAGTTCGTACTTCACTATAACTTCCCTCCGTTCGCTACAGGAGAGGCCAAGCCTCAGCGTGGTGTAGGTCGTCGTGAAATCGGTCACGGCAATCTCGCTATGCGTGCACTCAAACCGGTAGTTCCGCTTGCACCTGAGAATCCTTACGCTGTACGCGTGGTTTCAGATATCCTTGAATCAAACGGTTCTTCATCTATGGCTTCAGTATGCGGCGGATGTCTCGCACTTATGGATGCCGGCGTGAAGATCAAGAAGCCTGTTGCAGGTGTGGCGATGGGACTTATCACCGACGCCACCTGTCCTAACGACCGTTATGCCATCCTTACCGATATCCTCGGAGACGAAGACCACCTCGGAGATATGGACTTCAAGGTGACGGGAACCAAGGACGGTATCACGGCCACCCAGATGGATATAAAGGTGGACGGCCTTTCTTACGACGTTCTCGAGAAGGCTCTCGAGCAGGCCCGCCAGGGACGTCTGCACATTATGGGCGAGATGCTCAAGACCATCGCCGAACCTCGTGAGGACTACAAACCTTTCGTTCCTCGTATCGAGCAGATCCGTATTCCTGCCGAGTTTATCGGCGCTGTAATCGGAAAGGGTGGAGAGACCATACAGAAGATACAGAAGGAGACCGGGGCTACCATCACCATTACTGAGGAAGCACTTCCTGATGGCGGTACTGAGGGTGTTGTGGACGTAGCTTCAAGCGATAAGGAGGCTATGGAGAAGGCTCTCAACTGGATTAAGGGTATATGCGCAGTTCCTGAGGCCGGTACGGTTTATCACGGAAAGGTGGTAAGTATTCTTGACTTCGGCGCATTCGTGGAGATACTCCCTGGCAAGGAAGGTCTTCTTCACGTGAGCGAGATTGCCTGGACCAAGACAGAGAAGGTTGAAGATGTTCTCAAGGTTGGCGACGAGGTGGATGTCAAACTCCTCGAAATAGATGCCAAGACCGGTAAGATGCGTCTTTCTATGCGTGCTCTTACCGAGAAACCTGAAGGATATGTGGAGCCTGAACGTAAGCCTCGCGGCGACAGGGGCCCTCGCAGGGATTCCGAGTCACGCGGCCCACGCAGAGATTTCGACAGAAACTCCCGGAGAGATGGGGCCGAACGAGGCCCGAAACGCACTTTCAGGAAGGAGGCCAGGAATGAGGAACAACACGATACTTTTAATGAAAATAAAGAAGAAATTTTTTAAAAAATTAAAGAATTTAAAATCGAAAGTTTAAGGTAGTTGTAACTTAAAATATTTAAAAAGAGCCTCCGCTGAATTTGCAATTTGCAATCAAAGCGGGGGCTTTTAAAATATATGACATAAGGCTGATATGGCTTTAAAGCCATTATAACCAATATTTTTCGATTTTAAAATTTGTAATTGAAAAAATTATTTTTTAGTTTTGTCCTCAATCGACTTGAAAAACTGGAAAACAAGAAACGTTATATAGTGTATTATTAATTAAGTAAAGTCTAAGCTTATGAAGAAATTCAGACTTTTATCATCAGCCTTTGCACTTTTCCTTGCCGGTTCTGTCGCTTTTGCGCAGTCTACCGTCAAGGTTACAGGTGTGGTAACAGAAGCAGGTACGGGTTATGAAGTACCGGGTGTTGCTATTCAGGAGAAAGGCAGTAATTCAAATCGTGCTCTGGCAGACGATTTGGGAAATTATTCAATTACCGTACCAAAGAACGCAGTGCTTGTGTTCGTGGCTATGGGCTTCCAGACGGTGGAAGTTCCGGTAAACGGTAAGACCGTGATCAACGTATCTCTTAAGGAAGATGCCATCTTGCTTGAAGGTGCGGTATCGGTAGGTTACGGTTCAGCTAAAAAAGTGGGTAATATTGTAGGTAATGTAACTACAGTAAAGTCAGAAGCCGTCAAGAACGCGCCTTCTGCTTCCGCACTCGACTTCCTTCAGGGACAGGTTGCGGGTATGCAGGTGCTTACCACAGGTGGTGTCGCCGGAGATAACAACATCTCTATGAAGATCCACGGTGTAGGTTCGCTTACATCTTCTTCCGAGCCTCTGTTCATTGTCGACGGTATCCAGTCATCAAGTTCGGCCGTTATGGCGATGAACCCTAATGACATTCTCAACATCACGGTGCTTTCAGATGCGTCAGCCACTTCTATTTATGGTGCGCAGGGAGCCAACGGTGTCGTAGTTGTCACCACCAAGACGGGTTCATACAACAAGGACGCCACCATCACCGTAAACTCTCTCTATGGTATATCTACTCTTGCCAATGAGCAGTTCTACAAGAACCTGATGAGCGGAAGTGAGCTTAAGGATTTCTGGGTTCGTGCAGGACTTGTTTCCGAGGAGGCCATAAAGAAGAATTACACCGACCTCGGATATGATGCCAATACTCAATGGTACAAATACTTCCAGAGACTTAACAACCCTCAGTATCAGAACGACGTTACTATCGAGGGCGGTAGTGACAGGACGGCGTATCTCATAGGTGCGTCACAGTTCCATCAGGACGGTAATACCATAGGAAACTTCTATGACCGTTACACTCTCCGTACCAACCTTCAGGCTCGTCCTAAGGAGTGGCTCAAGACAGGCATCAATGTAAATGCCTCCATAAGCCAGGATATGGCTAATGAGAACTGGGGTAACTCTTCAGAAGGAGCCAATTATATATCCGGAGGTCTTTCTTATATGCTTAACCCTCTTATCCCGGCTGTGGACAAGGATGGTAACGTGTACGCGGACCAATTTCCTAACGGTATGTACAACCAGTATTATTATACTGAGAACTATGTTAACAAGTATACTACATATCGTGCCCTGGCATCTGCTTTCGCGGAGATTGAACCTGTCAAGAATCTCATTTACTCGGCTCGTGTGGGAACTGACGCTTATGTGGAGTTTATGGACAGGTATCAGAAAGCATCTGCTTTGTTTGCGAACGGTTCAGGTATGGTGCAGAAGAGTACATACTACGCTGCCAAGACCACACTTACCAATACTCTCGAGTATAGTCTGACATTCAACGATGATAAGGACGAACTCTCGCTGCTTCTCGGTCAGGAGTATCTGGATTATGATTATCGCAGCCATCTGGCATTCGGTAACGGACTTACGGATGACAGGTATCTCTCATTGAATTATGCGGATGCTGATCATCGTCAGATTGGACAGAGCAAAACACAGTACAGATTCCTTTCTTTCTTCGCTCACGCTGATTTTTCTCACGCAGACAAATACTTTATAGACGCTACCGTACGTAGTGATGCTTCATCACGTTTCGGCAAGAATAACAGACAGGGTATTTTCTGGGCTACCGGTCTTATGTGGAAAGCATATAACGAGGACTTCCTCAAGGATAATGTAAGCTGGCTTAACAGATTGAATCTCAAGGCAAGTTATGGTACACAGGGTAATGCTGCCGTAGGTAACTATACCCACATCGGAACCATATCACAGCTTTCTACACCTTATAACAGCAGTTATGGTATAATCGTAACCAGCCCAAGCAACGAGGATATCACGTGGGAGAAGCAGGGTCTGTTTACGGTGAGTGTGGATTCACGTCTTTTCGATACTGCCGATCTGACCGTAACTTACTACGATCGCCGCACGTCTGATATGCTTATGAGCGTTCCTCAGCCTTATACTACGGGTTTCTCTTCCGTATCGGCCAACGTCGGTTCTATGCAGAACAACGGTATCGACATCTCTCTCAACGTAGACATTCTCAAGACCAAAGATGCCTATGTGGGTGCTCACGCTACGTTCGCATATAATAACGAAAAAGTAACATCCCTTTTCAACGGACTTAACCGTTGGGAGATAACCAATACTTTCGTAGCTTATCTCGTGGGCAGTCCTGTTTACTACTACGGACCTATCTATGCGGGTGTGGATCCTGAAGACGGAGCCCCTATGTGGTATCTTCCTGCAGAACAGGAGACGACGGTAATTGATCCTGTCACAGGACAGGAAACCATCGAGACCACTATCCTCAAGGACCAGACCACAAAGGATCCTTCAAGGGTAACCAAGACTTATGATGAGGATGCGCTTACACAGAACACCGGCATCCGCCGTCACGAACCTATCAATGGTGGTTTCGGCTTCCAGGGCCGCTATAAGAACTTCTCCGTAAGGGCGGACTTCTCTTACATCCTTGGCAAGTATCTGTATAACAATGATGCATATTTCTATGCCAACCCTAATGTGTTCGGCAGTTATAACCAGCACAAGATGGTTTCAGATTTCTGGACTCCATATAACAGGGATGCCGAATTCCCTGACTGGAGCAAAGGTTACGAGATGCAGTTCGACACTCATATGCTGGAGGACGCCTCATTCCTTCGTCTGAAATCACTCGTAGTAGGTTATTCTCTTCCTCAGAGCTGGCTGAAGAACCAGAACGTGATAAAGAGCGCCACGCTTACATTGACCGGACGTAACCTTCTTACTTTCACCAAATACACCGGACTTGATCCGGAGGTCGACTCTAACCTTACAGTCGGTATCCCGGGCAATACTCTTCAGGTTCTTGGCGGTATAGAGCTTAAGTTCTAATTTTAAAGGAGAAAAAAGATGAAAAAAATAATCAACAAGATATTGGCAGTTGCGGTGCTGGGAGCAAGCTTCTCTTCTTGCAATCTGGATTTGTATCCTGAAGCAACTAGAAATTACGACGACAACACGATTCTTTTTGAGTTGGATGCCGATGTGGAAGGTGCACATAATGCCGTATATACATATTTCAGAAGCACCGTAGGAGGTGGTATGGCGTTCCTTTCCGATTTGGAATTCCAGGGATTCAATGCCAAGGTCGACTTCGGTAACAACTACGGTCCTATTCACAGAACAGATGCGACTTTCACTACGTCAGACGAATCTGTTGAGGGTTATTGGTCGTCATTTTATACGGCTATAGCCAAATATAACATCATCATCGCAGCGGCGGATAAACTGGATGAAAACAGCGAACTTTATAATCACGCTCAGTTCGTCAAGGCGGAAGCCCTTGTAGCCAGAGCATATTCATATCTTCAGCTCGCAAGGTTCTTCGCTCCTGCTTATGATGAGACTACTGCCGCTGAGACGCTTTGTGTTCCGCTCGTATTGGTATATGACCAGAATGCCCGTCCGGCCAGGGAAACAAGCGCCAAGGTATATGCTCAGATAGTAGAGGACCTGGAGAATGCACGTGTCATCTTTGAGGATGAAACCTATGCGGAGTGGGTTGCCGCTCCTGAAAAAGCATCAAATTACTTCACTACTGACGTTATCAGTTTCATTCAGGCCCGTGCGTTGCTGGATACAGGTGACTATCAGGCTGCCGCTGACACGGCTGAAGCCATCATTAAACGTGGAGAATACGCTTTGAGCGAGTCCGTCACCGCCCTTAAGGCTCTCAATACGACAGATAAAGGGACAGAGGCTATTATGCAGTGCTTCGCTTCCATATCAGAGACACCTAATGGTTATTCGACATTCTTAGGTTATGCGAAAGACCAGAAATCGGCGACCGGAGATCACTTCGACCCGTATTTCCTTCCTAGCAAGACTCTGATCAACTCTTATGAGTCTTCAGATTACAGAAGAACAGCTTGGTTCGAACTGACAGGAACCACTACAGGAACTACACCTCTCTATCTTTCCACCAATACGTCTTATCACGCCGGTGTCAACATATTCACCAAGTATAGGGGTAACAGCGCTTATTCTTCTGCAGCTATTCAGAACGGTCTGACTGCGGCCAAGCCTTTCCTCGTAAGCGAGCTTTATCTTATCGCCGCTGAAGGTTATTACCAGGCCGGTAACACATCCAAGGCATCCAAGTATCTGGGACAGCTTCAGAACGGCCGTGGTGCTTCCATCAAGACGGCTACTGCCGAGAATATTCAGGCGGAATGGTTCCGCGAGACCATCGGTGAAGGTCTGTATATAGGGTGTCTTAAGAGATGGAACATCGGAACCGTCAAGCGTGAGGGTCAGGATGTAGCCGTATCGTCGCATCTGATTTGCGTGCTTGATGGCGGAAATGATTCTTATCAGGGTAAGGTCGTGGAGGCAGGAAGCAAGTCTGTCGTTTGGCCTATCCCTTCATATGAGATAAGATGTAATTCGAATCTTGAGCAGAATAATGAATGGAAATAAAGGAAAGTAGGTAGTATGAAAACATTATATAAAGCATTTATAGCAGGAGCAGTGGCATTGGGACTTTCATCTTGTTCCGACAAGACTGAATTTCACACTGCTGATTATGTCACCTTCGCCAATTCGACGTATACCATCAAGGAGGATGCCGCTGAGTTGAAGATCCCTATTAATCTTCATTCAAGCAAGGCTGTCTCCACTACGGTTACCTATGTGGTGGAAACCGTCAGGGAGGACTACGCTAAGCCGGGTGTTGATTATACGATCGAGGGGGACGGAGTGCTGGTCATTTCCAATGAAGAAGGTGCCGTATGTGACAGCATCGTCATCAAGCCTATACCTCAAGTCGGTACGCTTCAGGGCAACAAGACCATTTCGTTGTCAATACAGGGTGTTACCGCAGACGGATTGAATATCGGAGCTTTCGACAGTTGCACCATAACTATCATCGATGTTGACGGCGGTATCAATCTTCTCGCAGGATCTTGGACCGGAACAGATATTCCTACAAGTAAGAATCCAGGATCTGTAAGCTGGCAGATCGCCCTCGTTTCAGATGGTGATGAGGGTCTGGCAGATTATCCTACAGCCAATTTGAAGATTCTCGCAGGAGCTGCTATTGTCGATGCAGTTGGTAACGATTGGACAAGTCAAGTTGATATCTACGCGCGTTTTGACGATTCGGACAATACTCTTCATATCTTCCCTCAGCAGGTTTTTGCCGCTGGTAATTTTGGAGAAAAACTTGGCGTGCTTTATGTCGCAATGGATACAGCGACCACACTGAAGGGCGGAAGCGAGGATGTCGTATTCGCTGTAGAAGATGGTGTGCTGACTTTGCAGACGCAGACATATTTTGCTCTTTATGACAGCTCGTTGACTTTCTCTAATAATACTTGCGGATATTATTCCGTAGGAGCTAAAATTGTTAAAGATTAAACTTGATGAAAAAAAAAGTCGTTAACAGTTTATTAGTCATAACGATTTTCTTCTGCGCCTCTTGTAAAAAGGAGGCGCAGAAAGTCGTTATATCAAGCGATGTTCCTGTGACTCAGGATAACACCTTGATTGTGACTTTTGACGACCCGACTTCCGAGGCTCTCCTTACAAAGGCCTCCACGAAGTCAGGCATCGTGACTAAAACAGGCATAAGCGGCATAGATGACGCTTTCTCCGATCTGGGGGTCAAATCCATCGTCCGTGTCTTCCCTGACGCGGGAGAATGGGAGGAGAGGCATCGGGAAGCCGGTCTTCATAAGTTCTATTACGTGACTTATGATACGGATTCCGCCGTGCAGACGAAAGCAGGTGAAGTTCTTAAGGGTGTAAGTGGCATATCCGGAGTAGAGAATGCTCCTAAGATAAAACTTCACTCGGAGACGCCTAAGTTTAACGACCCTTACCTGTATCGTCAGTGGCATTATTACAATCCTGGTTCGGGTACTTTGTATAAGGCTGGCGCCGACATTAATGTGGTCCCTGTGTGGAACAAGTACACGACAGGCTCGTCCAACGTGATAGTTGCTGTCGTGGACGGAGGTGTCACTACGGAGCACGAAGACCTTGGTCCCGTGGTCATTCCGGGAGGTAGCGACGGAAGCTGGAACTTCGTGGACGGCAATGCCACCGTCGTCGCTCACAACCACGGTACACACGTGGCGGGAACCATCGCGGCCATCAACAATAACGGTATCGGAGTCTGTGGCGTGGCCGGAGGTGAAGACGGGACCGGGGGAGTCCGTATCCTTTCCTGTCAGGTGTTCCGTTATGATGAGACCAAGAAAGGAAATTTGGTAGGAGACACTTCTGCCGCTATCGTATGGGGAGCGGACCACGGTGCAGTCATATCACAGAACAGCTGGGGATATGGCTATGATACTGAATCTCAGGCCAAGAGTGCGACTATCAGCAGTTCCGACAAGGCTGCGGTAGATTACTTTATCAAGTATGCCGGAACGGATAAGAATGGTAATCAAAGCGGCCCTATGAAGGGCGGTGTGGTTTTCTTCTCCGCCGGTAATGACAATTGGTCAATCGGTTGGCCTTGTGCTTATGACAAGATTATCGCCGTAGGCGCTATAAGCTCCCAGGGCAATAGGGCATATTATTCCAATTATGGCGATTGGGTGGATATTGCTGCTCCTGGCGGAGATGCGTATGTCGGTCCTCAGGTGCTGAGTACGGTACCTGGCGGATATGATGAGTATCAGGGAACTTCTATGGCCTGTCCTCACGTTTCCGGTGTGGCTGCCCTCATAGTGTCATATTTCGGAGGAGAAGGGTTCACTAATGATATGCTTGTGGAAAGGCTTCTGGGAGGTGCCAATAAGGATTTTATAAGCAATTCTAACATTGGCCCGCTTGTAGATGCTTATGGCGCATTCACTTATGGGGAGAAGAATATTCCTGAAAAGGTGACTGCGTATACCGCAGACGGAAGAGGCGGAAGCATAGAGTTCAACTGGACCGTGGGCGCTTCGGAGGATGGCAGTCCCGCTTATGCTTATCTGCTTATGGCAAGTGAGAACGAGTCGGATTTTACGGACATCAATCTTGCTCGCATCCCTTCGACTGTAAGAACCTCGCGTGTGATCGTAGGCGATCGTGCCAAGGGCGATGACATTTCCGCTTTTATGGAGGGTTTGCAGTTCAGTACGGATTATTACGTGGCCATCGTAGGATTCGATTACAATAAGAACTACGGTGAGCTCTCAGATGTCCGACAGGTTTCTACTACAGCCAATAATGCTCCTGAAATAGAGGAGCTTACCGAGCTTCCTTGGCAGGTGACCGCATCCGGGAAGAAGACCTTCCTTCTGGATATAACCGATCCTGACAATCATTATGTCAATGTCTCTTTCTCATTGGATGCCAATCTGAAGACCGCCACCAGCGGACAGAACAAGGACGGGTATTATTATATCACCGTCAATGGATTGGAGGAGGAAACCGGCGATTATAAAGCGGAGGTCACGGCAACGGATGTCTACGGAGCTTCGACAAAAGAGGAGTATACCATCACCGTACTTGAAAACAGGGCACCTGAAGCGCTCAAGGAGTTTGACAATCTGATCTTTGAGAAGATCGGTCAGAAGGTGACATTCAATGTCGCTGATTATTTCACGGATCCGGATGGCGATGATTTGACCTTCCTGGTCGAGCATACCAACGCCAAGGTCGCTCACGTCAATCCGCTTGGCAGTGAAATTACTCTCACTACGCTGAGTTATGGTAAAGACGTGATAACCATCAAGGCGCAGGACCCGAGAAAGGCTGAGACTTCGCTTTCGTTCCAGGTGAGCGTACGTGACCCTAAGGCGGGTGCGGACATTTATCCTACGCAGGTGACGGACGTTTTGAAGGTCTCTGGCGGCGTCGAGGCGGAAACCATTATAAAGATATATTCTTCTACAGGCGCGCTCGTATATGACGCGACCGTTTCTACCAGCGCATTCAATCCTGCTCAGATAGATATGACCGGATTCGCACCTGGCGTTTACAAGGTCAAGGTGACGATCAACGGAATAGAGACCACGAGGTCAATTGTGAAACTATAATAATAAGAAACTTTAAGAATTATGAAAGCACGTAGTATTGTTTTGGCTTTTGCAGCACTGAGTTTGCTTGCGGCCTGTAACAAGAAGGAGGAGACTCCTGTCGCTGTATCATTTACCGTATCTGGCGCTAAGAATAACGCCATCTCGGCTACTGCCGCAGAGAAGACGGTTACTTTGACTGTTAAATCGAACGTCTCATGGATCTCTTCCAGCGAGGAGGAATGGGTTAAGATCGATCCGTATTTCGTAGACAACGACGAGAACAAGGAGATTACCACCAGCGTAAAACTTACGATCGCAAAGAATGCAAACGCAGAGGCGCGTACCACCAAGCTTACATTCGCTGCGAAGGGTGACGACTCAAAGACGGTTTATATCACCGTAAACCAGGCTGCCGCTGAGCCAAATAACATCAGCGTATGGGATATGGATAAATATGAGGCTGTCGCCAATCCGTCAGTTACGACAGATTATACGGCGCAGAGCATAGTTCTGGTCATTCACTCAAATGTCGACTGGACTGTTTCGGCTCCTGAGTGGGCCACGGTCTCTCCTGCATCGAACAAATTCGACGGGGATAACGAGAATGTGACGGTAACAGTCGATCTGGCTGTAAATGACACGGATGCTGCACGCGAAGGTTCAGTCAGGTTTGAAAGTGAAGAGGCAGAGGCCCTCGTCATTCCTTTCACCCAGAATGCTTCAGCCAAGTTCACTATCACCAATATCCCTACGGAACATCCATATTGTGATGTTGACATCAAAGTCGAACCGGAAGAGGGAATAGCTTGGTTTTCAACTGCATTCTCTCAGGAGGATGTGGAGTATCTCAAAGAGGAAGGCTACACTCCCGAGTCTTATTGCCTTGCATATATAAACAGCTATCTTGCGAAAAATTCTGCAGAGGTGATCGCCAATGCATTCTTGACGGAGGGATCTGATGTAATCAATTTCACCGAGTTGGACCCTGATACTCAGTATCAGTTCATAGCATTCGGCGTGAAGTATGATTCGGATGCCAAGGCATTCGTCTCAAGCACTCTTCCTGCCATAAAGGCGTTCTCGACCACAACAGCTCCTGAAGCGGACGCGGCTTATGTCGCTCTTGCAGGACAATTCACCATAACAGGGCAGGGAGTTAACGCTAAAGGGTCATTTACAAGCCAGACTCTGCTTATAGAGCCGGTGTACATCAACGAGACGTATAAGTTGACATTTACTGATGGTAATTTCACTCCTGTACAAGGAAAGTATATCGATTCTTTCGAGCTGGATTATGATGCTGCCAACAAGCAGCTCGTGCTGCCGAATGTGAATATCGGCTCTGAAGGATTCACTTGGTCGTTCGGAGAAGGTTATGAGAGTTGTGCAGTGGCTATTATAGCACAGATTGGCGAAGATGAAAAAGATGAGAAAGGTAATGTAATCAAGGAAGCTGAGATGCCGGAGGCTCTTACCTATTCTTGGTCCGAAGATTACAATACTTTGACCCTCACTACTGACCTTGCAGGAGAGACATTGCATTGGTATGACGGTATTATGAAAGTTACTGACGGTAAATTGAGTTGGGTTGGCCAGACCGCCATATTTGATTTTACCGGCTCTACTGATATCACCAGAGTAGTGGCATCTTCTGCAACTTCTGTAAAAGAGACGAAGAAGATCTTGGGCTGCCGTAATATGGATTTCCCTGCCGCAAAGAAGGGAGGTCTGGTGTTGACTAAATAATTTAGATGAAAATAAAAAAACAAATTCTCTCTTTGACTTTGGCGCTGATGCTCCCGGCCGGGGCATCGGCGCAGTCAAGTGAAGCTTTAGGCTTCGGACGTATCTGCCAGGATGCCTTTAATCAGGGTCTGGCAGGTGCCGGTTTCGTAAGTGCTTCTACTGCAGCATTCTCCTCTATGTCTAATCCTACGGCGGCTTTGGATTCTCCGTACGGATTCAATTCTGCGCTGACCTACAACAAGTGGTCTGCGTCGCAGACTTCGTATGCGGGTGCGGGATTGGCCTATAGGTTCGGGGAGAAGTTTTCTTTGAGTGCAGGTGCTCTCTATGGGATGGGAGCCTCGCAGGACGTGTATAATGCTGACGGCGCGAAGAACGGAACATTTTCTCCGTCCCAGTTCTGTTTCAGCATAGGCGCGGCTTACAGAGTTCTTCCTGTTCTGTCTTTGGGCGTGAATGTCCATTATCTGTCGGAGACTTTAACCTCTGACTATACTTATGGCACTGTCAGTGCGGATGTTGTGGCCTCAACGGAATTCTCCGGATTGAAACTTGCCGTGGGAGCTATGTCTCTCGGCGGAAAAGTCAAGTCGTATTCAGGAGAAGAATTCTCTTTGCCGGGTTCCGCGAAATTGGCTGCTGGCTATGAGGGGTGTTCACTGGGAATCCTCACTTACGGAGCATATCTTGATTCCGATTATTATTTTGCGAGCCAGGGCTTCGGCGCGTCTGCCGGTGCATTGGTAGGATATCAGGATCTGTTCTCCATTAGAGCGGGGTACCACTATGGATCGGAAAAGTGCCTTATCCCTTCTTACGCTGCAGTCGGTATCGGCGGTGGCTATGCGGGGTTGAAGCTTGACCTCGCGTATCTTTTCGGAGGTCAGATCGCAGGCACCATTATGGTAAGCTTGGGATATAGTTTCTAGGCTTGATTGAACGAAAAAAGACCGGGAGTTTTCACTTCCGGTCTTTTTTATTTACAGATAAGTGATTATCTGAGTTTCTTATAGCCGTATTGAGCGGTCTCGCCAAGCTCAAGCTCGATCTTCATAAGGCGGTTGTACTTGCAGATACGGTCTGTTCTGCTGAGTGAACCGGTCTTGATCTGGCCGCTGTTGGTAGCCACTGCGATATCAGCGATGGTGGTGTCCTCGGTTTCGCCTGAACGGTGAGAAGTTACGGTGGTGTAACCGTGGCGGTGTGCCATCTCTATGGCGTCGAGAGTCTCGGTAAGAGAACCGATCTGGTTGACTTTGATGAGGATGGAGTTACCTGCGCCCATCTCGATACCCTTCTGGAGGTATTTGACGTTAGTTACGAAGAGGTCGTCACCTACAAGCTGACAGCGTGATCCGATAGCTTTGGTAAGTTTGACCCAACCTTCCCAGTCTTCCTCTGAAAGGCCGTCCTCGATAGAGTCTATAGGGTATTTTTCGATAAGTTTCTCGAGGTATTTGATCTGCTGGTCGGTAGAGAGTTTCTTTCCCTTAGGGTCTTTCTTCTTGCCGTCCTTGAGCTGCTTGTAGTCATAATAGAATTTGCCGTCCTCGCCCTTGAAGCAGAACTCGGAAGCTGCGCAGTCCATAGCGATGGTGATGTCTTTGCCAGGCTCGAGACCAGCAGCCTTGATAGCCTCGATGATGCAGTCGAGAGCGTCGTCTATTCCCTTGAGTGCAGGAGCGAAACCGCCTTCGTCACCTACTGCGGTAGAGCATCCGCGATCTTTGAGCACTTTTTTGAGAGCGTGGAACACTTCTGCGCCCATACGCACGGCCTCAGCCTCGTTCTTTGCGCCTACAGGACGGATCATAAACTCCTGGAATGCGATAGGAGCGTCTGAGTGAGCACCACCGTTGATGATGTTCATCATAGGAACAGGAAGTACGTAAGTGTTGGTGCCTCCGATGTAACGGTAAAGAGGAATGTCAAGATAATTGGCAGCTGCGTGTGCTACTGCGAGGCTGACACCCAGGATGGCGTTGGCGCCGAGCTTGCTCTTTGTAGGAGTGCCGTCGAGTTCGATCATTGTCTGGTCGATGGTTCTCTGCTCGAGTGCTGAAAGGCCGATGATGGCCGGTGCGATGATGTCGTTGACATTGGCTACTGCCTTAAGAACGCCCTTTCCGAGGTAACGTTTCTTGTCGCCGTCGCGAAGCTCGAGTGCTTCGTTCTCACCTGTAGAAGCTCCTGACGGAACTGCTGCTACACCTTTGATGCCTGATTCGAGGGTAACCTCTACTTCAACTGTAGGATTTCCTCTGGAATCGAGGATCTCCCTACCTGTAACTTGGATAATTCTCATTTTTATAAAAATTTGATAAAAAATCTGTTTTTCTATATGCCAATCCGGCCATTTCGGCCAGTGCCTGGCTCAAAACCGCCGCGAATTTAGTAAAAATCACCACAAAAAGCAATAAAAATCTCTTATTCCGTGATGACGAGAAGTTCGGCGGGGTGGTTCATCTCAAGGCGGATTTCGTCTTCCGAGCATCGGTTGAGGGTGGCGACCCACCAATTCGTGAACCGGACATCATCCAAGGGCCATTTCAAGCCCTTGCTTTTTATTCGAAGCGTGGGGTCGTCGCAGAAAAAGGACACCTTCCGCCCTTCTCCCAGTTGAAGTGAACAGCTGTCCTTTACGGCAAATGCGGTGCAGTAATCCGATACGATCTGCACGCTGACGCCCTTCTGCCAGAAGCCCCACCATTTCTCATAGGTCATCAGAAGAGACAGATTCCCTATCGTATGCGCCTCGTGCCTGCCGGTGGCGCCTAATATGTCGATAGATTCTATCTCGCTGTAGGTCTGCATTATATAACGCATCGTCTTGGTCAGATCGTTATAGTCCTGTTCCGTGACGTGAACCTTTGTCCCTGTGAAGACGGCCAATACGCCCGGCTTTATGGAGTCCATATCACCGACCACGGCATCGACCTTAAGGGAGTGTCCGAGGGCCGCCTCCAAAGCTCCGTCGCAGCAGATGATGGCATCCGCACGGCTTAGAAGGTAACGGGGGTATGCTTTTCTGGGGTAATCCCCGGCGGCAAGTATTGCTATTTTCATATATGCGTATTATCAGGGGGCTAAAATTTGCGATACAGCGGCTCACGACGCAGCGGATAATCAGAGCGGAGACGTTCGAAATCCTGGGGATGCGCACGCAGAAGCGCATCGTCTCGCAACACGTCATAGACCGGGTCCTCCGCCTGCGGTATATCTGTAACCTTAAAATCCGCCAATTCCTTTATCCCCAGCGCTTTCGCCACCGCTCTTACGGCCTGCGAAGTGCCGTCGGCCTTTCCGTCCGCACTGTAACCGGCGATGTGGGGCGTGCCTATATCCACGAGGCCAAGCAATTCTCTGTCTATTTCCGGCTCGTGCTCCCATACGTCCAGGGCGGCGTGAATGTCTTTTCCTGCGAGAAGAACCTTTTTAAGGGCTTCGCCGTCCACTACTTCTCCGCGTGAGCTGTTGACCAGAATCTGTCCCGCTCGAAGAAGCGAAAGCGTCTTTGTGTCAAACAGATGGAATGTGCTTTCGCTTAGCGGAACGTGCAGGGTGATGATGTCGCTGCGCCGGATTAGCGTTGTGAGATCTGTGAAATCCTTCCTTCCTTCCTTTTCCGCGCGCGGCGGGTCGCACAGCACTGTCTTCATCCCCAGGCTGCGGGCCAATTCTTCCACTTTGCTTCCTACGTGCCCTACTCCTATGATGCCCAGGGTCTTGTCTTTCAGGTGGAAGCCGATTCTGTGGGACAGGGTCTCGAGAACGCTTCCCACCCATTGGCGTACTGAAGAAGAATTGCATCCGGGGGCATTGGCCCAGAGAATGCCGTGCCTCTCGCACCAAATGGTGTCGATGTGGTCGTATCCTATGGTGGCGCTGGCGATGACCTTGACGCTCGACCCCTCAAGAAGTCTCCCGTCGCACCTGGTCCGTGTGCGTATGATCAGGGCGTCGGCGTCCAGAACATCGGATCGCTTGAATTCGGATCCTTTTAGGTATCTGACATCGGCATATGGTTCAAACACACCTCGAAGAAAGGGTATCTTATCGTCGCAGACTATTTTCATATTTCCACCCAATGTATTTTTATTCCGGAGCGCTCCATTCCGCGGAACCAGGTCATCTGCCGTTTGGCGAACTGATGTATGGCTGTGGCGAGCTGCTCCTGCATCTGAGCGCGGTCCAATTGGCCCGTAAGATAAAGTGTGACGAATTTGTATTCAAGTCCGTATGAGATGAGCTTTTCTGCCGGGACGCCACGGTCGAGAAGCCCTTGGATCTCCTCTACCATACCTTCTTGGAGCCTGCTTTCGAGCCTTCGGTCGATGCGGCGGTTACGCTCGTCCCTGTCCACCAGAGTGCCTATGAAACAGGTCTTCAGCGGAGCGGAATCTTGCGCCTTGCTCAGCGGAATTTTCTCCCCGCTCCAGTTATATCCTTTGGTCACGGCCGAGATGTACAGCCCGGTTCCGCCGCAGAGAATGGGGATGCGTCCGCGGGCCTTTATCGTCTCGTATGCCTTGTGGAAATCCTGCTGGTAGTCGTGCACGTTATATTGCGCCCCACAGGGAAGAATGTCTATTATATGGTAGGGAATGTTTCCGTATTCCGCCAGGTCCTTGCCCGTGCCTATGTCCATCCCCCTGTAAATCTGCCGCGAGTCAGCGGAGATGATCTCACCGTCTATCTTTCGGGCCAATTCCACGGCGTACCGGGTCTTGCCCGATGCCGTAGGACCAAGCACGCATATCAGATCTATCCCGCCTTCCTTATACAGACGGGCCAATTCTTGCGTGTCAATTGTTTCTGCCGCAGGAAGCGGTGCAGGAGATGTTTTCATAACTTGTGCAAATTTACTAAATTTGCTCGGTTTAGTAATCCTTGAAAAATAACTTGGTAAGCTATACTTGTCTTTTTGGGGGGCTATAGTCTTTTTCTCAAAAATGCTGTCATATTTTTACCGGTTTGTTTTTCAATGCTTGAATGGCAATATATTACTTGCGGAACTTGAGTTGATTGGAATTAAGGTTTTATGCCAAAGGCGAAGAGTAAGGTACAGATAAATAACAAGAGGGCGTCGTACGATTATGAGTTTCTGGAGCAGTACGATGCCGGAATAGTGCTTGTGGGTACGGAGATTAAGTCCCTGCGTGCCGGGAAGGCTTCTCTGCAGGAGTCTTTCTGCTATTTCGTGGACGGGGAATTATACCTCAAGGGGATGAACATCGCCCCGTATTTCTGGGCTTCGTGGGGAGGACACGACCCTGAAAGAGACCGCAAGCTTCTGCTTACCAAACGGGAACTCCGGCACCTTTCGCTCGCTGTCAAGAACAAGGGGCTCACCATTATTGCCACCAGGTGCTACATCACCGACGGCGGCTATGCCAAGGTGCACATCGCACTCGCCCGCGGCAAGAAAGAGTACGACAAGCGCGCATCCATAAAGGAAAAAGACCTCCGCCGCGAACTCGAACGAGGATAGACAAAAGCCAAGTCAGTCCGACCTGGATCCTATAGACTCCTCAGGCTTTATTTACCGCGAAAGCTCTCTGGGACAATATATCACGTTCATTCATAAGACTTTTATCGTAAAGTGTTTTCTTCTCCGGTGTAAACGCCGCGATTTCACAGGCCCGGCTGAGTGTCTTCGTGATGGACTTCGTTCCGAATTCGGAAGGAATGCTTTGTGCTGATTGTAAAATTTACAAGCTCTGAATCTGTTCTTGTGACAACCCTGTAACTTCAGAGATGAAAGATATGTCCAGACCTTTGT
>CAVHGF010000039.1:0-20991 GCA_963635625.1 Treponemataceae bacterium | reverse complement strand
TCTTATGAATGAACGTGATATATTGTCCCAGAGAGCTTTCGCAGTAAATAAAGCCCGGAAAGAGGCCCTTGAAGAAGGTGAGGCTCGAGGTCTTGAGCGCGGATTGGCGGAGGGTGAGGTGAAAGGTCTTGAGCGTGGACTGGCCAAGGGCAAGCGCGAGACGGCGAAGAATCTTCTGAAAATCGGCATACCGATAGATAAAATATCTGTTGCCACAGGCCTATCAGTGAACGAGATACAAAGTTTGTGAGACTGCGAAAATTGCTAACTTCACCGCCGACGAACACAAATCTTATCTGGAGAAGCAGAAAATGAAATACGATTACGAAAACGTTCTGGAATACGTCAAGGAGCAGGCCGAAGAAAAAGGACGCGAGGAAGGACTCGCGGAGGGCAAGCGCGAGACGGCGAAGAATCTTCTGAACAAAGGTCTGGACATATCTTTTATCAGTGAAGTTACAGGTATATCTGAGAACGAGATACAGGGCTTGTGAAATCGCGAAACTGTGGCAATTTGTCAGTGCATTCCTTTCATCTTTCACGTACTCAAACACCTCGGCGAAACAGCGCTGGAGGGTAAGCGTTTCCGCGATTACGTTTTAGCAACTGTAAATGTCCATTATACCACGAATCATTCAAAGTAATATCTTGGAGAAATAAGAGAGAATTGTAAGTTAAGTCCAATGAGTTGCATGGGCATGGACATAAAAAACGCCTTCTACAATCGTCGAAGGCATTTTGCGGTGCGGAAGGGTTCGCATACCGTGTTTTAGGGTGGACTTAAAAAGAGCGAATGTGCCCTAGAATGGCGTAGAATGGGGTAGGTTAGACTTGGGGGTATAGGGAAATACAGGTGAATTTGAAGATTTGCGTAATGTGTCTAAAAATTTGTTTATCCTTGTTACGCAATTAAAAAAGTTATCAGATCATGGGTATTTTCTTTACTATCCGTACGGCCTAGACTGGTATGGGCTCAACACTCTGGGCAAGACTATCAAGGTCATCAAGACGGTGATGCGTTGCGCCGAGGAAGAGGGCTATCATTCGAATCACAATTATTCCGCCCCTTCATTCAAGGCTCCGAAGGCTGATTCGGATGCTATTTATCGGCGCTTCGTACAATTCTGGACAAGTATCCGGATGAGCTGCCGCATATCTCTAACCAGAAGCTGAACGGCTATCTCAAGGAAATAGGCAAGCTGGCGGGGATTGATGATCCTGTGGAAATACGCTCCACTTCCGGAGGCCAGCTGACTACCTCCACCTTCAAGAAATATGAGTTGATTCACAGCCACACCGCCAGACGTACCGGAGCGACGCTGATGTATCTTTCCGGGATGAATGTGTATGTCATCTGCAAGATAACCGGACATTCGAACGTCAAGACTCTGGAGAAGTATATCAAGGCCAATGAGTTGGAGACGGTGAAGAAGATTACCGAGACTTACGACTATTTCAGATAGAAGTTGGAAATATCAATATTGTTCATTAACTTTGCTCTGTTCAATAAAATTGTACAAAGATTAAAAACTGAACAATTATGGATGTTCTATTTGATGAAATACTGTCCAGGGCGGTGGAGAATCTGTCTGACAGCCTTTCCTTACTGGGGAAGGTGGAGGTTAAGCAGAATGCGGACGGACCGGCGGATGCTGTTATTTCCGTGCTTGGATACGATTTCCCCTGCGCGATGAAGGCGAAGGTCACCGCTTCAAACTATGGGTCCGTGGCGGGACAGCTGTCCCGAATGACGCAGGAATGCGGTGCTCCGGTGCTGCTCGTGACCGGAAGTATAACCTCCGGACTTCTAAAGAAGGCTGCGGCCGAGGGCTTCAATGTGCTGGATTCGGCCGGCAACTGCGAAATCAAGGTCAAGGGCACTCCGCTTCTTGTGAGTATCTGCGGACGGAAGAATGCGGTCAAGGTCCCCAGCACTGACGTGGCGTTCGGAGCGGCGGGAATCAAGGTGGTGTTCTATCTTCTCCAGGATATCCACAATGTGGGCAAGACGTATCGTGCCATCGCGGATGCTACGGGCGTGGCCCTCGGGACGGTCAAGAATGTGGTCGATTCTCTGGAGCCTTCGTATATTCTGACATCAGTGAATGGGCGCTTTCTCAAGAATACTGCCGACCTGCTGGAGCAGTGGGTCATTGGATACAACAGGACGTTGAAGCCGAAGCTGCTCTTGGGGAATATGTCATTCATCAGTGGGAAGGAGAAGGATTTGAACGGGACAAAGCTACCGGAGGGAATGCTGTGGGGTGGCGAATGTGCGTCTTTTCTGATGGACGGATATCTGTTCCCGGAGGAATATGAGATTTATTCCACGGTGCCGACATCGGCTCTTATGAAGTCCGCCGTGGCGGTTCCTGACCAGAAGGGGAAAATGAGCGTTTACAAGAAGTTCTGGAATTGGACAGAAGAGGTGCCGGCATTGCTGGTATATGCGGACTTGATGGGAAACGGTGACGGCAGATGCCGTGAAGAAGCAAAACGAATCTATGACAAGGAATTATCATATCTCAAGTAGTACTTTCGAAAGCAGTCTTCAGATTGAGACTCTGCGGGGACTGTCCTCCTGCTTCAATGCGATAGGACGGGAGTTCGTGGTGATTGGAGCTGCCTCCAGAGACATCCTTCGTCTGTATCTTGAGGCAGGCGCTCCGGCAAGGAAGACAAAGGATCTGGACATAGCCATAGCGGTGGAGACGTGGAGTGACTTTTTCGTGATTTCAGAGGCTCTGCAAGCGCGGGGATTCCGGAAAGACCCTGACATAAAGCAGAGATTCTATTACACCGGCTGCAAGGATGCGGAATATGAAGTGGATGTGGTCCCTTTCGGTGGTGTGGAAAAGCCGGATGAGAACATTTATTGGCCACCCGAGGAGAGCCCGAGAATGTCCGTGAAGGGATTCTCGTCCGTACTGAAGGATTGTATGACGGTGGATGTCGATGGGGAGTTCGAATTCAAGATTCCATCTGTGCCGGCATTCTTTGTGACAAAATTCGATGCCTGGATTGACAGGCACCTGCTGAACAACAAGGACGCCAAGGATATGTCATATATCCTGGGCAACTACTACATCCACGAGATTACGGAAGGGCATCATCTGGAAGTTTGCGATATTCTCGGAGAGGACTTCGATCCTTATGTGGCCGGAGCTTATATGCTGGCGAAAGACATTGCCGGGCTTCTGGGCAAGGGTGAAGTTGAATCCTATTGCAATGATATCAAGGCGGAACTTGACCTTGGCGAAAGAAGCCGGCTTCTCGTCGACTGTGTGCAGGGCGATGCCGATTTCGATACGGTGAAGAGAGCTTGGGAGATTATGACGGAAGTTTTCAAAGAGACCTGCGGAATATGAAGTACACGGTAACAACAAAGGCCGGTGAAGGGAAGGTCAATGAAGACGCTTCCCGGGTTGTCAGGATATCGGATGAGTCTCTGCTTGCTGTCGTATGCGATGGTATGGGCGGACTGGAGTGCGGGGACATCGCTGCAGCAACGGCTGCGGATACCATTGCTCATATGGCTGAAAACGGAAATGCAGATGATTTTGCAAGTCTGATTCAGCGGTCCATCGAGGCGGCGGACAAGGCTATTGAGACGGAGTCCTTGCGGATTGGAGCGAAGATGGGTTGTGCAGTGGCGGTAGCTGCCGTTTCATCCGGAAAGTTGTATTGGGCAACGCTCGGCAATGTGAGGGTGTCACTGACGCTCAAGAACGAAGAGACTCTCCTACTGTCAAAAGACGACGTGTATATGGATAAGAGCGGATGCTCATTCCTCACCAGAAGTCTCAGAGGCAGAGGATTGGCGGAAGATCCGACGGTACGGTCGCGTGATGTTGAACCAGGAAGTGTGGTGGCGGTCAGCACGGACGGGTATTATCTGAATGATCCGAAGGACGATTCCACGTTTATCGAGATATTGGTGTAACAGGAAACGGAACGGGATATGGAGACAAGCAGACAGTCGATAGTGGTGGCCGTGGAGAGGATGAGTGCGGCTGTGGGGGGGGGTGATCTCTGATGTGATCCCCGCCACTCCACCACCGTGATGCTGAAGAAGTACATCAAGGCCGACCAGCTCGAGGTCGTGGAGAAGATTACCGAGAAGTATGATTACTTTGATTGATGGTCGGAAATGTTTTCATGAATTGAAAGTCAAACTGTAATTGTCTGAAAAATAATAGCGTATGATTTACTCTGTAGATAATCTTGCCAATAGTCTCCGTTCTCATTGCGACGGTGTGAAACATCGTGTATGGATTAGCGCACCATTTATCGGAGAGCTGAAAGATGTCCTTCGCATTATTGGAAGCGCTTGGAAAAGAAGTGATATAGATTTTAAGGTAATAACCGATATTGAAACTGGGTTTATAAGGAAGAATACCTACAATGAGTTCGTCCACAGTCACCATGACTGTATCAAATCATTGAAGAGTCTTCATGCCAAGGTGTATGTTGTTGACGACTGGTGTTTAATCACATCCGCTAACTTGACCGGGACAGCTTTCAGTAAAAGATATGAGGTTGGGGTGGACAGCGTGGATATTCACGAAGCAGAAGCATTCTTTATGTCAATATGGGATAACCCGAAGGCCAGAATCATCACATCTTGGAAGAAGGGCAAAAAGCAAAACCAGTTTGATTTTGAAGACGGTCAAAATGGCTATGATTTATTGAACAAACTCCCACGATACTCGGCTGAAACGCAGAGGATGGACAGGTATCACGAGAAATGTTCCAGATACATAGAATTTGCAGAAAAGTACAATCAAATCACGGGGCGTTGTCAAGCGATGGTGAAAGACGGATTCACATTGTTGCAAGAGGTCGATTATCTTTTCAATTATCTGGAGCACGAAGATGGCATATCAAAATCTTTAGATCAAGTTCAGTCAAGGAAATCATCTGAGCAATCTTCGCTTGTAAAGCGTTACTTCAAAAAGATATCCAATCATTATTACGCGAACAGGGAACGAGAACTAAGGCGGGTGGAAAGTGCGAAGTTGGTTAAGAGGCTTACGTCAAGTTCCAAAATCAAGACGATTACAGCACAAGAGGCCCGGATGGTTCTTGATACATTCAACTGTTTTGGACTTGGGACCGATATGCATGGGCATGCCAGTCAATTCCTCAGAGACAACACATTGGCTGACATCAGGACAAAATGGGACGAGCTGCTGAATAATGGTGAGATTACTGCGAAGAAAGTGAGCAATTGCTGTCAGTTGAGGCACTTCGGAAAGTCCAGCGTCAGCGAACTGATTGCTTGGAGATTCCCGGACACTTATCCAATTATGAATACCTGCTCAAAGAAAGGATTGTGGTTCTTTGGGGTTGATGTATAAAGGTTTTTATTGCTGGAGTGATTCGCGGGATATCAATTGATGGCTTCGATAATGACCCTCTGGATGACCCCCTGCGTGACCCTCTGGGTAATGTCATTAACCACTATGAGAATCAGTCTATTAAGCGGCAGGAGAAGATAAAGGAAAAGAAAGAAAGCATTGCGAGCAATACGCCCGTCACGTTCAACGGACGCCTGTATCTCAGATCCGGAAGCACACTGCAGGAAATGGACGGTATGGCTGCCCAGAATTTCCTTCTGGGCAAGATGGGAATCTCGTGGGATGCTTTCAAGGATGCAGAACTTGAGATTCCGACATTCGTGGAGGAGTTCAGCGGCGTGACTGCCAACATCAAGCGTGAGGTGTTCTATGCCATCCAGCACGGAGCCAGGATAGACGACAGAACCGGTAAGGTGGTCAAGGCTATCTATGACACCAATGATGACATAGAAAAACTTTCTGTGAGACAACGACTTATCCTTCAATGCTTCAGTAGCGATGACATAGAAAATGTCATAGAAAATGACATAGAAAATGTCACGGAAAATGCATCGTCCATTGCCAAAAAAATCGGGGTATCCCTGCGTACGATTATGAGGGACATCGAAAAGCTTAAGCAGCTGGGGCTCGTCGAGCACGTTGGCCCTGATAAAGGAGGCTATTGGAGGGTCTTGACAAGAAAATAGCAACACAGAAATATTCACATACGCAAGGGCGCCCACGAGGTGCCCTTCCGAATCTGTTCTGTACCGGGGAATCTGAAGCACGTACGATATCGCGCAGATCCGGTGAGCTGCGGCAGAAGCTGCGAGGTGTGTATTATGGGATTACGGACAATTGGCAGAGAATCATTGAAAACAAAGTCCTGCGCGATGAGGTGGCGAAGCATCTTGCAGGCTATGCCGGTCTGAAGGAGACGTTCCGGAGGTTGAGGCTCCTTCTTAAGGACAGCACGGAGACGGAGCGGAACCTGCCGCCGGGAACGAAACCGCTTCGGTCTACTCAAACAAATTGCCCGTGTAACGACCTGAGGTGGCATTTTTACAAACGCCGACTGCTTCATCTGCCGAGATACCGATTTTAAGCTAAGGAAAAGATAGCATACCTTCGCCCTGTCAGAGAGACACTCTGATGAGAAGAGGCCTCCTCCTGCATTATCAACTCAATGCAGAAACATTATGGATTTGGAACCGATTTTCACGCAGCTTGTCAACGAGGTGCTTGTACCTGTGGTGACCACTGCCGTCAAGACAGCTATGGCCGAAGCACCCAAGAAGCCGAAGGGAAACTATATGACCGTGCCGGAGGCCTGCCTCATGCTCAAGTGCAGCCAGCCCACCTTCTATGATCACGTCCACAAAGGACAGATAAAGCTTTACAAACAGGGCCATTCCTCCCTCGTGGACAAGGACAAGCTTATGAAGGACCTGGAGGACGGCAATTTGAAATTCCGTCAGGACAAGCACCGGAGGAAATGAGTATGGAAGGCAAGTACGAGGAGATTCCCGTGCACAAGTTCTTCCTCATCCGGCCGGCGAACGAGTGGATGGCGATGACGCGCGGGCTCCCGATCCAGAAGAAGCTTTTCGGGGACTTCTGGTTTGAGAACGAACTTGCCGTGCTCTTCGCCGAGACCAATGCCGGCAAGAGCATTCTCGCCGTCCAGATAGCCGACAGCATCAGCCGCGGCATCCCAATCTGCCCGCTCGAGATGACGGCACCGCGCCAGAAGGTTGGTTATTTCGACTTCGAGCTCAACGACCGCCAGTTCAGCATCAGATATACAGTGCAGGGCGAGGACGGATATGTGTGGGACAACAATTTCTACAGGGTGGTGCTGGATCCGGATGCCGAGTATCCCGAAGGAGACTACAGCCAGTATATCTGTGACCAGATAGAGGTGACGCTGAACACCGTCGGGGCGAAGGTGGGCATCGTGGACAACATCACCTTCTTCAGCGACGAGCTGGAGAAGAGCAAGGCGGCCCTGCCCCTTATGAAGCAGCTCAAGCGTATCAAGGAGAAATACGACTTCTCCCTGCTGATACTGGCCCACACTCCCAAACGCGACTCCTCCCGTCCGATCTGCAAGAACGATATCCAGGGCAGCAAGATGATAATGAACTTCATCGACTCCGCCTTTGCCATCGGCGAAAGCAGACGCGGCGAGCACATCCGCTACCTGAAGATGCTCAAGACCAGGAATGCCGAACGGGAATACGGCCGCGGCAGCGTCCTCTGCTGCGAGATCCGCAAGGAATACAACTTTCTCCACTTTGAAATCACCGGCACGGCCAAGGAGACGGAGCATCTGGACGCGAAAGACCCGATGGCGCACGAGCAGCTGCTGGAGACAATAAGGGAAGGAATCCCGAACGGAAAGAGCGCCCGCGCCATAGCCGAGGAGACCGGAGTCAGTCACACAACAATCAATCGCCTCGTCCGGGAAATGAGGGCCAGCGGCGAACTTCCCCAGACTGGAACTGGAAACTTGCGGGGTGTTCCAGATGTTCCGGATGTTCCACCGCTTTCCGGTGGAAACTAGTGGAAACCTTGGAAACTGTGGAAACGGGATAAGTTTCCGTTCCACCTCAACAACACAACAATCAACTATCAGAAAATCAATGAAATCAGACAATACATCATACCGCTACCGGCTGGAACATTGCGCAGGCGACCACCGGAAAAGCATCTGCCCCAACTGCGGGAAGCGGACCTTCGTGAAATACATCGATGTGGAAACCGGCGATCCGCTCGCTGATGACATCGGCCGCTGCGACCGGGAGATTAACTGCGGCTATCACAAGAAGCCGAAGGACTACTTCGCCGAAGGCGGAGACCGTCCGGAAAAGCGCTACTGGTTCCCGAGGAAAGAGTACACGTCACAGACCTCAACGCAAGGATTCTCAACATTGGATCCGGCACTGGTTGAGGACTCGATGGGACTCTGCGCCTTCAATAATTTCAACATCTGGCTCCGGGAGCATTTCGACGGCCGCACTGCAATGGAGGCAACTATGCGATACAAGGTCGGCGGTCACAGGCTCTGGCCAAATGCAACGGTGTTCTGGCAGATTGACCTGCAGCAGCGCGTCCGTGCCGGAAAGATTATGCTCTATGACTATCATACCGGCCACCGCGTGAAAGACGGATACAATCACGTCGCCTGGGTGCATTCACTGCCGGGGCACAAAGATTTCCGCCTGCGGCAATGTCTCTTCGGCCTTCATCTGCTCACTGACGACACACAAACAATCTGCATCGTTGAGGCCGAGAAGACAGCCGTCATCGCCAGCACGTTCTTTCCGGACGCTCTCTTTCTCGCCACCGGCGGCCTCACAAATCTCCGCCCGGAAACCTGCGAACCGCTCAGAGGCAGAAACGTTATTCTCTTCCCCGACCTTGGCGCCGAGGAAATCTGGACGGAGAAGGCCCGCACCATCCCTGCCCTCACAAACTGCCGCGTCTCAACCTGGTTGTCTGACCACGCCTCAGATGATATGCGCGCAAAGGGTCTGGATATTGCTGATGTTCTGGAATGCTGGAATCCGACGGAGAAGTTGAGGGTTGAGGATTTTGTGTAACATAGAAATTGGTTTTTATCTTAGCAGTATACTCAACAGTTTGTCCATTTTCATAGACGGTCTCATATACTCATTTGTTGTATAGTTCCAATAAATTACTGTATTTTTGCACAATAGCATTCACTTTTTACATCAGAAAACATGAGCGAATTGAAAGATTTAAGCATTGAGGTTTATAAAGATGTAGCCAGCCCTGCTGTTTCAGAAGTTGGTTCGGTTGTCGGTAGAACGGCAAGAGCTCTTCTTTCCCCCATAAGGGGTTTCTTGTGGTGTTGGGAACAATTTGAGCAGTTTCTTGAAACTGAAGTTCAGAAAAGAATAGACAATATACCAGAAGAACGGTTGAAGACACCAGACCCAGAAATAGCAGTTCCTCTCATACAGTCACTTACATACACGGCTCATAATGAAACTTTGCGTGAAATGTACGTAGCGCTATTGGCTAATTCAATGGATAAAGGGAAAGATAACGTTGTCCATCCATCCTATGTTGAAATTATCAGGAAAATGAACAAGTTGGATGCATTAGTATTTGAACAATTGGCACAACAAGGCGGAAATATGAGAGCAATTAACCCACGTGCTATGATTGGAAATACGGGCAAATATTATTCGAATGCCTACCCGGAATGGTACATGGGGTGGAGTATTGGCGGTTATTCGGAATTCGATGTTTCAGCAGCTCTGGTAAGACTTGACAAATTTGGCATTATTGATTTGATGTATGATCGCACAATTACCGGTGCATCTTATGATGACTTAAAGAATACACCTTTCATTTTGAGTAGGTTGGAATTGTGTAAAAATCAACATCCCGATGATAATCTTCGCATAGATGCGACTGATAGCGTTGTGAGCGTCAATGAATATGGGAAACAGTTTCATGAAGCTTGTAAGTAGCTCAAACGCAATTCTGTAATTTCTTAAAACAATAGAAATATCCCCAGTAATCAAATTGGATTGCTGGGGATATTATGTTTAAGCCGGTTCCGGCTTAGTCAGTCGCAAGCTTTCCCGCGAGCTGCATCTCACCGGACTTCTCGCCGGTGGCGGTGTTCACGTAAAAATACTTGAAGAATACCTTGGGCTTAGCCTCCGTAGGAGCGCCGTATTTGGCGTCGTAGTCGGACTTGATGTTGATAGCCGTAGTCACCGGAGTCTGAGGGTCGCCGAAGGCGGCAGCCTTGCTGTAAGCGGAGGTGATACCGTTGCTCTGGCCCTCGGAAGCGAGGATGATGAGCTTGAGGTTGGTCACGACTGAAGGAACAGCGGAGAGGGTGAAGGTCATCGCGCTGGAAGTGATCTCGCAGCTTGCGGATGCAGGAGCGTCAACGCCGGTGAGAGCGGGAGGATTGGCCAGAGCGATTCCGCCGCAGAAGACAACCCAGTAGTTGAGCCTCATATAGAGGTTGGCACCGGAGATCTTGGCTTTGGAGCCGAGAACTGACTTGCCCTGCGTGGTGTTGGCCGCAGCATTCCACGCGAGAATCTGGGCATTGGTGAGAGAGTGCCAGGACTGCGAGAGCTGCTTGAAGATGGACTTCACGGAAGCCTGGTCGGAAGTGCGGATTGATCCGCCATATCCGCGGTTGCGGATATACTTGCGTCCACGGGATTTGGCAGCGGTAACGCCTTTGGCCGAACCGCTCATCTCGTCGAACGCGATAGAAGGTACATACTTCATAATGAAAGGGTTTTAAGATGTGAAACAAAATATAGTGTTGCAACGACTATTGCGAGTAAAAGAATATCGAGCGCCCAGCCTCCGACCTTCATCTTGAAGGACTGCCACCGGGAGAGCTTCTTCTCCACCTCAACGACTTCCGCCGGCTGGGTGACATAGACAAGGGAGTCACGGTAAACGATTTTCTTCTCCACGGCTACGGGCTCCGAAACGGATTTCACCTGCAGGGAGTGATCAAGAACTCCATCTGCAACGCTGGCCACAGATTTGGCGTACCTGTTTTCCAAAACGGAGACGGTGTCGAGAGTGGAGCGGGACTGTTCGATGGGTGGCAAAGTAAGATATACAGTGTCCTTCTCGACAACCGTTTCCGTGCGGTACTCAACCCGGGTCACAGGTTGAGCTGGTGCGACCTGTCTTACAGAACTGCAGGCCACGAGGAGCAAGAGAGAGAAAAGAGGCAGGATGTATTTCATAGTCATTCCGACTGCTTGTCGGCTTTCTTCTGGATTTCGGATTCGATGCGGATGAACTTGGCATCGTAGGAGGTCTTGACTCCGAGGATGGCTCCGGCGAGAACCAGCAATTCTGAAACTATGCTGATTGCGGAGTTGCTGATTTCCCCCGGAGACGGAACGAGAAACAGGCACACGCAGGCTATGGCCACACCTGCAGCAAAGCTGGCGATGGCCATTCCGCCCTGAAGGCGAGTCATTTCCCGTTGGTTAAGCTTGGACATAGTTATTCGTCAGAGTTGTTGGCGGATTCTACGTCCCTCACGGCGAAGAACTGGAAGAAGGTGCCGCTGTTGGCCACAAAGCCTACGTCAGTGGGGTTTGTGCAGGTCAAGTGACCGGCTGACAGATGTGCGAGGGCCAGGGGCGCGCCCCTCTGGTCTATGTAGCTGTTGGAATACGCAACGGCAAGATACACGTCCACATCAGAAGGCATATTGGTAATGTCAAATGCCTGCTCTGTGGTCTTGTCTATACCATAGAACTGCTTGAACATCATCTGGCAGAAGATGTAGCGGTCCTTGACCATAAGGCAGCCTTTGTCAAGCTTTGTGTAGGTGGGCTGGTTGGCCAACCCTGTAGTTACATATCCGTCTTTCACGACAGTAGTCCTCTGGGCTCCGGTGGCATACGCATTTGCTACGACAAAGGTGATGGGACCGTAGTCATCAAAGTAGTCTACCTTCTCGATGTGCAGCTTGTTGTTCTTGATCCAGGACTTGACGATTGTTCCGCGCTTTGCCTTGTCATATTGGTCCCGCGGCTGCGTGTCAATCATATAGACGGCCGATATTGCGGACTTAGCCATCGTGAGGGACTCGAAGGTGAATACAATCTCAGTGGCCGCTTTCCAAGCTGCGCTGGTGGAGTCAACCGAGAAAGTGCCGTTCAGGATGGTCAATTTCTCCGTCTGATAGTCCTTGAAGGAGACCTGCTCGATGCCGATGTTGTTGGATATGGATGTGATCATAGCTCAAATGGATTAGTAGTTCACGAATGCTGCCGTACCGAATACCTGAGCCTCCTTACCATAGGAGCCGGCACGATAGGCGCACTGCCAGTTTTTCCAGTACTTGGAATATGACGAATAACACTCATACTGGCCGACAGCCCAGGGGTTGCGTGTGTTGGAACGGCCCGGAACATAGATACGACCGGCAAGGAAGGTATCCGGCAGCCCTGCCATTTCTCCACTGATACCGGAGACGATAGAGGTGCTCTTGTACTCGATATCGATGATCATCAGAGCGGAGCCTTCAGCATTCTCCTCTGAGAACTTGACAATCGTTGCACCAGAAGAAAGCTTAGTTATATGGTCAGCAGTAAACTGGTTCCTCTTGACGTATGTCTCACCTTCAACCTGCGACTCCTCCTTGCAGATCACAGAGATTCTCATAGCCTCGCCTGTAAACCCGTTGGTAGTATCCATCCACCAGAACTCAAGAAAGACCCTCTCGCCGAGCTTCGGAGTATAGCCGATAGTTTCAGTATAGACTCTGGTGATATTCGCCTCGGACCAGTCCTCCTCAACACCGGGGGCAACGATGACAGTCTTGTTCCATCCGGAAGATACTCCCACCGACTGCCCGGCCGATATCTTCACCATAAGCCTGTAAGAGTCTTTCGGGACTACGAGGCCCGTGAAGCAGATCAGCGACGGAGATACCCACAGGTCTTCATAGTCCACTTCCGGAACGTCGGCCACATAGACCGGCGCGTCCTGCAGCATAGATTTCCCTACGATGGACAGATTGGAATTGATTCTGACAAAGGCGTTGTGCGCGGTCATAGAAGCGGCATCCCCGAAAGTGGAGATGCCCTTCAGATGACCGGCCAGCTCCCACCAGGCGACTATTTGGGAATCGGTCAGCTGCTTATATGCCCGTGAGATGCTGGACAGGTTATTTTTCGACACGGCTTGTGCCGGTGTGAAGACTTTGGATTGCTTGGCCCGGACAGAGAGAACGTTCCGGCCGTTGACGTTTCGTGCGGTAACCTCTTTGGCGGTACCCGAGAAGTCATTGAATGCTATGGACGGTTTTGCTATCATAAACGCTACACTATGTGCAGCGACCGTTCCCAATGCAAAGATAGCAAAGATTTTACATACGCAATATCAAAGACTTGCGAAAGTTAACTCTAAGTATGACTTAAGCAATTTACTGCACTTCCATCAGGAAGGACTTCTTCCTGAATATGTTTCTGTAGCCAGTCTGCGTATCGATGAGCAGGTACCGGCAGTGGACCTGATAGCTCGGAAGATCCAATCCCCAGATAGTCTTGTAGTCCGATACCAGGACGGTTACGATGCAATCTGATGACGTGCAGTTGGTCTCGGCAACAAAGGCGCGCATCTTGCCGCCATTCCTGCCCATTCCGGGGGATGTCAGCTGGATTCTGATGTGGAGGCGATAACGGGTGGGGACGGCATTTCCTTCGAGCTTCGTTCTCAGTTTCATCCGGAGCGTTCCGGCCTCAACTTCATCAGCGGAGTCAAGGCCAATCCACACGATTGGAAACTCTTCATAGGCCGCAGGACTGGGGACGTGTTCATCACCCAGCTGGGCGAAGCCGTGGTAGGTCGATGTGAACAGGTTGCATCCGGATATGTGAGTCGAACCGTCAAACGGGGGACGATGACTGATGACTGGCAGAGCCAGCTCATTCCAGATCAGCTGCGTCTCAAACTGGAGCGACCTCCACGCTGCCAAAGCCCTTCTCTGGAGTTCCAGATGTTCCATCTGCAACTCGGATTCCTGGAAGGTGTGATTACCACGGTTCTTATAGTAGCATACCCCATCCCGATGAAAGAAGGTAACGCTGCCGGCGGAGGACCAGCAGTCAGTGATGACTTTATTCGGGATGTATCGAGGCATAGCGGCAACAAATCTGACGCGAAGATACTAAGAAGTCCCCAGACGCATACACTGCGGAGGGGACTAAGTGAAGCCGACCATAGAGGCGGCTATCGAGACCTGAGGTCAGAGGGACCTCAGCGGTGAAACGCTTGACCTAATGGCTAACTTCGAGGAAGCTCAAAAGGACATCATTCGGGAATTGACCGTGAATGCGGCGTTTCACCTAAGCAAGCAATAGCGAAGATAGAAAACTCAAACGAGAGCGCCAAACCGGTCCAGAAAACTTTTCCGATCAATCAACGAAAGGCAGGGCGGTAGCCCTGCTCACTGCTATATGTATATAACAGGAACTTCCCTTCGGGCGTGGTACTTCAGTCCGGATATACACTGCGGCCGGGGCGTGGGTTTTGAGTTGGGCTCGACTATTTCAGACGGGCTGTCGCGACTGCGTCAGCAGTGGCGGCAGACTGGTTGAAATAGTGAGCAGGCAAGCCGGTACGGCGCGGCAGGCGCGGGACGGGATGCGGGTCTTTCGAAGGATAACGGTCTTTCCCGCGCTGGCACCAAGGCTGGTGTCGAGGTAGTCGGCCACGCCGGTGATTCGGAGGGGGCGGGCCGGCGGAGGGGACTTGGGCTTGGCCGGGTGTGGCGCAGTGGACTGGAGGCGTAAAGGCAGACGAGACTGGAGGCAAGGAGCGACGCAGGAGCTCTTTGCCGGAAGGCTCGGCTGACTCGCCGTAAGTCCACGGAGCCAAGCAGTCTTTGTCATCTGTAGCGGAGGCACGGAGCGGAAGATGACAAGGACTGCGTCCCCGGTCAGGCGCAAGTCCCCGGAGCATCTAGGCCCGACATAAACATTCCGCTTGCTGTCTCGCCCGACCGAAGGGAGGAATAGCGAACAGCACTTATAAATACCGAGGAGTGGAGGACTGATGCTCTTTGTCCGGAGCTTGCGCAGGACAAGGAGTAGCAGTCCGGAACGACCCGCCCGAAGGGCTGGAGGCGGCAGCTTGCTCGCACTGCACTTTACGCTGAATGCGGGTTGGGACATTCGCATACTACAAACGTTCCCGCGTGGCGGACCTCGCGCCCTCGAATTACGCACTACGGTTGATTTCCGGATGCGCGAGGACCTGGGCGCGCTGACGGGCCGGGTCCCGGGTGGTCCCTGAAACGCGCCCATTGCTGCCGCCGACTCGACAGGGGCAAGGGATATCGGTCTTTCGAAGGACAAAGGTAGCTTCTTAACATAACGACCTGTTGTGTAAACGCTTAGGCTTGTGTGTGGGCCTTGTGCGGCGGTTACACAATTACGCGTTATGTTATGACGCGGCGCATGCGCACTGACGGTGATTCGGAGGTGGGCCCATGTCGATTATTTCCCCTCGGGGTTAGGGGCAAAACAGGATGCGGTGAGCTGAAGGTTGTGGAGCGCAGCGGAGCAACCGGCTGCTGACTGCATACCGCTTTCCATTATTGGCCGCGTCAGCGGCCTATGGCTCTTCTGTGGCGGCTCCGCCGACATAGAGGAGCCTTATAAACCCCAGCCGCATTGTCTGCGGCTGCATCGCAGACGCAGAGATTGCGGATGACCGCTTCTTTCCCTCCTCACCGGGGAAATGCCCCAGCCCGAACGAGTGCCCGATAGTGAGGTCCTTGCACTGCGCCTCGCATACCACTGCGGCAATATTTCCGCGAAGCGGGGAATCCTCAAAACTCTCGAAATCCCCAATAGCAGCATAGCAGCAGTATGTCTTCTCCCCATATAGCAGAGAGACACCAATAGCATCAATACCGGTACAATGTATGGCAGAACACACGCACTCCTGGCCGCACCTGCTCTCACCGCCCCCACTGTCAACAACGGCAATATCGACATCAACATCACGCAAGGCAGCACGATGAGCGGCGTGAGCAGCTGGTCGGCCGCTGGGGGCAGCGGGCAATCCGGAGGAGCCGAAGGCTCCGGAGGATACCATCGCCGGGCGGGTGGGAGCCGCAGGCCGTGAATACGGCCGAGGCAGTGCGGAAGGCGGAAAGCAAGTCTGTGACCTTTGGGAGCGAAGCGGACAAAGGACACAGTCTTGCCCGCCTGAAGCGAATCAACAGGGTCGGTGAGCTGGCAGTTATGGAGCGTCGCGGAATAACTGACTGCTGACCGACACCGCTTTCCTTTTGAGCGACGTAGCCGAAGGCGGAGTAGCTGTGGAGCCCAAGGCAGTCTTTCACAACTGACGGCACGGCAGTTGTGAATGTCTGCCGGGCGGAACTCACTAAAGTGGAAGTCGGAGCCACGCGAAGTGTGGCGGAGGCTGGAACCAAGCCTTTCTGACGGAGCTTCAGCGGAGGAAGAAGGGCTTGACCGCTTTTTGTTATTGCGTAATACCCACGGCTTCGTATAACGCGTCAATTCCTCTTGCTTTGAGTTGACTGAATGCCAGAATTGGGAGCTGTGGCTTTATTCGGCTGATATACGAAAGAGGTATGACTTCCGAGGTCATGATTATTGACTTGATTTCGAAGTCATTGTCTTTATCAACATAATCTTTGACTTGGCCATAGTTGCCTTTGAGCCATCGATCCCGATCAATATGCTTCTGGATGTATCCTTTCTTGTTCCCACCTGGCAGGCCGAAATACTTACCCAACTCGGTTTTCATCTCTCTTATGTTCCTTGCCTTTTCAGTGTTCTTGCACTCGATTGTAAATAGAATCTTCCTATTGGCATCGTAGGCCATAACATCAATATCGCCATAGTTCTTATCTGCCGTCATGTTGCCATCTGTACTTATCTTGACTTCCCAATCCCATACCTTAAGTGATGTGTTTCCCTTTAAATACTCTCGGACATCTTCATTGAAATCCTCCCCCTTAATGTCGTTGAACTTTGACCTTAATGCTTTAAGGTTGGCGGTCTCGGCCTGTAAGCGGCCATCGGACAACAATGTTGCGAGTTGCCTTAATGAAGCCATTGCACTTCTTGGCCCCAGTATATATCTAGGATGTCCATCCCCAGTATTGTAAGACAGAATAAATCTCCGGATATAGCTCAATTCTCTATTGTATACCCAAGGGAACACTTCTTGGTTTTTATAACCGTCCGGTGCTGTGAGGAATTTGGCTCTCTCTGATAGAGAAAAATGGCTTATGCAAGCTTTTATTTTTTCTGTGGTCAAGCTGGGCTGTAGCGCCAATATTTCCTTTTCGAAAGTGTCACTGTCTATATCCAGAGTTGATGTGCCCTTGTTTATACACAGGCTGTAACATCCATAGCAGAATGCGTCTATGTCAGAGAAACTGATTCCCCAATCAGTTGCAAATGCGTTGTTCACATCTTCAGCAGTTATGCAATATGAATTGGCAGTTTCTTGCTGTTTCTTTGTGTCGGGGCTTCGCATTATCTGAAGCCTCGAGGGGAATGATGCGATATGACGATTGATATCCTCTTCTACATACGCTCGGGAGAATTCTTCCATTCCTTCCTGAAATGCGTCGTCAGTGATTGCATATCTTCCAGATCCCAATTTTTCAATTTGTACGTTGGCTATTCCATAATGTAGGGAATCAGACTGCGAACCGAAGGTTATAATGGCCCTCATAATTGCCATCATATGCTCGATTTCTTCGCCACCCGGTATAAGTGTACCACCATCGTTGTTTTGAGCAACCACATATTCCGCCAGGCATCTTGCTGCGAGACTTGAATCAGTCAAAACTCTCTCGTGTTCCAGATACTCTTCTCTCTTCTCCTTTGTGTCAGCCAAACAAAGGAATTTTGCCGGCACGATTATACCATCGTGCTCCCTGTCCCATATCAGAGATTCATTAACGTCAACTATGTGTCTTAGCAAAATGACTTTACTATACTTAACTGCCTCGTTATGAAGTTTTTGGAACAAGACATCTACAAGGCTGTTGAGAAAACTTCTCTTCGCTTCCGTGGTTTCTATGCTTCCATCAATATCCAGATTCTTCTCTGCCATATATTCCGGAAGACATTCCAGAATCATCTGGTCCATTGCATTACTTATGTACAAAGGCCGGTGCAAATTCCTTGGATCCATGATTTCATTCTTGCCGGTATCTGTAAGAAGAATCATCTTCGCAGAACTTAACGGCATATAATTATCCAATGCACGGGATATTACCACGTCATCCAGATTCAGCCATTTGGAGATAAGTTGTCTCATCAGATCTCGCTCACCGGCGTTCGTTCCGACTGCCATTGTTGACATAGAAGATCTGTGTATTCTTAATGTTAGTCTGGGGTCAGAAGACGAGAATTCAAAAGCATCTCCAGAACTCTCTGTAAAGTCATTCTCGTGTCGATACTGATCAAAGAGCTCTTCGTCAAACACCAACTCTATATTGAAAGGACGGATAAACCTTTCCGATACGGTTTCAGATAGTGCGGGTGAAAGTCTCGTCAGCCAGAAAGCGATTGCCATTCCATATAAATCTGCCGCTTCGTATTCGTGTGAGTGTTTGCTGTGGACTTGACTACAATGCACCCATATCGGGACAGAATATGCAATAGTCACCACATAGTAACTGCCGGAAGTGACATCTGGCTTGTAAATTGGCATGCCATCCAATGCGCTTATTACGGGCATTGTATAGAACTCGCCATCTTTCACTATGTTTACAGCCCGGAAATCACGCTTGATTTTTGAATCAAAAATCAGGTGCATACCATCATCTGGCGGTATGATGATGTTTGTGTACTTTTCTTTGTCGGACAGATAGAAGCTTTCCTTCTTGGACTTATACAATGAATACACATCCAAGGAGTTGAGCATTAATCCGAAACAGCTTTCGTGTCTTTTTACCATTTGAGCAAATCTCAACAAGCTGAGTCTGTTCCAGTGCTCTGATTGCGAGAGCTCTATGAAATCGTATGCAGAGAAAGACAACCGATAATCTTCAAGCTCGCCGCCATTGTGAGGAAGCATGAATGTTTCTCCTGAGGATGAGTAAAGCAGCAGAGTCAGAATGTGATAATCTTTGGTTTCAGGGTTATCCCTCAAGAAACCAACGGCTTCTTTGATGTGATCATCAACCTGATAGAAAAATTCCCCACCATCAACAGCGTCTTTGAAGCTTTCGCCCAAATCGTGGACATAGCACAGGTAGGCAAGCCAATTCACGTCAAACAGCGCGACCACTTCTTCTATGTATGGATCTTTATTCTCGGGAAGCTCAAATGTCGTCAGCGGCCATTCCATCATTGTGCATCCATATCTGATTCCATCCCAGATATGTTGCCGCATAGAATGGGCAATGCTGTCCTCGCATTTGCAGCCGATGACCTTTCTCATTATAAATGAACTTATTGCATTCGCCTCATTTGATATGAGAAGGAAATAGTATTTCCCTTCGAACTCGACCAGAGGTTTTTGCAATAATGGGGAATGATCCGGATCAGCTGTTGCGACATTCGGGTCAGTCGTGCCAAGAATGAAGTCCTTCAATGCTTCAAGTCCTGTAATGCTTTCAGCCAAAACTGACTGAAAATCATCTGCCAGAATAGAATAATCCTTGCCGCACTGACTATAGTCGAAGCGAGTGTCTTCATACTCGGCTCCCTTATGATTGCCTACCACATTACCCAGTTTCGCATAATACTCTCCAAGGGTTAATATAAGTTGAACGGCAATGCTCATTCTATGCTCAATATCACTCGAGATAGCATTTCTGGTTTTGAACACGGCTGATAGCAAATCGTTCAAAATCTCTATGGCTTGACAGGTGATTCCAGGGAAAGTTGTGTATGCCCCACCATAAAAAGCAACATATTCGCTAAACATATTGCAAGGCAAATCCTCCATATGGTTCTGTCCGAAATCTCTATCAAGAATAGCTTCAAGCTCTGATTGGATTACCGGACTTCCTCCTGGATGAGCATACTGCACAGCAAGCCTTGCAAGTTCTTCGATTCTAACATTTTTACCGTGATTCGCCGGGGATAGCTGCAGGCCGATTATGAAGTTGAAGATATCTGCCGTTAAATGGGTCTTGAAATAAACCGAAATTTCCGTGCAGTCATTGATTCCTGAATAATCGCCGACATTGCTGCCGATATAAGGCACCGCATTGCTGGCACTGACTTTTTTCAGACAGCAATTTTTGTATTTCAAGCCACTCCCGCAGGGACACGGATCGTTCCGCCCAATCTTATTTGACATAGTTTTATGTGCTATTTTCTATCTATTTCACAAATTTATGAAAAGAAATTATCAAAATATGCAACTTTGTTGAAATCTTTTGATATCTTTGTAATGCTAGCATGTAATTAATCTTAAAACTATAGTTTTCATGGAAGAGAATAATAAGCTCAACCGTCTTAAGGTGGCCCTCGTTGAGAGGGAGAAGACGTCCAAATGGCTTGCTGAACAGATGGAGAAGAGTGAGACCACGGTGTCCCGCTGGGCTTCCAACAAGAGCCAGCCTTCAATTGAACAGTTGTTTGATATCGCACGTATCCTGAATATGGATGTAAAGGAGCTGCTGAATTCTAATCTCGGTAACAAATAGGCGCTATGGCACAGGAAATCAAATCTGAGGAAATCGTTCTGAATGAGAACGAGATTGTTTGCTTGTTGACCAACAAGATTGTCAAGGTTTCCGAGAAGGAGACCAATCTGCAGTATATGATTCAGATGATGTCTGAGGAGTATGGCTTTCCGATGGAGGATATGCAGAGGGACTTCTCTTTCAAGTATGAGGACGAGGAGGGGAAGAAGAAAACGGCGAAGGTTACTCTTGCCATTTTTGAGAATGGGAAGGAGCACGTGCAGGAGAATATGATACGCGCCATTGTGGTGGCGAAGGATGCGAAGGTGAAGGATACGGACAAAAACGGCGGCGTGATGCCCTCTCTTGAGAATGTTCTCACGTATACTAACTGTGACTTTGGGTGCTGGACGAACGGAGAAGACCTGAAGTTTATCGCCAATATGAAAGATGAGTGGGAACAGATGTCCATTTGTG
>CAVHGF010000038.1:0-21034 GCA_963635625.1 Treponemataceae bacterium | reverse complement strand
CGGAGAATGACACTGCGGCGTTTCCCTCCACGCCGAGCGCTTCCGTGATGTCCCCAGCGAGGCATTTGCGGTCAAGCACCCGGAAGAATGACGAGTCCGCCAGTCCGGTGCCCCCGGCATCTATCTTCGCCTTTGTTCCGTGCATTATGAGATTTGCGTCCACCTCGAACCAGGTGAACCTCGTCGCCTCCTCGACCTGGGGAAAATACTCCTTCATCCTCGGGGCGATTCCCCCGCTCGTTTGGTTGTAGACCTTGTATTCCTCGTTCAGCATCGCTGTTTCGCTGACATAGAATATTCTCTGTGCACCGCTGAAGAAGTCGTCATAGGTCTGCTCGAAGCAGACTTTCGATGTCAACACCAGCCCCACAGCCAGCCCGATTCCGAGCGTGAGCACCTTCAGAGTATTCCTTCGTCCCTTTGCAGGCAGAGTCCTTACCGCCGCCATCATATAGTTACCGAGATTCATCATCTTGTTCAAGTCTTGCGCATAATACCGCTTTTCCAAAATACAAGACTGTACTACAAATGTGCCAGATACGCGAAGCAACTATGGTATAATATTTTACATATACCGGCACAGTGCATCCCTGTAAAGAAATTTTACAATTCTGTAAAGAAAATTGACACCCCCGGGGCAATGAAATTTTCCTACGATATAAGCGGTTTCCGACAAAAAGACTATTTTTGCACCTGCTATCGCCAAAAACGAACGCTACTATCATAAAAAACACGAGTGATGACTTCGCTTTTTATCGTGAGAACGATACTTTTGCATCGCCAAAAGCGAAAGAACAATTATTAACGTATTAAAAACAGTTTATCATGAAAGCTTTATTCATCACACTTGCTTGCATCGCACTTGCCCTTACTCTCAGAGTCGCCGACGATTTTTCAAAAAGAGGCCGCATCCGCAGTGTAGGTGCAAAATCGAACAGCAAATCAAATGATGTAGCGACCATCGATCTTGGCGACAGCAAAAATGTGGAAGAAGGACTCGCCCACTACAAAGATTTGATGGACTAATTCATAATGGAACTCAGACAGCTAAAGTATTTTGTCAAAACTGCGCAGACGCTTAACTTTTCGGAAGCGGCCCGCGCTCTTTTCGTAACCCAAAGTACACTTTCCCAGCAGATCAGATGCCTTGAGCAGGAATTGGGGGTGGAGCTCTTTTCCAGAAGCAGCCACTCCGTCATCCTTACCGAGAGCGGAGAACATCTCCTTCCGATTGCGATACGCACCCTGCAGGACGCGGACCAATGCTTTGTCCAGATAAGTGACTTGAAACAGATGCTGTCGGGTACTCTTAACATAGGTATAACATACACGTTCGCACCCATATTGACGGAAAGCGTCAAGGAATTCACCTCCCAATATCCGGGAGTCAAGTTGAACATCACCTGCGGCACTATGAGCGAGGTGCTTGAAATGCTTAAAGAACGAAAAGTGGATTTCGTGCTGTGTTTCAAACCTAATGTGGTAGACGAAGAGATCGATTCTCACATCCTCTTCGACAATCAGCTTTCCGTGATAGTAAGCAGAAACCATCCCCTCAGCTCCCTCGGATCCGTGAGTTTCGATGAGATACGGAATCAGGTCTTTGCGATGCCTGCCAAAGAGACACAGGCGCGCAACGCATTCGACCGCATATTCCCGGGAATGTATGAAAAACTTAATGTCAAGGTGGACATCAATGAGGTCAACGTCCTGCTGGACATAGTTGCCGCCACCAAGATGGTGACGTTTCTGTCCGAAGCCACGCTTCACCACAGGGAAGACATAGTGTCGATTCCGCTCGACGCCCCGTCGACCCAGATGGAAGGTTGCGTGCATACCCTGAAAAAATCCTATAGAAAAAAAGCCGCAGACGAATTCATCCGTATCCTCAGCCAGAGCAACGCTGTAATGGAGCGGGCTTATAATTGGTTAAATCAATGAGCATAGCTTTATCTATCATAATTTTAAGTGTTGTAATTGCACTTGGGAAACTTCTTGGCAACTGCAAACTCTTCGGAATCTCGCTCGGAGTCACGTGGATTCTGTTCATTGGAATCATCTTCGCGCACTTCGGGTACAATCTCAACCCCGAGATTCTTCATTTTATGAAAGAATTCGGACTTATCCTCTTCGTATATTCAATAGGTATGCAGGTGGGTCCCGGTTTCTTCTCCAACTTCAGGGCCGGAGGAATAAAACTTAACCTTCTGGCCGTAGGATACATCCTGCTTGGCGTATTGGCCACCTTCATTCTAATCCATATAAGCGGAGAAGAATATCAGACTATGGTCGGCGTGATGTCAGGTGCCATAACCAACACACCGGGTCTTGGTGCGGCTCAACAGGCCTATGCCGATGCCACGGGCGGAGACCCGTCGGGAATAGCCCTGGGATATGCCGTAGCCTATCCTTTGGGTGTGGTGGGCTGGATTCTGACATTCATCGCTCTCAAGCCGCTGATGATCAAAAACAGCCGCAAATCTGCTGAAAACCCTCAGAGCGAGGAGCCTCAAGCCGAAGAGGAGCAGCCTGTCGCAAAACTCGAAAACGGAACGTCCGTCAAGATGGTCAACAAAAAGATCATCGTATCCAAGAGCAAGATCAACGGTATGACACTTGGCAAATTGGACTTCAAGAAATATCTCGGCGTGGATGTAATCAAGGTCAGAAGATCAGGTATCGAACTTGCCGCCACTTCGCAGACTGTTCTCCAGCTTGGAGATGTCGTAACCGTAGTCGGCAGCGCCGAGGCGATAGCCGCTATGGAGAAGGTTCTCGGCAATTCTCTGAAAAAACTCGACGAGCCTAACCTTATCAGCATTTTCGCCGGAATAGCACTGGGATGCCTGCTGGGTATCGTTCCTTTCCACATTCCGGGAGTGCCGCAGCCTATCAAGCTTGGTCTTGCAGGCGGTCCGCTCATCGTGTCCATCCTCATCAGCCACTTCGGACCGAGATCCCACGTCCGCACCTATACCACGACCAGCGCCAACCTTATGATACGTGAAATAGGAATTTCGCTGTTCCTTGCCTGCGTAGGTCTTCAGGCCGGCACCAACTTCGTGGATACCATAGTGAACAAGGGCGGTCTCATCTGGATTCTCTATGGTGCGATAATTACCATAGTTCCGCTTCTTATCAGCGCTCTGGTCGGACGTTTCATCCTGAAGATTCCTCTTACCACCCTTATGGGCGTGCTCGCCGGAGGAAGCACCAACCCTCCTGCATTGGCATTCACTTCTGAGACTCAGGCTTCTCTTGCCAAGGAAGGCTACGACGAGGCACAGGGCGACGGCGCCGCAGTCGGTTATGCTACGGTCTACCCTCTGTCAATGTTCCTCAGGGTCATCGCCGCACAGCTTATGATATTGTTTTTAGCTTAAAATAATTGTTCTGCTGCCATCGCTATGGTGGCACAAGAAAAGCGCGCCCTGAGACAGGTCGCGCTTTTATCTTTTCAATGTGCGTCGTGAATTACTCTCCCGGAAGGATAGCTCCTGTAGGACAAGCATCGGCACAAGCGCCACAATCGATGCATACATCTGGGTCGATAGTGTAAACATCGCCTTCGTGGATAGCACCTGAAGGGCACTCTCCCTGGCAAGTTCCGCAAGCGACACATACATCTTCTTGAATTTTGTAAGCCATAATTAAAAAATTTAGTTCGTTTTGCAAATGCAAAAGTAATAATTTGTCGTAAATTTGCAAAGATGAAAAGCTTATTATTAATCACTCTGCTCGCTGTTTTATCCGGGACTCCGTTTGCCGGAATAGTCAGCGTGGACAAGATGGTGTACGATTGGGGTGATGTGACGGTGAACGACGGGCCGCTGGAATGCACGTTCAAAATCAAGAACATCTCCGACAAGCAGCAGACCATAACAAACGTGACCAAAACCTGCGGTTGCACCAAGGTATCCTGGAGCAGGGAAGCCATCAATCCCGGCGAAGAAGGCCTCATCAATGTCACATATTCAAATGATGAGGGAGCATTTGCCTTCGACAAGACTCTGAGCGTATTTTTCAAAGGAATCAAGCGGCCGCTCTTACTGCACATAAGAGGTGACGTGCATAGCGCGAAGCTGCCTCTGGACGAAACTTATCCTATTCATTTCGAAGGAATTGGCCTGAAGAAAAACAATATCAAGGCAGGCAATCTCCTGCAGGGGGAATCGGCGAGCACCGAGCTTACGGTGGCCAACATATCAGGGCGCGATCTGGTGTTGTCCTGGGAAGATGTGAGCCCTTTCCTTTCGATTACACCGTCCACCTTGAAAATAGAAAAGGACAAGACCGGAAGCGTTCACGTCACCGTTGATGCGTCACGCACGCTTTGGGGGAAGAATTTTTACACGGCGACTCCTGTGGTAAACGGGAAAAAGACTGCCGGGAAAGTGGAGTTTTACGCCATTACCAGAGAGAATTTCTCTTCTTGGACACAGAAACAGCTGGACAACGCCCCCGCGGCCGAATCGGAGACCGCCATAGATCCCACTCCCGCGGCAAGAGGGGAAAAGATGTACGCTTCGTTTATAGTCAAAAACACAGGGAAACGCCCTCTTGTCATCTACAGGACAGATTACGACCCGTCCCAGCTCAAGTGCACGAAGAGTGCTGAACAGATAGAAATCGGGGATCAGGCGGAGTTCAGTTTCGAAGTTCTGACCGAGAATTTCGAGAAAGACAGCGACAACTACAGCATAGCCACCCTTTATACCAATGACCCCGCGCACCCTATGGTGCACCTTTACATTCAGATTATTATTTTGTAACTTTGCGCCCGCAAATTCTAATTTTCTATGGCAGAAGAACAGATCAAATACACAGAAGACAATATCAGAACCATTGAAGGTCTGATGCATATACGGATGAGACCGGGTATGTACATAGGCCGGCTCGGGGACGGAAAGAATCAGGATGACGGCATATATGTCCTTCTGAAAGAGATAATAGACAATTCTGTGGACGAGTTCACGATGGGCTATGGAAAACAGGTCGTAATAGACATCAACCAGGAAGGTGAAGTGAGCGTGAGGGACTACGGACGAGGCATTCCGCTTGGCAAGCTGGTCGATGCGCTCAGCAAACTCAACACCGGAGGAAAGTTCGATGACAGCGCCTTCAAAAAGGCCGTAGGCCTCAACGGCGTAGGTTCCAAAGCCGTCAACGCCCTGTCCGAAAGATTCTACGTACGGTCGCATCGCGACGGATTATGTCATTGGGCCAATTTTGAAAAAGGCAAGCTCATCGACGAGGGCGAGGAAAGCACCAAAGAGAAAAACGGTACGTTAATCAAATTCCTTCCGGACAAGGAGATGTTCGGCGAATTCGCCTTCAATATGGACTATGTGGAATCGATGGTGAAGAACTACTCCTACCTCAAGAAGGGCCTCACCTTGATTCTCAACGGTGTAAGCTACCGCTCGGAAAACGGTCTCGCCGATCTTATAAACGAGAGTCTCAGTGAGGCTCCGCTCTACCCGCCCATACACTTGGAAGGAACTGACATAGAGATAGTTCTCTCCCACTCCAATTCTTATGGCGAGAACATAGCGTCTTTCGTCAACGGGCAGAACACCCGTGACGGAGGTACCCATCTGGCCGCATTCAGAGAGGCCATAGCCAAGACGCTCAAGGAATTCTTCAAGAAAAACTACGAGCCAACCGACTGCAGACAGGGAATCGTGGGTGCGATAAGCATACAGATACAGGAGCCGAAATTCGAAAGCCAGACGAAAATCAAGCTCGGTTCCACCTATATGTGGGAGAAACCGGGCGGAGATGTCGGACCTACCATACGTTCCTTCATCAACGATTTCGTATCCAAAGAGTTGGACGACTATCTCCGCATCCACAAGGACATTGTTCCCATAATAGAAGAGAAGATAAAAGACTCTCAGAAAGAGAGGGAAGAGATCGCCGGCATTCAGAAAAAGACAAGGGAAAAGAACAAGAAAGCCAATGTCTATAACAAGAAGCTGCGTGACTGCAAATATCACTACACGGACAAGATTACGGACAAGACCCCTGACGACATACAGGAATACATCAACAACTCGTCCATATTCATAACAGAGGGTGATTCCGCTTCCGGAACCATCACCAAGGCGCGTCAGGCGGCATACCAGGCCGTGTTCTCGCTTCGCGGGAAACCCATCAACTGCTATAAGGAAAGCCGCAAGCGCGTGGCCGAGAATGAAGAGTTGAACCTTCTGATAGCCGCACTTGGCGTGGAAGACGACCTGGCTGACCTCAGATACAACCAGATAATCGTGGCTACCGATGCCGATGACGACGGTATGCACATCCGTATGCTGGTTCTAACTTTCTTTATGAAGTATTACCCGGACCTCATAAGACGCGGGCACGTACATATATTGCAGACTCCCCTGTTCCGGGTAAGAAACAAGAAGGAGAATTACTACTGCTATGACATACCTGAAAAGAATGCCGCAGTGGCACGTCTGAAAGGGAACTGCGAAATCACACGTTTCAAAGGTCTCGGAGAGATCTCTTCTTCAGAGTTTTCCGACTTCATAGGCAAGGACATAAAGCTTGACAGCGTAAGCCTCTCCGATGAAGAATCCATAGCCGGAATTATGGAATTCTATATGGGCGACAACACTATAGAGAGACAGAATTTCATCCGCGAATACCTCAAATCCGAAGAAGAGCTTGAGGATATAAACATCTGACGACATCCAATGAGTCCTGAATTCAACCGTTTCATCCTGACGCGGATACTGCGTTGGAAGATAACACCGTCGGAAGACACCCTCCCCGAGGAGAAGAAAATAGTCTTCCTCTTCGCTCCACATACGTCGATATGGGATTTCGTATGCGGATATTTTTATTTCCGCGCGCTTGGAGGAAGACTTCACATAATGATAAAGAAAGAGGCTTTCAAAGGTCCGTTCGGAAAACTGCTCCGAAAACTTGGCGGTTATCCCATCGACAGGAAAAACCCGTCCGGAGCTATGGTTCCTCTCATACACGAGATGAACAGCAGCGAGAACTTCTATCTTGCCATCTGCCCGGAGGGGACGAGAAAAGCCATCAAAAAATGGAAGACCGGTTACCACACCATAGTGAAAGAAACTTCCGCCACCCTCTACCTGGCGCACGTCGACTATGCCAAGAGAGAGATAGGATACGGCAAACCGTTCATTATCAGCGACAATGCACGCGAGGACACAGCCAGGATACAGTCCCTTTATGCCGATATGCATCTGACCGGCCTGCACCACGACGACTACGTCACCGGATAATTTGGCATTTAAGAAATTATTTTCTATATTTGCAACCCCTTTTGAAGGGGTATTTTTAATTTTTAACAAACAAACACATGATCAAACAGTACGAAACCGTTTTCATTGCAACTCCCGTTTTGTCTGAATCTCAGATGAAGGAAGCGGTTGCCAAGTACATCGAGCTCATCAAATCCAACGGAGGCGAGGTCGTGTACGAAGAGGATTGGGGTCTTAAGCAGCTTGCATACCCTATCCAGCACAAGACATCAGGATTCTATTACCTGATCGAATTCAAAGCTGCCCCTGAGTTCATCGCTACACTCGAGACTCAGTATCACCGCGACGAACGCATCATCCGCTACCTCACCGTAGCTCTTGATAAAGATGCAGTTGCTTATGCAGAGCATCGTCGTCAGGTTCGCGCCAACAAGGCTGCGGCTCCTAAGGCAGAAGAAGCCCCTGCAGTTGCAGAACCTGAAGCAGAAGTTGAACCGGAAGTAACAAAGGAGGACTAAACAATGGCTAATGTAGAAAACAGCGAGATCCGCTATCTGAACCCTCCAACCGTAGAGGTTCGCAAAAAGAAATATTGCCGTTTCAAAAAGGCAGGTATCAAATATGTTGATTACAAGGACGCTGAGTTCCTGAAGAAATTCCTTAACGAGCAGGGTAAGATTCTTCCTCGCCGAATCACCGGAACTTCTCTTAAATTCCAGAGGAAAGTGGCTCAGGCTATCAAGAGAGCACGTTCACTCGCACTTCTTCCATTTGTAACTGACCTTCTTAAATAAACCGAAAGAGAGTATGAAGATCATTTTGAAAAAAGACGTTATCGGTCTCGGAGAGGCTGGTGATGTGGTAACAGTAAAGACTGGTTATGCTCTCAACTACCTCGTGCCGCAGGGATTCGCTTCAGTAGGAACACCTTCTGCGCTCAAGCAGCACGAAGAGACACTTCGTCAGAGGGCTCACAAAGAGGCCAAACTTGTTGCAGATGCTCAGGCACTTGCAGCCAAGGCTTCAGCAGTGGAGATCAAGATCGCTGCCAAAGTCGGTGATTCCGGCAAACTTTACGGTGGAATCACACCTGCCCAGGTATCAGAGATACTTGCAGCCGCAGGCGTAGAAATCGACAAACGCAACATCACGCTTCCTGAAATCAAGACAACAGGAGAATACGAGGCTACGGCAAAATGCTACAAGGGCGTAACCGCTACCCTCAAAGTCGAAGTTGTCGCTGAATAATCAAGCATTTAAAAACCTGGCTTTCAGGCTTTGGTGCAATGGGGTCTGAGAATTCAGACTGAGTAACACATTTTAAAAGAAACAGAAAATGCAACATTTTGAACTTAACGGCCAGATCCGCGAAGTCGGCGGAAAGGCTACCATCAAGACATATCGTCGCGAAGGACTTGTTCCTTGCGTACTTTACGGTAACGGAGTTGACAACACTCTCTTCACCGTAAACGAGAAAGAGCTCGAAGCTCTCATCTGCTCTCCACAGTCATTCATCGTGGATCTTCTTCTCGGTGAGAAGAAGTACACTGCAGTTCTTCACGAGCTTCAGTTCCACCCTGTCAGTGACAAATGCCTTCACGTGGATTTCCTCGCTGTAAACGAGACAAAACCTGTCGTAATCGACGTTCCTATCACCATCTCAGGACACTCTAAAGGTGTTCAGCTCGGTGGTAAGTTCGTACAGAACGCACGTACTCTCCGCATTTCAGCTCTTATGAACGATCTCCCTGACAATGTCAACGTAGACATCACAAACCTCGAGATTGCTCAGAAAGTAAAGGCCGGAGACCTCAGCTACGACAAGATTTCTATCGTGAGCGACAAGAACACCGTTATCTGTCAGGTTCGTCCTACACGTAACGCGAAATAATTAAACAATAACATACTATGGCGGGAGAAAGTTACCTTTGCGTAGGCCTTGGCAATATAGGGCCTGAATATGCAAAGACACGCCACAATATGGGATTTATGGTATTGGATGCCTGGGCTCAGGCATCCAATATTGCATTTGAAACCCGTCGATATGGGGATTTTGCTGAGGTGAGCATAAAAGGAAGGACCATCTATCTTTTGAAGCCATCCACCTATATGAATCTCAGCGGCAATGCCGTAAGATATTATCTGCAGAAGCTCCCCGTCCCCATCGAAAGACTTATCGTCATCTGCGATGACATAAATCTTCCGTTCGGGACTTTGAGAATGAGAAAAAGCGGAAGCGACGGCGGGCACAACGGACTTAAGAACATTGCCGAGTGCATTGAAAGTCAGAATTATGCCCGCATCCGAATGGGCGTCGGCAATGATTTCGCCAAAGGCGCACAGTGCGATTATGTCCTGGGGGATTTGTCCGAAAATGAGCTTTCAGCGATGAAAGAACTCTGCGAAAAAACAATCCAGGGCGTCAAAGACTGGGTATTTGTGGGAGCAGACCGTGCAATGAACACCTTGAACACAAAAAAATAAGGTTTTCTCTTGCAAAATTTCAAGTTGTTGCATATCTTGCATCCCGATAGTGATTTAGATACTATTACACATTATTATAAACCCTTTTAAAAGAACTACGTCATGAAAGAACTTGTAGAAAAAATCAATGCGGAGATCGAAGTTTTCAAAACAAATGCTGAAGCTCAGGTAGAGAAGAACAACAAAGCTGCCGGCGCACGCGCACGTAAAGCTGCTCTTGAACTTATGAAGGATCTTAAGGAATTCCGTAAGGTTTCTGTAGCAGAAGCTAACAAGTAATATATTTTTTACTTTTTTGATCAAATTGTGCAACGAAACCGAAAACGTCTGCATCTATAATACAGGTTTAGGTTTTAGTACACATTTTAAGGGTCGCACGCCGTGAGGTTGCGGCCTTTAGTTTTATAAAAAAGAGCCGCACTTTCAATTGAAGAGCGGCTCTTTAAAAAATATGAAGTAAAACTATTTCTTGCAGCAATCACCTTCAGCTTTTTTGTTGCACTCACCTGAGGCTTTCTTACAGCATTTGCCTTCTGCCTTTTTACAGCAAGCCTTCTGCCCATCGCAAGAAGCTTTTTCCTTGCAGCAAGATGCTTTGGCAGCCTCTTCACAATTTGCTTCTTCCTTACAGCAAGAGCTCTGTGCGGCCTCGCAATTCTCCGTATGTTTGGTACATTCTGAGCACTCAGTGTTCTCAGAAGCTTTAGCGGCATTTTTCTTAGGTGTGTTGTTACAAGACACCGCAGCTACAAGCACGATAGCCGAAGCGATGATTAAAGAAATCTTTTTCATAATTAATGTATTTATTGTGTTTCAATTACTTATCTGCTACTTTATGTCTTTTTGTAAAACATTTCCAAAACAATGGTCTATATTTCCTTTTCTGCCAGCTTCTCAAGCTCTGATTTCAGGTCGCTCTTCTTGCCGTCCATAGACATAGAAACAGACGCCTGCTTCGGAATGACATATTCGCATAATTTGAGGTAAAGATAAACATAATCTTTCGGGTCTGCAATAAGATTCATCATCTGTATGACTTTATCAACATTCCCCTCGACTATTCTTACCCACTATAATAAAAAAGCGGAAGGCCATTATCGACCTTAATTGCCACATAAAAAAAGCAGCCATATGAAATGACAGCTAACATATCGTCTATTCGAAGACTATTTCTTTTTATTCGTCCTGAAATGTTCCATCGGAATCAGGGGCAAGAAATATGCTTCGAGAGGGGTTCCTTTAAGGTTCTTCATCATCACTCCCCTAAGTGCACCTACTGCAGCCACAAGGAAGGTATCAAGAACAAGGGTATTCTGAGTGGAGAAAGTCCCGTCGTCTTTTAGGATGATGATTTCTTCTATCGAAGAGAGGCCAAAGCGCATACTTACCGTGTTCGTCGCCAGTTCAACTTCTTCATCACCATATACTAACGAAGCCTTTGCCTTGACCACGATCTGGTCTTTATCCATAATAGGTTTTATGTCGTGCCCAACCTGGACCTTGAGGTTTTCTGGAATAAGACCTGAATAATCAAAGTCATAATCCATTTTGAACTCGGTCTCGGCAATTGATTCCAGTCTATATTTAATTTCCATGTCCTTTAAGTTTAAAGTGCAACAGAGAGTTCCGGCCGTGTTGATGATAACCAACCGTTAGACACTGACGTTATTAATATGTCATTCATATCATAGACCACAGGAGTCCTCTTTTTGGCCACTTTTATTCTTGATGCGCCCTTAGAAACAGGAACCGTACGCATGGTGGGAATGTTAAGCAAGTCAAGGCCAAGATACTTCTTAATGTCAGATAGTGTATCTATGGTGAAATTACGATCCCCAGATAACCATTCTGAGATTTCAGACTCGCTCCTGCCGGTCATCTCAGCAAATTTCTTCTGCGAGATGCCTTTTGCCTTCAAGGTGTCGGCTATTTTAACGGCAACAAGCATACGGTCCCTTGTCCGACGAAGTTTGTCTTCGTCGATATTATTTATGATTCTTGTTAGGCTTGCTGAGGTTTTTCTTGTTGTCATATTTCTAGTTCAATAAATTCTGATATATCGAGAGTCCCATCGTCCTTAACTTTTAGATCCTCTTCTATGATTGCTTTATTTATACATGCCGCAATCTTTCTCATTTCTTGAGCCTTTGAATCAGCAACAACTCCATCTCCTGGCGCTCCTTCGTTTAGCTTGAAAAGATGCGCTTTGCATCCAATATCATTCCCCATAACCTGAAGCTTTGACGCCATCTCTTCCAGATCTTCACTATATTCTTTCTCATTATCCTCAAAGAAATGGTCCATCAAAGTCATGTCATCACCTTCATACATTATAGAATAGATCTGGGCCTTTTTCCCAGAGAATTCTTCAATGTTGATGATGTCAAACTTCATGTTGATTTACATATTTCGTTCCAAATTGTGCGCAAAATTAACGAATAATCCGGATATATCCAAACTTTTCTACAATTTTGGCATCGAGCCACAATGGCTCAACCTAGTTCTTTGGGAAGCGGAAGGCTTTCGCGCCTCCCGCATCCATCAATCATCAAGCTCGGATATTTCACGAATCATTTTTCTCCGCAGTGCATCCTGCTCACGAATCAGCCTGTCTTTCACGGCCCTGTCCGTTTCAGCCTTTATCTGTTGATAGTAGACTGAATCTGCTTCTCCCAATACTCATTATTGTTGATGACGGTATAGCCGGTTATCGCACCATTCTCCGCGAACTCACGGAACATCTTCTCGATGTAGCTGTTTCCGAGAGTGCCCTCCCTGAAAGCCTGCGCCATCTGCATCAGTTTGCGCGGTGATTCAAGGTGTCGAGTGAATCCCTTCACGTCATTGCCGTTGACAGATGTCGACATCGTGGCGAAAAGGATATCCCGCATAGCATTGCTTATCCAGAACTCTGGGTTATAGGAGGTGTTGACAGAAGACATAAAACGGAGAATCTTCCCGAAGATTGCCTGATAATCCTTCTCCGTCTCAATATTCAACAGTCCGTTCACCGCCTGCGCCGCACGTGGATTAGAGTTGACGGTCATAACGATTTCTCCTCCGGCCACCTTGCACCTGATGACGTGTTCCGGCTGCTCTCCGGAAGAGATGAAGGCAACATCATCACTTACGTCCATTCTTTGGTTTGACTGATAAGCAAGGCCGTTGTCGCGGTCACGCATCAGATCCTCCTCCCATTTGCGATAAGCATCCTGAGCGTCTCTCGCATTCAAGCCAATCGTAGACGGAGGGAACACCTCAGAATAGAATTTCTTCATTGAGCCCGGGTGCAGCGCCTGATAATCGCTTGTGGCCTGCGCATCGTAACGGTACCAGCTCTTACCCATAGACACAAGGTCCTGGTTCGGCCTGTTTGCTATGAAATAATACAGTGCGAGCTTGGTTTCGTTCTTTACATTGGCGGCGATAGCGGATGAAGCCATCGTGCCAATCCAGTTGAACGGATTCTCGGCCTCGCTCTTGCGACCCTTGGCCGCAACCAGTGTAGGGGCGAAGCTGTCCGAACGCGAGGACGTGTAGTAAGACCAGATATCTTCTGCGGTCGTGTCCGAGAACCCTCTCAACGGCACATAATATTTGAATTGGTCTTTTGCCGCATCGTACTGTGTCTTGGATAGCATATTCGCTTCGTATTGACCTTTGAGGGTCTCCTTGGTCGCAGCATTTATCTTCTTCCACAGATCATTGACCCTTGAGACGGTGAGTTCTCTTTCAAAGGTACCCACCTCCGTCCGGGCGGCGTTTTCCATCTCTGCCACACTCTGATACTTCGGTTTGCGCACTCTGCGCGCGGCACGGTTATACTCCTCATCCGTGCGGTATTTGCTTCTTGGCTGAAGACCCGGATAATCCGAGAACATAGATGTCAGCCCGCCATAGTCAGTCTCGCGATTCTTCAGGTAAATGGCGTCATTGCCTTTATTGATATCATCAAGATGAACGGCAAGATTCAGCTTGGCGGCATTAAGCTGCTTGTCTATGTCCGCGATACGCCTGTCGATGTCTGCCACCTTCCGCATATCGGCCTTGGAGAGTGCCACCCTGCGGTCCGCCTGAAGCATTCCCTTGTCCTTTTCGAGTGGAGCTGCCATAGCATTGTAGACTTCCTGATAATGTCTGCGAGCATCTCTCTTGGCGAACACCTCGTTTCGTTCTATGGCGTGCCTGAGAATGACATACCTTGACACATCCTCATAAGAGAGTTTTGTGTTGTTCGTTATGTCGGCCAACAGGTCAAAGAGCGGTTGCAGATAACGTCTGGTGTATTGCTCCATACGAGCGAGACCCTTTGAGGACTGCTGGTTGAGTGCATAACGGACATCCTCCCACGATTCCGCTTTGGATCCGGTCGCCATCTCAATGGCTTCCACAAGGTCGTTGACAGATTCGTCCATATCCACGAACCCTTCCTTCAGACGGTTCTTGAAATAGCCGGTAGCTCTGGCGTACGTCTCCGCAGCGGAAGAAGACTTCATATTCTCTGATATGGAGTACTTTACGCCCTGCCTTGCGATTTGCTTCATCTCATCTGATTCCGCATCCACGCCAAGGTTATCCGCAAGAGTGACCTTGTGAGCTCGGCTTAGTATATCCTTGCCCGGATAAGCCTTCTGTACGGTCATCCACAAAGCATCGTAAAGCGACAGGTCGTCCAAAGCATAAGCTTTCTTCAGCGCGTCACGATTAGCCGTTACGGCTGTCCAGTCGTCCGCGGTGAACTCTTCTTCGCTCTCCACCTTGTCGGCCAGATACTGCGCGAAGGCGTCTGCGAAGTTATAACCCTTGCGTGGAGCAAGACGAATAACCTCCTCCCTGATATTCTCCGGAAGCGATAAATAAGCGTCAAGCAGAGAATCTGTCATTTTCTCCGAGTTCAGTGTCTGAACATCTCCTGACATAAGATTTGCGTAACGTTCAGCCTGTGCGAAATGCTCCGTGATAGAGTAATTTGTTTTCTCGGATTTGTTTTCTACATTTGCATCAGAAAGAGGAGCACTGCTTTGAACTATCGAGCCGCTTTGTGCCGAAAGTGCAGAATCGCTTGCGAAACGATTCCAAAGCATCTGCTCTTTTTCTATTTTATTGAGCACCTGCTTGTCTCTTAGGCGGTGGCTACTTTCAATAACTTCAGTATCATCCTTTCTAACTGAAACTGAGGTATAGTTTATATACCTATTTCCCTCGCCATCCACGAAGGTCTTTACGAATACATACTTGCTCTGTCTTTCCGCACCATCCTCCGGAGCAGATTCCTCAAAGATGATATCTGGCCGTTCAATTGTAGGGACGAGCATCCCGAACTCCTTCTCACGGCCTTTCTTGATGTTTTTGTCATATTGATTGTTGCCAAGTTTGACGCTACCTATAGGAGTTAAGAAAACCTTATCCTTTATTTCTGACTCCCAAAGTTCCCTTGTCAATTGGCGCGGAATGAGCCTTTCTGCACTCTCCTGCATCGTGTATAACAATTTCTCTGCATCTTCATTTTCGAATCTTACGGTTTCTGCCACCGGCTTGCCATTATTATCCGTCTCCACGAACGGAATACCGCGCTTTTCAAGTTCAGCACGCAGCTGTGGTGTAACCACATTGCTTGGCACAGTAATGTCCTTGCCATCGAACATACCCACAATAACATCCGCCACCTCAGAGTCCGGCACGATACGGACAGGCTTGTCCCATCTTGAAAGAATGACCGTGCGTGTACCCGTGAGTTCCTTCTGGATGACACCTGCCTTCCATTCGATTCTGCCGACACCATTCTTGGCTTTTTCCGCCTTATATCCGGATGTCAGTTCGCTTTCCGGCACTTCCACCTCTACCACTACGAGCTCAGGCCTGTCCTGCGCTTCAGCGAACTGGTCGTTGAGCGGAGTAAGCGAAGTATGGATATATGGATTGTATCTTGCCTTCAGGCTCTTTCCATTACCCTTGTTCAGAGTAAAGTATCCCTTGTCATCCACAAGTTCAGGATGCTCATCCGACTTCTCCCATACCTTGCCAAGGTCAGCAACCGCAATGCCCTGCTGCCACCTGCCGTTGACCTTGCCGGCCATAGGCGGATAGAGTATACCATCGTGGAGTTGCATAGCACGATAGGTCTTTATCGTTGACTCGCTTTCAAGACGAGCAATCTCATCTACATCGTCTACGATAGAGTATCTTACACCCTGTTCCTCCGCTTCCTGCGCATCAAACTCTTCCTTCTGCGCCTGTGCGAGCGAAGCGATTGGCATAGAGACAAACTCCTCAAGGCTCACTTTCTGCGTTTCTTCCCTGCTCCACGGAGTCATAGCGTCCCTCACCCAAGACCAGAAGTCCTTCACCCAGTCTTTCAGCAGCTCTATGACGGATAGTTTCTGTGCCTTCTCCATCATCGAACCGCCCTGCGCGAGGACATCAGCACTCATCTTCGTAAGCAGCTCCTCGCCTTGGTTTCCGGCCAACCGTGAGTGCACTTCCGACGCTATGCCGTGCTCACCAAGTCCGCTATAGTTCGCATCGTCTGCCACCTCATTCCAGATAGATGTTTGCTTCATCAGTTCTACACCACGATTCCATAACTCAGGATTCTTCGCCTTGCACGCCTTGTCCCAGAGGTGGGTGTATTCGTGAACAGGAGTGTTCGGGTTCAGCCTCTCGGCATTAATATAAATCCTCCCTCCCACAGCGGCACCATACACCACATCTCCGTCACGGAGAAGCTCTATGCGGTTCAGTGTTCCAGCATTTACCTCTTCAACTTGCGCGAGGCCTGTAGTGTCCTTATACTCTCCGCTGTAAAGAGTCTGCTTGATGGACTTGAGGATATCCGCCAACGGCTTGCCTTCCGACCTCTTCAACTGCTTGTCCGAGTAGAAGTATTCCGTCACATTGGCCTTGCCGTCATTGGTCATCCTGTCATTGGCTTTTCGGGATATGACGATACTTACGCCCCTGTTCTCTTCGTGGTTGTCGAAATTGGAAACCTTGGCATTATGGTCGGAGAGACGAATGGTGACTATTTCTCCGTTCTTCGCCTCGAAAGTGGCGTATTGACTGTTGCTCCCGTGCTTTGTTGCACCCAGAGCGGCGGCTGCGTCTCCGAGGAAGTTTGTCGGTTTGTTATTCGGATTTTCTTCATAACGGGTTATTGCATTATCCAAATCATTTAGTATTTTTGCTCCCGAAGTGCTCGATATAACAGTACCTTTGAAAGAGGATTCGTCCTCCGGTAGTACGGTATCGAGCATTTTCTCTTTTATCTCCGAGTTCTCTGCCAGCCCTCTCATCGCTTCATCCGAAATCTCCTCGACAGAGATGCCTGCATCCGAAAGCAACTGCATAATAGTGTCATATGCGAGCTGACGTGTCTGCTCGGTAACGGAATAGTTCACATCAGAAGACTCCTCATTGAACCGCTCTGACAACGGAATAATCCTTCCGTTCTTATCGTAGGTTATCACCTCCAGGGACTTGCGGTTATTCTTCGTGTTCTTGTAAGCGAAGTCCGTGTCGTTCACATAATCGCTCTCACGTCCATATCCCCATTCAGCGATGTCGTTTCCGTCCCACCAGATGTCATCCGTTGATACTTCCTGCTCAATCACATTATAGTTGTCACCCCAACCGTGGATCCGTGCGTTCTCCTCCGCATAGCCACGGCTCGGTGTAACCCAATCGCCATTGCGGAACGACCCTTCCTGTACGGCTGCCGGAACACTGCGATACATCGTTAGTGTATTACGCTTTGACAGAATGGCATTACGCACATTGTAAATCGCTTCCCTGCGATTCGCATCAGCGGCTCTGTAACTACGAGGATCAAGGACAATGAAGTCAAAGTTCATCGCATCAATCCCGCGTTCAATATAATCTGCAAGTGTCTGGTCTCCATCAAATACGTCATTGTCCCAAGCCTTCTTACGTTCTTCCCTGGAAAGGAAATACCCGTTGCCCCAAGGAGCGGATCCATTGAATGCAGATGTACCTTGGTATTCAGACGTCACATTGTATCCTGCCGCTTCAGCGGCGTCCCTTACCAGTTGACGTGCCCTCTCAAGGTCTCCGTTGTCTATGGCTTCAAAGTACTCGGCATCCCTCTCGTCTATAGAATACCTTATATCCGGATTGTTCGCATCAAACGTGCCGATATTGTCCGTCGCACTCTTGATTTGGTTGGAAGAAAAGGCAACATAATCCGTCGTAGGGTGCGACATCGCTCCATAGTCCACGCCATCGGACACATTAGAGAATACAACACCGTCATATCCGTTCCTCTCAGCGTATTGCGCCCACTCGTATGTATCGGCAGTCTTGCCGTCAAACGTAACGGAATCATACGAACTGCCGTTACAGTCAATCACAAGAGGATTCCTTAGATTAAGGAACGTATCATAAATATTATAACCATATTCGTAGGCATTGTCCTGTTCCGAATTAAAGAACAAACCGCTGTTACGTTCCCCGTCAACAACTCTTTTGAAAACGGTAAATGGCGCCGGATCGGTCTCGTATGACTTCAACTTGGCATTCCACTTGCGGTTTTCATCATAGCCGGTCGTCCCGTGATACACAACCTTCGGCTCGCCGTTCTCGTCAACAACTCGCGACGAATCCGTTTGGAGAATAGAAAGCAACTTCGTATCTTTGTCAATGGTAACAGACGGATTAGGCTCTGCCCCCGTTGACATAAAACCGTTTACGGTCTCCTTGGTATCAGACGTGGTAGATAAAGCGTCAATGTTATCAAGGAGACTGCCTTTTTCTATCTGCGTCAATGCGTGGTCGTAAAATTTGTTCCCGTTCTCGTCCACCCCAATAGTAAGCTTTGCAGTATAATCCGCACCGCCAATTTTCAACCCTACCACATAGTAACGGTAAGCCGGATATCGGGCGTTGGATTTCTCTGCTTTTTCCTCAGCTATGAATGTGGCCTTATTCAGCATCTCTGGTATAGCGACAAGACTCTTCAAATGTGCTTCATTGCCCATACTGTGAGATGTTACTTTATTTACCCCCTTTCTCCCAACTGTTACTTTCTCGTTGGTATCAGCAATCGTGTACTCTCCGCGCAGATTATCCTTAATCCAAGCCTTTGCACTTTCGCGGTTCAGTTCATACTTGTCTTTATATTCCTCGCCCGTAATCTCCACAGGCTCGCTCTTGCGCAACTTCTCTATGCGTGCAGCCTTCTCCCAATCGCCGAACCACTGCTTGAACTGCGGCGTACGCACCATCGCCCACTGCCGCTCATTCAGATTGCTTGGCTTACCATTAGGCGCCTTCATATATGTCCCGTCGGCTTTAGCGGCATCTATGATGGACTGAAGCGAATCCTCGCTCGCGGTGATAGAGTATTTCGCTCTGGTGAAAGTAGCATAGACTGTTGATTTTTTCACTCGGGACGTATATTCGTCATAGGCATCTCGGTCAAAATTGTCCAGAAGCGTGTCAAGTGCCGCTGACAGATTAGACAAGGCGTCCTCCTTCCGTTCTATGCCAAGGATTCTGCATATTGCGTCGAGAATATTGTCCCATAACTTTTTCTTATGCAGCAGTACGCGAAAATCCGGATTAGCCAGCTCGGCCACCATTTCCTTCGTATCGCTCGCTCCGTACTTACCACGGAAGTCCGGATCAGATTTTATGCTGTCATATATCCTCTGGAGCACAGATACTCCGTCACTTACCGAAGCGGACAATACGATACCTTTATCAGCATAATAATTTGCGTTCTCGTAGATGTGTATGGCATAGTTCGTAACCGAATGAATGAGCTCGTGGAGTAAGGTCTGAGCCTTCACGTAATCGTCAACGCCTATGTCATTGAGTATAGATAAGTTATATGCCACACTATCTCCAAATGTCTGCCCTGCTATTTTGATGTTCCTTTTGCTATCGATATTTGCTCTCCAGAAGACCTTAAGGTCCAGTGTCGATGCAACTGCATAGACTCTGTTGAACAGTTCGGTCAAGTCTGCATCGGTATTTAACTGATTGAAGATGTCACGCACCTTATCAAGACTCCCCCGATGCGGCACAAGATGCAGATTCCTGCCTGCCGCTTCTCCGGAGCGTTCAATCTCCGCCTTTCTGTTCTCAACCGCTTGCTTGATGTCGTTAAGAACCGCCCTATCCTTCTTGAAGCGGTACTCATATGCATAATAAGCGAACTTGTTCGCGTCTTTCGCATCAAAAGAGGAAAGGATCTGAGCGAGCTTCTGCTGACGCTCCTGTCTGCTGTCCGCATCGTAAGAAAGCTCCGGATGATACTTTAATACATCCTCAACAGTATATTCTAACCACTTCCGACTGCGTTCAATCAGCGTAATGATGTCCTGCCAGGAGCGTGCGGCCTTGGCAAACTCTTCATAATCCTCCTTTTTGGACGAACCCTTCTGTTTTTCTATGTACCTCTTTGCAATTTCTTCCAGTTCAGGACTTGAAAACTGCCCGATATGCTGCACAGAAGCGCTTTTAACCGGACTCTCTTTCTTCATTGACTGCTCCTTCGCCCACTCAAGGAAGTCATATGCGTCTTTGAACGTGAAGAAGCCTATTCCGGACTCATCGCTAATAGCGAGTATCACTTCCGGATGCAATTTATGATACTCCAGGGCAAGGTTTTCCCACTTGTCCTGCTCGGCCCTTGCCGCATCCACATCGCTTCCGTCTATAATGAACCTCGTCGGATTCTCGCCCGGCTTCGCATCAAAGAATTCAATTCTGGAAATGCCGGAAGGCTTCCCGTCTATATCGTATGTCTGCACAAAGTTCTCCTCTATCTCGTCACCGGTACTGCTCTCTCTAATACTTATGCGTCCCTTCAATTCTTCCGGAGCACTTGACAGCGTGTCCGCGAATATCTCGTCTGCAAGCAAAGGCTTTTTTGCTTGTGCCTGCCCCTCATCGTAAATGAATTTGCCGATGCCTATCATCGGCATCAGCGCGATGGATGCCGAGCCGTCTTCATTTTTTGCAGAAAGCAGTCTATAAGCTCCTTTCTTCGCCATCCCGACCCTGCACTTGTAATACAAGGCGAAATTGACAAACCTCTCCAGGTATTTGCCATTACAGGTAACGATATTGCCCCTTGCGTCTCTAAAGGAAATAGGATAATAATCCTTGTTTTTCGCCTTCGCGCCTTGGATGAATGCTGCAAGTTTATTCAAATCCAATGTCAACGGCTCGACCTCCCTATTAAGGAACGAGCGCCAGCTTGGATATGGAGCAACTATTTCGCTACCATCGCCATACGTTGTCTTGCCCTCAAGAGACGAATCATACTGCGCTTGTACGGC
>CAVHGF010000037.1:0-22467 GCA_963635625.1 Treponemataceae bacterium | reverse complement strand
CACTTTACGATAAAAGTCTTATGAATGAACGTGATATATTGTCCCAGAGAGCTTTTGCAGTAAATAAAGCGCGGAAAGAGGCCCTTGCGGAAGGTGAAGCAAAAGGCGAACTTAAGGGCAGGCGCGAGACGGCGAAAAATATGCTCAAGGAAGGTGTTCCTGTAGATTTCATTTGTCGCGTCACAGGCCTATCCAAAAGCGAAATACAGTCCTTGTAGAACATAGGGTAGACTCTTTAACAATAGGGGATGGCCGTTTGGCCATCCCCTATCTGTCAGTATACAACGCCTGAAGGCGTTATGAACAAATCCATCTGTTACTCGGCAGATTTCGCAACCACCTTCCAAGCCTTCTTTCCATTATACGTGGTCTCCTCCGTAGTATAACCATCTGCACAGAAATTGGTATGTTCACCTTCGGCGATGTTGTCTGCCGGATTGAATCCCACGAAGATTCCTCCTGTGATGGAAACCGTACATTTAGAACGATAGTCGTCATAACAGTTTATCATATACGAAGCATCGCCGTCACAGTCAAACACTCCTCCGGAAATATTCAAAGTACACTTATAGCTTGAAGCGTAACCTGATGCCAAATATATAAGTTCACACGTCCCTTCATTAGAGGTATGGAAATACCCTCCATAAATATTGACAGTTCCCTTGACAACACGAATAGCATAATTGGCTTCGTTTCCACTGCCAGCCTCCAGGGTTATACCATCATATATATTAAGCGTACCGCCTCCTACTCTGATGACATCGCTTGTCTTTCTTGTACTCGGAACATTGGATACTATCTTTCCGTTTCCTTTAATAGTCAGGTTTTTGCTTGTCATAAGAACATCTACCTGAGAGGACTCCTGCCCTGTTCCAGTAATCACCGCGCCGTCAACAAGTTCCAGCGTTGCATTCTGACCGGCACTGACACAGGAAACAGCGATATCCTGGGAAACTTTCGTTGTCGCATTCTCGGAAATCACAAATTCTTCGACAGAGTATTTTCCGCTATTTTCAACAACATAGTAATCCGCCACTACCCATTCGCTTACATCCTAAGAGACTAGTATATGCCTAATTGGAGCGTGCCGCCTTTTTCAGCCTTGCATTGATTATATAAGCTCCAGTCGCTGATTTTGATCGTGCCGCCTGCATAAGCCACAACCTGTTCGTAGAAGGTGCCGCCGCTGATTTCGAACGTGCCGCCATTATAAGCCTCAAGCGATCCGTAGAAGGTACCGTTGCTGATTTTGAACGTGCCGTCTTTAGCCACAAGCGATCCGTTGAATGTTCCGCCGCTGATTTCGAACGTGCCACCATTATAAGTCACAAGCGATCCGTTGAAGGTACCGCCGGTGATGGTGGTCTTACCGAGATTATATGTGTCATTGTAATGTCTGGACTGCACAGCCACGGCTCCTGAAGGATTGAATGTACCGCCGTTGATGGTGGCGATGTGGTTGTTCTGTACACAAGCCTGTGTGGTATTGGCAAATGTTCCGCCATTGATTACAAGCGTAGCGCCATCATCGTTCTTGATGGTATTGATGCCGCCTGCGAATGAACCGCCGTTGATGGTAAGACTGGCATTGGCCTCGTTAGCCCCTTCCACATATCCTGTGCGAGGGTTTGAATCGGTATATTTATAGTACCCGTTGGCGATAAGAGAAGAGAAGGATCCCGTGCTGCTGACCGTCACACCATCGGCTATGGTCATCGTGCCGTGGTTGAGAATATTGTAGTAGCTGTTGCCTCCCGATGAAGATGTGCTCGTGCCGGCTTCCGCACTTCTGGTGTAAGTACCTCCGTTGAGAATGACCGTTCCGTTATTGTAGATGCAGGCCTTGCCGTTGGTGATGTTATCCACCGTACCTTCGCCTTCAATGGTGAGACTTGCCCCTTTCTCTACGATAAAAGTGTCACCCTTGACATTGGTAATCGTATGTCCGTTAAGATTAACCGTAAGAACCGTACCATTTGCGATGACGATATCACCCTCGAGATCTTTATCGAGCACTGCCGTTCCGTTTGCACCAAGGTATTTTACCAGATACTCTCCGGGAGTATAGATATTCGTATTATCTCCTGACGCCCCCTTGATCTGGCCGTCACCTGCAGCCTTATCGTCTGAGGCGACTCCGTTAACGGCGATTACGACCGCCGAAGCATTATTATTGGTAAACGATTCGGTAACCTTACCTGTCTGCGTCACTTCTATTACAGGGACGTCACCTGTCGTGGTGCTCGCTGCGACGGTAACCTTCGCAACCTCACAGCCTATAGTAGCACTGCCCTTTGCGATGGTAAGATCAGACACTTTGACGGTATTGGCAAGAACAAGGGTGCTTGCACTTGTGCTTGAGTTAATTGAAGATATGGTTACGATGCCCGCTGACGTTCCGCTCAACTCAACGTGGCTTTCCGGCAGGGTAATGGTAAGATCTTTGACGTCTCCTGCGCAGAGGACATTGACATTGGCAGGCTTGTCTCCGCCATAAGCATAAACCACTTCGACCGCATTAGTATTGGCCTCTACAGTCAGGTCCACGGTGCCGGTGGTGGAAGGAAGATAGAATGTCCCTTTGTGTGAAGAAGGGATGATTGATGTCACTTTAGCGCTTTCTCCGCCTCCTGTCGTAGAACCTATGGAGATAGGATTGATTATAAGAAGACCCTTTCGTGCGACAGTGTGGGTCTTGGTACTTGTCTTGGTGAGAATAGAGGTGTCGTCATTCTGATAAACACCCATTGCAAAAGTATACTCTCCTACAGGGACAGGGATATAGAAATCCATATCTCTCACCGCTGAACCGGCATCAAAAGTGAATGTAACTTTGTTTTCTGTCGCATTGCCCTTAGAGGCAATTATCTTCGTAGAGTCCTCCTGTACGCTTATGGCATATTCTCCGGTGATGTCCTTGCTTGTCGTAAAGACAAACTTTGTGGCGTTAGCAGGGACATTTTTAAGCTGAATCTTGACTATGCCTCCCAGATACTTGAAAGTGAGTCCTTTGGAGATCTCGTCAAACTCTGAAATCATAGGTGCGTTCGTCTGATTCTCCACCCATTTATAAGATGCGGGGAGAGTGACATTGAGTGCAGTCTCGCTGTAAGATGGATTTAAGCCTGCAGGAGAGACGGCTACTTTCTGCAGGGTTGTGGACACCTCTCCTGTGAAAGTAGCAGTCGCGCCATCTGCCTGCGCATAATAAGAACGGAATACACTCCCGTCATAAACGGCTATGCCGTCTCCCTTCAGCCAAGAGAATACTCCCTTGTCCGTTACTGAAGACTTGGTATCCGCGAGAGCTTCGACCCTTGCTTTAATTGAAAAACTGCCCTGTTCCTCGGGGACATCAAGAGACCCGTTCTGACAGGAAGTAATTGCCGCCAGTGCGATGGCAGCAGGGATAATTAATTTTTTCATTTTAATAGTGGTTTGTAGATTTATCTCTTTTTTAAAAATCCTCCGTAGATGGGTCCATTCCTTCTCCGGAACCCGACGTACATATCATCCCCTGAGGGAAAACCACAATCTCCTCACTTTGAGGAGCATTGTACAATTCTTTTACTTTTTCCATTTTACTCATCTATATTTTAATGTTAAACTTTGAGACAAGAAGACACGCCAAAGCGACGCGCGAAAGGATCCGTGCGTCAAACAGTGCGTTTTATTTATTGATTTGCAGCGAGTTATACCCCCCCCCGTATTCATACAAAGAGGGTCGCGGTCAAGAACAATATGACTTAATATTTTCATAACTCTCACAAAACTAATAGTTTTATTCGAAACAAGCAAAAAATATATAAAAAAACCGAGAGCGACCGAAGCATACAATTCATAGTCACTCTCGTTTATTGTGCCCAAAGCCGGGCTCGAACCGGCACGTCTTTAAGGGACACTGGATTTTGAGTCCAGCGCGTCTACCGATTCCGCCATTCGGGCCAATGGTCTCGCGAATTCCGCAGACAGACGACAAAGATACGCAAATTTCGCTGAATAATCAACTCAAGTTTCGCAAGTAATAAAATTTATTGTCATTCAGCATTGTTTCGCACCTGCGAAACTTAAATAATCAAAATGTCGCTATATTTGTATCATTTACAACAATCACTTGCTGAACTTGAATATCATAATTGGCACAATGAAAAGAACCTATATAGTATATGATGCGGCGGTGCGCAATTTCTACGCAGAATTCCGCCGCAGTGTGAAAGGTGAGATTCTGGGAGAATTGGCCCTGATATGCGACGAACAGCACAAAACTCTCGGCAGCGTGGAGAATATCTGCCGGGCGCTTCTGGAAGCGGATGCGGAAAAGACTGACACGCTCCTGGCCGTGGGTGGCGGCGTATGCAGTGACATCTGCGGACTTGCGGCTGCCCTATATAAAAGAGGTATGCGTCTGGAGATCGTGCCTACCACACTTTTAAGTATGGCAGACGCCTCTGTGGGAGGGAAAAACGGGGTCAACCTCAAGGGAATGAAGAATGTGATAGGAACCTTTTACCAGCCTTCGAAGATATACATACGCAAAGAGGTTCTGAAAAGCCTTCCGGAAACGGAAATCATCTCCGGGAGTGCGGAGATTCTCAAGACCCTGCTTCTTTTTGACGAAAAGACATACAGAAAAGCGGTGGCCACATTTTCCGAATGGGCCAAGGGCGATCGCAGCGAAATCCTTCTGGACGAAATGGCCGGATGGGCGGAAAAATCGGCCAAACTGAAAGCGAGGATAGTCAAAAGAGATCCTTTTGACAAAGGCCGCAGACACCTTCTCAATTTCGGACACACTTTCGCCCACGCGATAGAATGGAAGTCCGAAGAAACGATTTCCCACGGAGAGGCGGTGGCGATGGGGATAATCCACTCGCTCAGGCTAAGCGAACGGAACGGCTGGTGCGAGAAGGGATTGGCAGACAGAATAAGAGATGACTTCAGACGCTGCAAGCTGCCCACTGAACTTCCTTACGAAGAGACTGAATTGGCAGAAGCGCTGAAGAATGACAAAAAGATAGAAAACGGGGCGGTGGATTTCGTCTCCATCAAAAGAATCGGAAAACCGCTCAGAAAGAAAATCAAGATATGATCTGTACCAGCATAGTAAATAAAAGTGTGGATGAGGTGTTCTCCATTATGGACGATCCCTTCGTGGAGATGGGCGAAATCCGCCTGGACCTGTGCGACTATAGCGTGCAGGATCTGCAGGAACTGATAGAATACTGCGAAAAACCGCTGCTCGTAAGCTGTCACGTAGACCCTGCGCTCAAAGGGGAGGAAAAGAACAGGGCGTGGGAGAGAGCTTCCGGTCTTTATGCCGCGGCCATAGACAGCGGGGTCAGTTTCATAGATCTGGACATCAACGCGCCTGTACATATAAGCCAATCCATACAGAAAAGCTGCAAAAACGGGGGAATCAGATTGATCCGCTCCTTCCACGACTACGAGAAGACCCCCGAGCAGACACTCCTGAAACAGACCATCCTGCGCTGCTTCCGTTATGGCGCGGACATAGCCAAGATAGCCTGCAAGGCCAATACACAAGAAGATGTCACCCGCCTGCAGGGCTTTTACGACACCCTTTTGGAAGACAATCACTCGATAAAAGCGGAGAACCTGATTCTAATCTCTATGGGCGGCCTGGGCGAGCAGGCCAGAGTAGATTGTCTGGGCAAAGGAGCCCCGCTCTCCTTCGCCTACTACGATGCGCCTTCCGCCGAAGGCCAATTGAGTTTCGAGCAGATGCACGAAAAAGTATACGGACAGTGGAGAGGCGTGCATAAAAAGGATTTTCACGCGCCGTGCTCGAAAAGTTACGCGCAGCGCTCCATCATAGCGGCCGCACTGAGCGAAGGCACCTCGACACTTCGCGGATTCACCCCTTGCGATGACAGCCTTTCGGCTATAGAAGTGGTCAGAAAACTGGGAGCCACGGTAAAACGGCACGCAGACACCATAAAAATAGAAGGAATAGGTCCCGTAAGAGCGGAATCTATGGAGATCGACAGCCTGAACGTGGGTGAAAGCGGACTTCTCGCCAGACTGTGCATACCGCTCAGTGCAGTTCTTTCCCAAAAGGAAACTCTCATCGAGGGCTGCAAGACACTGCTTGACAGACCTCTCAAAGGAGCGAGCGACATAATGGCAGGATTCGGAATATTGCTTGAAAACAAGGCCAAACATCCTGACAACAAGAATTATATACCTCTTTGCGTAAAAGGCAAATTCTATCCGGGCACGGCCGAACTGCCCGGAGAAGCCGGTTCACAGCTGATATCGGGGCTGCTTATGGCACTGCCTCTATGCCAATCGGACTCGCAGATGTTCATAAGCGACCCGAAGAGCATTCCGTATATGTTTATGACTCAGGACATTCTGAAGCAATTCGGAATAAAGACGGCCTGTGAGCTTGAAGGCAATGCCAAGATGCTTGAACAGCAGGACTGGAGCTATTGTAACGGAATACATTTCAAGGTACGCGGAGGGCAGCAGTACAAAGCGGCGGAAATAGACCTCGAGGCAGACTGGAGCGCGGCGGCGGCCTTCCTTACTTATGGGGCTCTCTTCGGAGAGGCCGAAGTGGACGGGCTTAACACCGAATCCATACAGGCGGACATAACGATACTCGACATCCTCTCCGACGCCGGAGCCTGCATATCCTACGACCAGGACGTAGTAAGTGTAAAACGTTCTGTCCTTCAGGCTTTTGAATATGACTTAAACAATGCTCCGGACCTTATCCCGCTTGCCGCACTTCTGGCCGCATTCTGTCCGGGACAAAGCACCATCGCCGGTGTACAGAGACTCCGCAGCAAGGAAAGCGACAGGGCGGAGGCCATTTTGACGACACTTTCACAAATGGGAGTGGAGGCACGCATCAACGGAGACGAATTGCGGGTGAAAGGGATGAGCCTTACGCAGAGATTCCTGTCGGGACATCTTCTCAAGGGAGGGAAATATACTTCATTCCACGATCACAGGATGGTTATGCTGCTCAGTCTGGCTCAGATGGGCGCAGACTCGCCTATAGAAATAGACGACACGGAATGCGTAAGCAAATCTTTCCCGAGATTTTTCGAAGAGATGACTCTATAGCAGATCGGCCAGTACGATGGCGGTCACAGCTTCCACTATGACGGGTGTGCGCAAGGCAAAGCATACATCGTGACGGCCGTGCAGGCTTAATTCTACGGTTTTTCCTGCAGCAAAATCATAAGTATTCTGCGTCTTTGAGATGGAAGACGTAGGTTTGAAAGCCACGCGGAACACCAGCGGAGAACCATTGCTCATACCTCCGTTGACTCCGCCTGCGTGATCTGTAAGCGGACCATCTGCGCCAATCAAATCATTATGCCGGGAACCACGCATATCAGAAGCCTTGAATCCGTCACCGAACTCTATTCCCCTCACACCCGGAATGGAAAAGACGGCGTGCGAGATCAGACTCTCAAGACTGTCCCAGAAAGGTTCGCCCATACCGGCACGAAGACCTTCCGCACGGCATTCAACTACCGCTCCAAGCGAATCCCCTTGAGAAGCCGCATCATTTAAAAGAGTGTCCCATAAAGACTTGTCCTCACTTCCTCCGAGTCTTATCACTTCAGCTCCTATCTTTATCTGCGGGGGAAGCATTTTTTTCGCCACGACTCCGGCAGCGACGACGGGAAGCGTCAGACGGCCCGAAAAACGGCCTCCGCCACGAAGGTCGACATCGGCACCGAATTTTTTTATGGCCGGATAATCAGCGTGACCAGGACGCGGGACGGCGGGAAGAAACGAATAATCGGAAGAATTGGCATTCTCGTTTCTGAAAATTATGCACAGGGGGGCTCCCGTGGTATGTCCGTCGAGAATCCCGCTCTGAAAGACAGCTTTGTCAGACTCCCTTCTGGAAGTCATATACGCTCCCTTAGGGGCACGTCTTTTTACATCCTCCTCAAAGTCCGCCTCACAAAGAGACATCCCGACAGGTACGCCGTCCATAAGAACGCCGACCGCCTGTCCGTGAGATTCCCCGAAAATGGAGACTTTGAATTTTCTTCCGAAACTGTCCATATATTTAGTAACCACTGCGGGATTCTTGGAGCAGCCTGCCAAGCTCCGCTATATTCTCCACCACCAAGTCCGGACGGGAAGACTCCGGAGCCGCTTCCACGTCGGCACGGGTCGATTCCCCGCTCAAAACCAGCACCCCGAGAGCCCCGGCGTTTCTGGCCATAGCGATATCCGTATAAAGGCGGTCTCCCACCATCGCTATCTCCTCCGTTTTCAGGCCAAGTCTTGAACGTATTCCGTCCAGCATAGAAGGGTCGGGCTTGCCTAAAGTGTGGTCAGGCGTTCTTCCCGTGGCACTTTGCAGACACGCGCAGATGGACCCGCAATCCACCAGAATCGTCTTCTGATCCGTCGGACACACCTTGTCCGGATTTGTGGCAAGATAAGGTACACCTTGAGAAATCCACCAGGCGGCACGGCATAGCCTTTCATATCGCAGAGTCATATCAAAAGAGGCCACGATTATGTCCGGAACATCGTCCGCACTGTCCGTGCAGGAGACAAAGCCCGCCTGCTCAAACTGGGAAATCATCGAAGGCGTCCCCAGAAGGAAGAGCCTGTGCGCCTTGGGGTAATTGGCCCGAATATAATCAATGGTGGCTATCGTGGTGGAATACATCTGATTCCGCTCCACCGGCACGCCCATACGCGAGAGTTTATGCAGATAATCGTCTATGGATTTGGACGGATTATTTGTAAGAAAAGAATATGTAATCCCCATCCTTTCAAGAGAGGAGAGGAAATCCAGAGTAAAAGGAAAAAGCGTGTTGCTCAGGTATATGGTACCGTCCATATCCAGAGCAACATGCTTGATTTTTGAAAGTGCGGCTGCCATTACCAAAGCTTAAGGAAAACCTCCATAGCCTGATACTCGGCCATACCGAGGGCATCATACTGACGTGCGGTGTTCTCCGTACGGTCTTCCGCTCTCTGCCAGAACTCGCGAGGGTCTTCGCCAGGGAACGGGACGATATCCTTCTGAGAAAGGTGACGATAGATGGCGTGACGTTTCTCCACCACCTCGTCAGGAGAAAGAGGAACCGCCATATCCACGCTTCCGAGATCCCACTCCATCCAGGCGCCGCGATAAAGCCATACGTGGCAGGAAGACAGCCACTGGGCGCCTTCTTCACGAATCTGGTCGAGGGCTTCAAGCGCACATTCCGTACATACGCGGTGTGTTCCGTGAGGATCCGCCAGGTCTCCGGCCATAAATATCATATCAGGCTTAAGCTCGTTGATCAACTTCTTTATTATGTCCACATCCGCCTGAGAGCGAGGAAGTTTCTGAATACCGCCAGATTCATAGAAAGGCAGATTGAGGAAGTGTGCATTGTGCTCGTCATCAAGTCCGAACGAACGGACCGCCCCCTTGGCCTCCGAACAGCGTATTGCTCCCTTCAGTTTGAGAAGTTCGCGCGGCTCGGCCTCTCCCGGACGCTTGCTTGCGATAAGAGCCTTGACCTCATCGAACCTGTCACCGAAGCCAATCTCCCTGGCTGCGTCCATATGCTGAAGAACGACATCGTCGTGAACAGCCACGTTACCGGATGTCTCATAAGCGACGTGAACGTTATGTCCCTGATGGGCAAGTCTTATGAACGTACCTCCCATAGAGATCACGTCATCGTCCGGGTGCGGAGAGAAGATAAGCACGGTCTTTCTGGCAGGAGTTGAAGGAACGGGACGTGTAGAATCATCCGCATTAGGCTTTCCTCCCGGCCAACCGGTGATGGTATGCTGCAAATCGTTGAACACCTGTATGTTGATGTCATTGTAAGACCCGCAAGCCTCAAGCAGACCTCCAAGCGAATTCTGAAGATAATCCTGGTAAGAGAGCTTAAGGATAGGCTTTTTCACCTGTCCGCAAAGCCAAACCACAGCCTTACGCTTGAATTTAGGGGTCCATTGGCAAGGACCTATGCACCACGGAGCCACTACACGGGTAAGATTCGCCCCGGAGTTCTCATCCACATATATCTTCACGTTCTTGTGAAGCTGGAAGAACGATGCCGGGCAATCAATGCCAATCTCGCCTTCTACAACCCTTGCCACCACATCGGCCTTGTTCTCGCCCCACGCCATCAGTATGACCTTGGAAGCGGTCAGCATAGTGCCTATGCCCATAGTGAGGGCCAATGAAGGAGTCTTGGACACATCACCTCCGAAATAAACTGCCTGGCGCTTGCGTGATTTGTACGGAAGATGCACAAGACGCGAACGTGACTGAGGCGTGGAGCCGGCTTCGTTGAAGCCTACCTGACCCTGCTCCCCTATTCCCATTACGAGAAGGTCAAGGTTGCTGAGTACAGGCTCCATCTTCTCGCAATATTCTGAGATATTCTCTACAGGGATGGTGGCATCGGGGATGACCACATTCTCCGGAAGAACATCGATATGATCGAGAAGTTCCGTGCGGAGGAGATGGTTTCTTGAATGAAAAGCATCCTTCGACACAGGATAGAACTCATCTATAGAATTGATTCTCACATTCTTGAATGACACTCTACCCTCCTCACAAGCTCTTTTGAGATCCTTGTAGAGAGAAATCGGGCTTGATCCGGTGGTAAGACCCAGACGGAAAAGTTTCCCGGGATTGGCAGCCGTGAAAGAGTTAATGCACTCTATGACCTCTTCACTGGCCTTGCGGCTGGCGAAGAAAGGTGTCTGCTCAATCTCCGCATATATTTTTTCTTTTGAATGAAGAATGTCTTTAGGGAGACCTTCTTCTATTAGACCGCCATCTTTTGGCAAAGAAAAATGTTTCATTATTTAAAGTTTTTACCTGCTTTCAATTCTTCAACACCCATCTCTTCGAGAAGTGCGCGACATTTTTCAGGATGATTGGTAGTGACATAATCTGCTCCCATCTCTATCATAGTACGCATATCTTTCTCATTGTCAACCGTCCATACATTAACACTCATCTTATGGTTCCTGGCTTTCGTATACCACGTAGGGTCAGAATAGAACACCCAGTAACCGGTATCTATGCCGTTGATCCCAAGAGGTGCGAGGAAGTCGGGATTCCTGTCCTTCTCCCCTCCCAGATACTGAACGGTGAATCCGGGGCATTTTTCAGCAAAAAGTATGCACTGCTGGAGGTCGAAAGAGATGAAGATTACCTGTTTCGGATTATACAATCCGTGAGCCTTCAGTTTTTCTATAGAAAGATTGACCGCCTGTATCTGTTTGTCAAGACCCTTGTGCCATTTCAACTCGAACACGAGCCTGCAAGCCTTGTTTTGCTCAAACTGAGTGAGATACTCATCGAGAGTAGGTATCTTCTCGCCGTTAGGAAGAGTGACGCCTGCAAATTCTGCAGCATTATGCTCGGCGAACTTCATCCCCGCTACGGCATCATCGTGAAAAACGAGAAGCTCTCCGTCAAGAGTCATATTGACATCGAACTCGCTTCCCCAGAAGCCCTGATCCTGACAAGCCTTGAGGGCCGCTATGGAATTATGAGAGTTTCCTCCCTGCTCGCAAGCCCAATAACCGCGATGGGCTACGATGGCCACCTGTCTTTTACCGCCCGCGAACGCAGGAAGGATAGAAAGGGCCATCAATGCGCATAAAAAGATTCTTTTCATAAAACTAAAGATTTTCAGCTTTTTCCACTGCCTTGAAATACCTGTAAGAATTAACTTTCAGCTCACCCACTGACGCCTCATCAGCCACGATGAAGCCGTCAGGATGGTTCTGAAGAGCCGACACCGTGCACATATGGCTGTACGGACCCTCAACGGCATCCTTGATGGCACGCGCCTTCTTGGGACCGAATGCCAATATCACCACTTCCTTGGAATCGGTGACGGTGGCCACGCCTACGGAAAGAGCCTGCGCAGGCACTTTTGAAGGGTCATTGTCAAAGAAACGGCTGTTTACGATACGTGTATCCTCGGTAAGCGTCACCACGCGCGTACGGCTGGTAAGCGGAGAGAACGGCTCGTTGAAAGCGATATGCCCGTCCTCACCGATTCCGCCGAGGAACAGGTCGAATCCGCCGGCTGCGACTATGGCCTTCTCGTAAGCCTCACACTCGGCGTCGAGATCCTCTGCGTTACCGTTAAGGATATGGATATTTTCTTCAGGTTCATCGATATGCGAGAACAGATTCGTCCTCATAAAAGAATGGTAGCTCTCAGGATGGCTTTCCGGAAGACCGACATACTCATCCATATTGAAGGAAATGACCTTTTTGAACGAAAGCTCCCCCGCCTTCACCATACGGGCAAGCTCGCGATAAGTCTCGATAGGAGTAGAACCGGTACAAAGACCGAGCACAAACGGTTCGTCTGTGCGTGCCGCCTTCTCCTTGATTTTAGCAGCGATGTGGTGAGCTGCCCAAAGCGAGCCCTCTGCCGAGTTTTGTTTAATTATGACTTTCATATTACAAGAAATTTATCTGTTTGTCCAAGTGTATTTTCTGCCGAAATGATCGGTCACTGTAATCTTCACGTCCGCCGAAGAGTCTGAAGGCGTGGCATAAAACAGGTGCGAAGTCTCTCCGGCGCCTATGTATTTCCACGTGAACTCCTTCTCACGTCTCGCCTCCACGTCCGCCACTATGTTCCTGTCCCATCCGCTATACTGAATCATAGATCCTTGCGGCACTCCGTCCTCTTCCCATTCCACCTTCCACGTAGGATCATAATTCCATACGTTCGCCACTATGCTCTGCGGGCGCATAGGATCTTCCCCGACCCTGTAAGCGCTGAACTGACTGTCTCTGGAAAGTCCCACAGGCTTATAATACCAGTCCACTATTCCGTTACCTTTCACTCGATAAACGTAATATCCCCACGGAACCCCGTCACAACTATACTTCGACTGCCAGAACAGTCCGCTGAGCGGCGCGTGAACGTGTTCAAAGATACTATCATTTATCAAATAATTCTGCGCATAATGCTCGTGAGCGGAACAAATATGCACATCATATCCTTCGAGCAGCTTGTAAAGCGCGCTACGGTTGGTAACAATCTTGTTATACTCCTCCTTGCCCCACTGCTTGTCCGCAGCATAGCGGCTGTACGTGGGGATATGCATAAACAGCACCACGGTGCTTCCTTTTTCCACGCCCTGCAGGTCAGATCTCAGCCAATTCAATTGGCTTTCTTCCAGATAGCCAATATAATGCCGCGAGAAAAAGAATACGTCGTCGAGAACCACATAATGCATCTGACCGAAGTCGAACGAATAATATGCAGGTCCGTAATTGTCCGTATAAATCACCTTCGAGGCCTCGTTCGTGGGGGCATCGGCCTTGTAATCGTGATTGCCCATCAGGGCAAAGAACGGAAAACCCGACGAAGCACACGCCTGGTGCACATCGGTGGAGAAATCATCGTGCCAATCCCCGATTATATCACCGCAGGACACACCGAACGCGGGAACGCCATTCGCCTGAGCCTGCTCACGGGCATCATCGGCAGCCTGCCTTACCAGATCTATCTCCTCCCTGTTATACACCTGCACATCCGCCCAGAGGAAGAATTGATGCTCATACTGCGATTCAGTCTGCCTGTAAAGTGTGAAATCCGTGTTCTGTACGGATTTGCCTTTATCTATCGTCCTGTAGAAATGCGGCGCCCCGTTACGGGTCTGAACTCCATAGCCTGACGGAATGGACAAATAGACAAATCGGGCATCATCGTGCGCGACAAAGTCATATCGCCCCTTCCTGTCCGTGAGGACGATGCTGTAGCCGTCCGTAACCTTGACTCCGGCAAGCGCTTTGGAATTCTCGTTACGGACCACTCCCCTCACCCTGACGCCTTGCGAGAACACAGGGAGCGAAATCGCGAAAAGGAATATCGCGACGAGAATATTTTTCATACCTGTCATCTTGTGAATTCAGCCACCCAGCCTCCGCCATTGGCAAGAGTGATGTCGATGCTGTCACCTGCCGTAATGGTCTTTGTCTCTATCACATAGTCTTCCGCCCATATATCGGCATTCACGCCGTCGCGATGTATGGTCATCTGCCAATCGCCCTTCTCAAGGAAAGAAGTGTCCAATGTCAGCGTTCTGGCGGTCCAGTTGTTGAGAGCGGCGCTGTACCACCTCCCGTCCCCGGTCTGACGGCTCAGAAGAACATATTCTCCGGCCGAAGCCTCCTGACAGAGAGTCTTCTCCCATACGGTAGGTATGGCAGCTATGAAAGCAGTGTAATCAGGGACCTTATAATAATTTGACGGAGAGTCACATAACATAGTGAGCGGACTTTCGAAGACCACGAAAAGCGCTGCCTGATGACTTCTGGTACCCTGACTCATAGGATGGTTCCACCTGATGGCGAAATCGTCACGTGTCGCATTGTTCACGGCTCCCGGAGTATAATCCATAGGTCCGGCCACCATACGGGTGAACGGAAGCTTGAGGTCGTGATCCGGCGATATGTCGTACGAACATTTGTCGTGCTCCATACCATAGACGCCTTCGAAGGTCATAGCGTTAGGATATTTACGCTGAAGCCCCGCCGGTTTGAACGCACCGTGAAAATCCACAAGGATATGCCTGTCGCAGGCTTCCGAGGCTATCTTCTCGTAAAGATTGACCATATTCTGATCCTGCATCTGCATAAAATCCACCTTTATGCCGGCTACGCCCCATTTCTGATACACGTCAAGTATCTTTCCCACTCCTTCCTGAGCGAACGGGGTCCACAGTGCCCAAAGCACCACGTTCACGCCCTTAGACTTGGCATAAGAGATGATTTCCTGAAGGTCCAGCTCTTCCTTAGGCTCCACGATATTGAGGGTGGATTTGCTCCACCCCTCGTCCATAAGGATATACGGAAGGCCGTAAGCGGCGGCGAAATCCACGTAGTACTTATACGTATCGGTGTTCACACCTGCCTTGAAATCGACTCCGTACACGTTAAGAGCCGCCCACCATTCCCAACTAATCTTGCCCGGCTTGAGCCAGGAGTAGTCTCCTGGAACCTCCTTCGAGGACAGCTGCCACGGCAGGGTGTTCTCAATCAGATCGCGGTCAGTGCCAATGGTGAGAATTCTCCACGGGAACGTGCGCGTGCCCTCGGTTCTCGCTATGACATCTGCCAATCCCGTAATGGTGACGTCCCTGTCCGTGCGCATAACATATTTGTCTATGACGTGCGGGAATTCGGCCGCCAGGGACTTCTCTCCGCTGCTTCGCAGGAAAAGATTAGGATAATCGAAAAGATCAGCTTCAGTAATCACGACACGGGTGCGCAAAGGGGTCTTGAAACTCAACGGCAGATAAGAATACGTGTCCGTACCGACCTTGCTCAGCGGCATCTGCTGGAAATTGGCCTCGCAATGCGTGATATAGTCCGGATTCTTCTCCCCCACCCAATAGACTTCGTTATCGGAGACGAAATTCCACTCGCTCACTTCGTCCTTTATCTCCACACGACCGTCGAAAAAAGTCTCGAAACGATAGGCGACGCCGTTGTCGTAAGCGCGGAAGACCACGGACCAGTCCTTGCCGAAACGCAGTCTGAGTTCGTTATACTTGTCTGCTATCTGCCTGTTTTTTGTAGGGACAAGATCCGTCAGAACATTGTTCTCGCCGTGTCTGAACGCCTTAGGGCGCAGATAGACTTCGCCCAGAACGGTTCCGTCCGCAAGCGTCATACTTATCTGGCTGTCCTCCAGTATCTGCTCGCCTTTATATTCGACGCTCCAGTAAATTCTGGAAGATACGCTCACCTTCGCCTTGATATCCCCCGATGGAGACGAAAGGCTGAAATCCCTGGCCCGGGCAGTAAAAACCACTGCCAACAAGGCAAATATCAAAGAAACTGTCTTTTTCATCGCTTAATGAATCTTACGGCGCATCCGCCTGAAGTGGCAAGGTTGACCGTCAATTTATCCTTAGCCGTAACCTCCTGCTCCACATATTCATAAGTGGTCGGAGAATCTTCATACGTCGTGGTAGGGGTGTCGCGGTATATCTGCGCGAGCCACTTGCCTTTCCCAAGGAAAGACAGAGGGACTTCGAAAGACCTGGCGCACTCGTCCGTAATGGCTCCGAGGAACCAGTCTCCGCCGCCTCTTACCTGACGCGCGGTTATGATGTAATCTCCTATCTTGGAGTCTATCACCTTAGTCTGTTCCCAGTCCACCGCCACATCCTTTATGAAGTCGAAGGCCTTGACCCCCTGATAAGCCTCTATCAGGTCGGAAGCCATCTGAAGCGGGCTGTAAATCACCACATATTCAGCAAGCTGCTTGCTGATGGTGGTCTTGACGCGGTTGCCCGGAGTCATAGGATTGGAGAAATCAAAAGTACCGAAGGTATAATCCATAGGGCCTGCCAATCCTCTCAAGAACGGACATACCGTCTGGTGCTCCGGCTTGCTTCCTCCGTCTTCAGCCCAGGAGTCGTGTTCCTGTCCGCGTATGGCTTCACCTGTCATAAGATTAGGCCAAGTGCGGCAGAGCCCTGTCGGAATACAAGGTTCGTGTTCGTCTATATTGATCTGATACTCTGCGGCTTTCTCCACTATTTCGTGAAGACGGTTGACTCCGTACTGACCGTCGTGCTCTTCCTTGCCGTCAATCAGCAGGTTGACATTGCCCGTCTTGACATAATGCATTCCGTAACGCTGATACATCGCATAAGCCGAATCTATCTGCGTGAAATAATGATCCACATTGGCGGCGGTCTCGTTATGTATTATCATCTGGACGCCTTTCTGTGCGGCATATTTCATCACGGCATCGAAATCATAGTCCGGATAAGCCTCCACGAAACTGAAATTGGTGCTGTTTTTCATCCAGTTGCCCTCCCAGCCTTTGTTCCATCCTTCCACGAGAACGCCCTGGATGTTGTTGGCGGCCGCGAAATCGATATACTGCATAGTGCGCTCAGTGGTGGCACCGTGATTCGGACCGTAATACCAGGTCTTCAGGAACTTCTGCAGCTCCCACCAGATGCCTATGTATTTTCCGGGCTTGCACCACGAGGTATCTTCGAGTTTGCAAGGTTCGTTGAGGTTGAGCATAACGGACGACTCTATGAGTGCTCCCGGACGGTCAGTGATAAGAATTGTCCTCCAGGGACTTACCCTCGTATCCGTTACGTACACCGCCGTGCCGTCCTTCCATTTCGTGAGATCCGTCTTCAGACAGGCAGGCCCGTCAGGGACGAGATTGACCTTGGCAAAGTCCAAAAGAGCAGCCTCGTGAATGGAATAATACCTGCCGTCAGAGCCTTCTATGACCACAGGCGTATAAGCGCAGTCGATCTCATCGAAACCCGTCTTCTGTCCATAAGCCTCGTAATATACGTCGCTGCGGTGCATCCACCATATCTGATTGTCATTACGGGCGAATCTGTACTCGGTAAGTTCTTCCTTGATCTTGATGTCCCCCAGATCGTCAGGAAAAATGTATCTGAATCCCAGTCCGTCGTCGAACACCTTCACCTCCACATCCAGATGCGCCGTGTGGACTTTCATATAATTATGATGATCCCTTATGTAGTGATACTGTCCCCACACGGTCTCCCAAGTCCGGTCATAAGACGAATGCTCCACACTCAATATCTCCGTCCTGGCTCCCAGGATGTTGCCTCCCATAAGCACGAAGCCGAGATTGGCATTTTCGATAATCGCCTCGCCGTCCTGGCTCACGCTATATGCCAATTGGCCACCTTCCGTCGACAGCGTGACCTTGATTCTTCCGTCCGGAGAATAAACCACCGGAGTGTCGGAACCCTTGTCAGCACAAGAGGCTACAGCCACAACTCCAAGTATAAAACCTATTATTTTTTTCATCTTTTTTCTATTTGACTCCTGCCCATCGGCAAGAAAAATCCCAAATGTCCTTATCATACTGAAGAGCCCGTCCGCCTACCGAAGGATCCGTTCCGTACGGCGTGTAGCCCACGTAGGTGGTGCTCTTCGAATTTTCAAACGTTTCTCCCGCATCAAAGGCATCTATGACAGCATCGAAGAAACGCTCCCAACGCACCTTATAATAAGTGTCGCACAGACCGTCGAAATCGCGGTTGGCATAGTCCCAAAGATGGAACGAGTCACCCCACACGGAGATGAGCGTACGGGCGGAGGTCTCGAAATAATCCTTTTCGCGTGCGTTCTGTCCCCAACTGCGGGCATCTGAGATCCACTTTGAAAGCGAAAATTCGTTCCGGGTGCTCAGAACGGAAGTCATCTCGTCACACAGAGCGAGAAAATCCTCCTTTGCCTTGACCATAGCGTTGCGGTCTCCTTTCTTATACGCGGCGGTGAAGGCATCACGCAGTCCCTGCGCGCGGTTGGAAAGAACCTGCCTGTAGATATTGGCCTTATCATAAGCGAGATAGTCGCTCTGTCCGTCCACTTTCCGAAGAAGCTCCCAGGCACGCTCAAGATCCGAATGATCATATCCGCGCTCATAAAGCGTGGTCCAATGCCATCTGCCCTCCAGACTTGGATGAGCGTTGATGACTCCGGAACTGCTGGTCTGAGTATGTGTCTTGCTGACCTTGTCGGCTATGATATGCCAAGCGGCACGGAAATCCTCGTCCTTTCGCCCAAGATGACGGTCCGCGATATTGTCCACATACTCGTCCACGGTCTTTCCCGTGTCCCAGGCCTTGGCGAAGACCGCCTCATAGACAGGCTCGTTGACACCGAACCCTTCGAGAGTGGCTCCCACCCCGCGAAAACCAGGTCCTGCCTCGCGCAAAGTCTGGTCTATACGTGAAGCGTTAAGATGAAAATCACCTTCTATTCCGGTCATACCTCCGAAATTCCCGAGATAGCACCAGATGAAATCCTGTCCGTAGAAGCTTTCCGTGCGCTCCCATATCTGGGTGTAGTCGCAGTAATAATCCATTATTATCATACGCCCCTGCGGAACTGCAGTAAGATACGCCTTTATATTTTCGTCAGTCCAATGGGTAGGGTCAGCATAAAACAGCCAACCCATCTGCAGCCACACGGCTTCGGGATCCACCGCAGTCATACTCTCGAAGATGCCTTTGGACATCGCGGCGAGGGTCTCGGGGTCCCAGAAAGGAGCATCCACCTCGTTGAACGGATCCACCCCGTAGATATGGTCGGTGCCATAAAGACGGGTCTGCTGCAGAAGATAAGCCTTCTGAATATCTGCGAACATTTTGTCCTGCGGATTAAGGAAAGTGCAGCGGTATTTGTCGGCAAATCCTCCCCAATAACTTACCCTGAACGTATCTATCTTTTCATCAACCACTTCTGCCAATTCAGCCGGAATATGTCCCGCAAATGCCGGAAGGACAGGGGTCATATTGAGTTCCCGTTCACGACGGAGTATCTTTTTCTGAAGCTTGGCCTGGCCGTCTATCCAGCTTTGCGGAAGAGGTCCCTGCCAACGGTCCAGATTGCACATTCTCTGCCAAGGCAGATGCGCCGGGCCTGTGAAGAATGCACGTATCTGCTCGTCGCTCAAACCATACTGCTCCCAGACTTTCTGCCACACGGCCTCCTGCCCGGTGATGGCAAGCGGCATATTCACACCGTTAAGAGCCATCCAGTCGATAAGACGCTCCCACTGGCTCCATCCCCACCACGGCATAGTGTATCCGAAAGTGCAGTAATTGAGGAAGAAACGTGTAGGAACGTTTGCCTTGGCACTGAATTTCTCCTCCACCGCCGGCAGAACCGCAGGGAGCTGAACAGGATTATAGTCATACCAGCTGACATTGGCAAGACACCAGTTCTGAAGGTAACAGTTCAGACCCACCGCCATAGAATTGGCATTATTGGCCCTGATATGAACTTTACCCTTCACGCTTTCTATCTCATAGACATCTTCTGCGGAGTCTATCTTTTCGAAAACTATGGAAGCGGACTGGGGCCCCATTATCCGTCGCGCCAGAGCTTCAGCGTTCTTGACGTCCTTGTCGCAAGCGCAAGAAGCGAACAGGACCAGGGACGCAGCCAAAAGGACAAGCTTTTTTCGCATAGTTATTTGCTGTAGTGTTTATTCTTTATTCCAAAATGATCGCAATAGCGGTCATAAAGATGGCCCGCCTGCGTGTAAGATGAGTTTGGACTCATAAAGTGGCTGAATTCGAACGTGATGACGTTCTCCATCCCGGCACGGCGGGCCGCATCCAGCTTGTACAGAAGCTTTTCCCATTTGATGGGAAGAAACCGTATTGGCATATCGCGGTCGAAACTTTCGACATTGGTCCAGCAGTGCATACCGTATTTGTCGGCAAGTTTCTTATTCACACAGAGATAGTCATAAAGATCCCAGTAATCCACCTGACCGTCCTGGAACGCGAGTATATCCACCGCACCCTGCACGTCGGAAAGTATCTCATCCCATTCCTTTTCGTGCTGATCCACGCTGGTGGCCGTATCACCCCACATCACCTGGTCGGTTTTGACTCCGTGTATATATGGAGAGATCATACAAGGAAGACCGCCTGACACTTCTTTGGCGTGTTTTCCCACGCCGGCCATTATCTTGGCTATGTTTTTCGTTCTGCGACTGACCTCCTGACTGAGATACCATCCTTGGAAACTCTTGTGGTGCCCGTACTTGGCCCATACTTCATCGACAAGAGCGTTGTTGACATCTATCTCCTTCTGATACTCACCTTCGTGCCACCATTGGCCCGAATCATAAGTCCCGAAATAGAACGCCATACCATATTTGTCGGCGAGGGTAAGGAACATCTCCACCAGATCTACCGGAGGGTAAATGGCGTCCGGATTGGCATTGAGGACGGATTCAAAAGGAGCGGCCAGCCATCTTCCGAGTCCGCAGCGTATCATCACCACCGTGTTTATCCCCATATCCTTCATAGCGCGGAAGTCCTTGTCCCATTCCTTCACGCCCCAATTCTGATGCGGTATGTCCCAGCTTATCTCATCCAGGAAGGTGGCCCTGACAGGCAGGGCCTTTCCCATTCCCGGAGTTTCATACTTCTTATCGTTCAGATAATCCTGCCCGCCGCTTTTGCATCCCGCCGTGGCGAGAACACTGAAAATGACAAGCAGAAGAGTCCGGAGCCTTTTCATCACGACAGACTATTTGAGCGTGTCAAGAATCTGCCAGATCTGATAGAGTCCTCTAGGAACGTGGAAGCAGCCCTTCCATTTGCCGCCCTTGAGAGGGAGAAGAACTTCGCCGCGACGGTTCAGATAACCGTACCACTCAGGGTACTCCTGATCCTTGAAGTGTGTCCACATATATTCGTGGAGGCGTTTGAACCACTCGAGACATTTCTCGTTGCCGGTCAGCTGATAGCCTTTTATCATAGCAATGGAGCTCTCGAGATGAACCCACCAGAGTTTCTGATCCCATTCGAGTTCCTGTGTAGGATAGCCCTTGCGGTCCATAAAGTAGAAGATGCCGCCGTACTCCTTGTCCCAGCCGTACTCTATGACGCTGAGCGAAATCTCCACGGCCTTCTCTATGAGAGCTTTGTCGCCGCGCCTGATGCCTATGTTCATAAGGAACCACATAGCCTCCAGGTCGTGGCCGGGATTGACCTTTCTGCCTTCGAAGCAATCTATAAGCGATCCGTCAGGAGCGAGGTTCTCCAGGATGACGCCGAGGTCCTTCTGGTAGAACACGTCCACTATCTCGTGTACGCTCTCGTCTATAGTCTTGTCTATCAATGCAGGATCGTTGATGATGTCCTCCACTTCAAGAGCCATATTGCAGATGATCATAGGAAGTGCGAAGTCCTTCATCGGACGTGTGCCCGGATAGAGCTTGTTCCATTGGCCCTTAGGGTTGGAACGGCGCGCGAGGATACGGTCAAATGTCTTCTTGGCGATCTGTGCGTATTCTTCGCTTCCAGTAGCCTTGGCCAATTGGGCGAAGGCCATACAGGCGAACGTGTTGGAGAAGATATTATACGGCTGAACGATAGGTTTTCCCTCGCGTGTCACCGAGAAATAGAAGTCGTAATTGCCGTCGTGTCCGTACTTTTTAAGGAATTCCGCACCGTCGATGGCAGTCTGAAGCCAGAGAGGGTTCTTCTCCAGATTATTGTAAAGCATAGCGAACAGCCAGACTTCACGACCCTGAAGCCAGATGAATTTGTCTGTGTCAAAAACACTTCCGTCGCGGTTAAGGCAGCTGAAGTATCCGCCGTATTCCTTATCGATGGAATGTTCGAGCCAGAAAGGAAGACAATTGTTTTTGAGCTCATTTTCGTACTGCGAAGCAAGCTCCTTGAAATTAATTTCAGTGTTCATATCGTACAAATAATTTTGTTTGCAAATTGTGGCTCTAAGATACGAAAAATAAAGCAGAAAACTAATCCAAATAATATGGCTCTTTATATGTATCTCTGCACTTCTGTAACTGTTTTTCGCTCATTATGACACTCAAGTTTCGCAAGTAATAAAATATATTGTCATTCAGCATTGTGCGGCACTTGCGAAACATTCTTCCCCCGCACACGCTTCGCTTT
>CAVHGF010000036.1:0-22942 GCA_963635625.1 Treponemataceae bacterium | reverse complement strand
GTCCGATGGCTATGCGCCAAGTCTCGGCCCGCTCCCTGCTGGCCGGTTCTCCCTGACGTATATACCTGTCAAAGTCCAGATATTTCGATTTTTCCTCTTCCATATTCCTTTGTGTCATCGCCTCGGAATTTCGTTAAAAAGACCGTCCGTGCTGCGCTCAATTTCGCGGCGATATAATTCTATCGTCATTTTTAATCCCGATGCAAAATCAATAAATTTCCTATCTCCGAGAATAGCTTTTCTTCTATTTGTCTCTCCAACAAAGTGCTGGACATCATAGTCCCGTTGTGGATGATATTCAACCTTGATACTTTGTCCGACTTCGGACCTTAATATAGCAATAATTTCATCAAGAGAATGGCCTTCACCTGGGCATATATTAATCTTCTCTCCATTAATAATGCCACTCGGTATAAGTCTGAATATATGTGGCATATCGCTGTCATTTGTTAGGACAATTGTCGTAAAACCATTTTACTTACTGTCTACTATGGTCAAATGTAGCAATTATTCGGGGTACTTGCAAACTTCCGATGTGGCACACACGTGCTTTTCTCCCAAACGATAACGGCACAAACAGTCGAACTCTCCGTTTCCGAAATAATCTGGAGACTGATCCGAGAGGTTGTCGCAACAGTCGCCGACTTCTTCTCTACCAACTTTGATGAACTCTTGACGAACATCATAACTCAAAACAAACAACTCAACGCTATGATGAAGGTGGTGCCGCAACTACAACTGGCCGCCTAAGTCACTTGCGAAACTTAAATTAATTTATTGTCATTCAATATTGCGCGGATGATTTGGGTGACGCATTGATAAGGTCAGTCAAAGATTGTTCGAAACGGCTCAATTTGGGGCCATTTATTTGGATCGTTTTCCGAAAAACGGAAGATCGCTCATCACGCACTGAAGGGCCTACAGGGCATATTGCTGATCCTATGCCCCCTCTCAAAATAGGGCCTAAGATCACCGATATGCCATACACCGCACTCAGTGGCACATCCGTGATCTTCCGGTTTTCAGAAATGCTGAATTCAATTTGACAGTGTTGCACTGTTCACTTGAATTGGCGTAAAAAATCGCAGCAAATAATAAACTTTGCTGCGAAATTTGAATCATTTAAGTTTAGCAGGTGCGAAACACCTATATATTCGGACTGTAAGGCCGAAAGCAAGTCTCGTTCCCGAGGAAAGGGTAACGTAATCGACTCAAAGCGAAGCGTGTGCGGGGAAAACTTAAAGCATATTACTTGCGAAACTTGAGTGAATTACTTGTCGAACGCGCTGCTGATTTGGCCTGTGGCTTTAAGATATGAGAGCCAGGCGAGGAAGTGATTGATTTCTGCCTCGACGCTGTCACGATTGGCAAGCTGCCAAAGGGTCTGGGCCTCAAGAAGATCCGGGAGTGTCTCCGTGCCGGTATCGTAATGAAGCCGGCTGACTCGCAGGTTCTCCTCGGCGGAAGATGTGTTGCTTGCTACCAGAGCGCGTTCATACTCAGACTCTTCCAGCTCATTGGCAGCCTTGGAGACCTCAAGAACCATCAATTCATAATTACTGTCACGCTCATAGATGGCCTTCTCGTACTTGGCCTTGTCGGACCTGACCTTATAGTAATGCTCACCGAAGTGGAAGATAGGAATGCTGACCTTGGCACCGAAGGCAAACCCGGACTTGTCCAAGAAGGTCTCATCACCGACGGTAAGACCATAAGTATAGCCATAACCGGCGAAGATTCCGGCCTGAGGCAGAGCGTCCGCCCTTGTCATACGCACCTGCTGATCTGCCGCCCGGACTTTCTTTTCAAGCATCAGGTACTCAGCTCTGAGGGAGATGTCCTGCGATACAGACACCAGACCTGTTTCCGGCAACGAAGATTCTTCCACCTCCACGTCGCTGGAGAGAGGATAACCGATATAGTGGCATAGATTCATCTTCGCAAGACGCACGGCATTCTCGGCACGTTTGAGATTCAGCGCACCTTCATTGACCTTGGTCTCAACCTTCAAGAGTTCATTCCTGTCACTCATTCCGGAAGCCGACGCCCTGCGGACTGTCTGCAACAACTCTTCAAGAAAGTCATTGTATTGAAGCTGAACCTTATACAGTTCCACAGCACGAATGACATTGGCATAAGCGGTAGCGGTCTGGAGCACTATCTCGTCTTCCTGCAGTTGGACGTTGAGCCGTGCTATGTCACGGCCAAGCAGGCTCATATTATAACCGGCTACTATCTTGCCGCCCATAAACACGGGCTGACTCACCGATATGCCGGCCGTATAGACCCAATCCACCTTTCCGGTCAACTCATAGCCGGGGAAATATGCGCCCGCCCCCGTAGGATTGCCGTCCATCCCGATAACCGGGAGAAGACCTCCCGGAATCGAGAACGAAAAATCGGCGTCTGACCAAAGTGCGCCTGCGGTGGCTTTGAACGAAGGCAAGAAATTGGCTCTTACAGACTTTCGGGCATACTCGGCGGCATCGGATTGAAATCTCGCGGCCTTGACCGTCTTATTATGTTCTTTCGCGAGTTCAAGGCACTGCGAAAGAGTCAACGTACCATCAGCGGCAGATGCCGTAATCGCGCAAACTGACACCAATGCAACCGACAGAAAGATATTCATTTTTCTCATTTCACTATAGTTTCGCTAGTAATATAATTTGTTATCATTCAGCATTGTGCGGTACTTGCGAAACTATCTTCACCCGCACACGCTTCGCTTTAAGTCTATTACGTCACCCTTTCCCTAAATCCCTTTCCTCGGGAACGGGACTTGCTTTCGGCCTTACAGTCCGAATATATAGGTGTTTCGCAAACGCGAAACTTAAATCATTTTATTTTGATTTTAAAGAATACGGAATAAAGCAACGGGACGAAGAAAAGTGTCGCTATCGTACTGAACAGCAGACCTCCCATAATGGTGACGGCCATTGAACCGAACATAGCGTCGCCCACCAGAGGAATCATTCCGAGGATGGTGGTCATCGAAGCCATCATAACGGCACGCAGTCTGGTCTCGGAACTTGAAATCAAGGCCTCGGCAGGGTCTTTCCCGGATGCTATCTGATCCCTTATCTCGTCCATAAGTACTATGCAGTTCTTCATCATCATTCCCACCAGTCCGATGGCACCCACGATAGCACAGAAAGTGAATGTCTTTCCGCTGATGAGCATAGCCCCCACGATTCCCACACCAAGAAGCGGGATGCAGCACAGGATGACAAGCGGCTTGCGGTAATCCCCGAACAGAAGAATCAGAATAGCTATGATCAGGATGATGGCTATCGGCAAATTGGCAAACAGATACTTCATAGTCTGGTTGCTCGCTCCTTTTTCTCCTTGCCAGAACATAGAATAACCTTCCGGAAGCTCTATCTGATTCACCTTCGCCTCAAGAGCCTTGCGCGCAGTCTCAGTCTCCACTCCGGGCGCGGGCGAGCACATCACCTTCTGTGACCGCTGGCCATTGTATCGCGGCACAACAGGGTTTTCCCACCCTATATCTATCCCGTCAGTGACCTGCATCACGCTCTTCGTCCCCAGCATAGACTCGATAATGTCGCCCTTTGCCAATGTCCCATTTCTCATCTTGAGCATATTCTCCTGCGTCAAAACGCCGCCTACATCCGGAATGGTCTGCATTACAGGCACATTCTCCAGATTGTCCATCACACCTCCATCATCGTCCAAGCACTTGATATAAATAGTATTACGTCTGTTGCCATCGTAATAGGTCGAGACGGGAAGACCTCCGCCTGCCATCAGCATAGACATAGACACGTCACTGCGACTGACTCCCGCGCTGCGCGCCGCCTGTTGGTTATACGCCACCTCCAGAACAGGCACATCCGGTTCACGATCCGTAGTGACCAGGCAGATCTGGGGCATAGAATTCATCACGGCCTCCGCCGAATCGGCAAGACTCTGAAGGACAGCCGGATCAGGACCGGTGAACACAAGCTCTATAGGGTATTTCTTATACATTATATTATAGCGCTTCAGCTTCACATAAGCGTCAGGATACATCGCGCTGAGCTGCTCCTGAAGTCCGTCGATACTCTTCTCAAGTGTCTTCGGATCCGTGAAATCTATAATCAACTCTCCGTAGGACAAGGATGGTGTCGCGATGCTTCGCACAAGATTATATCTGCCCGGCGTACCGCCCAGCGAAGTGGTCACATCCTTGACCTCCGGCCTGCTCTGAAGCCATTCGCGAATCTGAGTAAGGTCACGATCCACTCGTGTAGGGCTCGTTCCCTCAGGTAATTTATATTCCATATACAACTGACTGTAAGTCATATCCGGGAAAAAGCCGGGCTTCATATACTTATATCCCCAGACGGCACAGCCTATCAGCGCAAGCGCAATCACTACAGTGCCCGCCTTATGCTTCATCGAATAAGTCAGTGCCTTTCTGAGGAAGCGGTAAACCCAACCGTCATACAATGACCCGTTTGTGTCAGCCTTCTCATATTTTGCGCCTTTGAACATCCCATCGGCCATAAGCGGCACGTGAACCAAAGCCAGGATCCAGCTGAGCAACAGCGAGACAGCAAGGACTATGAACAGATCCCTCACATAGACTCCGGCAGAATCCGGAGAGAGAAACACGGGAAGAAAAGACAGGATGGCTATCAGGGTCGCCCCGAGAAGCGGCATAGCGGTCTTGCGCCCTATCTCCGTCATAGCCTCGCGTCGCGGTTTTCCTCTTTTCAGAGCTACAAGAATACCATCCGTGATTACTATGGCGTTATCCACAAGCATACCCATAGCAAAGATGAATGACGCCAGCGAAACCCTCTGCATAGTTCCGTCCATAGACCCGAGAAACAGGAATGAACCTATCACTATCACGACCAGACTGATTCCTATCATAAGGCCGCTCCTGAACCCCATCGTAAGCATAAGGATGGCTATGACGATCAGCACGGACTCTATCAGATTGATGGCGAATGTCGTAAGAGAGGAAGTCACCACATCCGGCTGGAAAAATACCTTGTGGCACTCCACGCCAACGGGTAGTCTTTCCGATCCAAGCTGTTCGATGCGTTTCTCCACCTGCCTTCCCACCTTCACGATATCCGTTCCGGAGCCGGCGGCGATGAGCATACCTACGGCACGCTCTCCATTGTATTGCATAGAATTGCGCTGCGGAGTCTCATAACCGCTCTCCACTGTCGCTATGTCCCTCAAAGTCAGCTGGTCATCTTCGTGCCCCTGTATGATGAGCCCGCCTATCTGCTCCGGAGTGCGGAACTTATCCCCTACACTGACCCTCACACGCTTGTCTGAGTTATCGTAATAACCCGAATACGTGGTTTCGTTCTGCCCGTTCAGAGTCGAGAAGATCTCCACCGGGCTGACACCCAAAGCGGCCAACTTCTCCGATGTCAACGAGACATTTATGCAGTCCGTCTTCTTCCCATAGAGGTTCACTCTGGCCACTCCGTCGATATTGCCGATTTCACGTTTGAGAAGCTCGGCATAATCATCCAGCTCCCGGTCGCTGAATCCGTCTGCTGTAATCGCATAGAACATTCCGTAGACCAATCCGAAATCATCCTGCACGCTGACCGACACCCCCGAAGGCAACGATGAAGCGGCATCATTCACCCTGCGGCGGAGAACATCCCAACACTGATCAACCCCGTCGTTCGGCACGGTGCTGTTCAGCTCCACCTCCAGAATGCAATAATCATCATACGACCAGCTGGTGACATTCTTCACATCCCCTGCAGACAGAAGGCTTTTCTCAAGCGGGTCAGTCACTTGCAATTCAACCTCATTGGCAGACGCACCGGGATAGGTGGCGACCACCATTGCCAATTTAACCTTGAGTTCAGGATCCTCGAGCTTGCTCATATCATAGGCGGAATACACTCCCCCTATGACCAACACGGCGATCAGGAAATAGACAAGCTTGCTGTTCCTGAAAGCCCAATTTCCAAAATCAATGCTCATAACAAACCTCCCACATTAGTTGACGCGGCCTTGGGAAGGATCTTCACGACCTGCCCTTCAACCAGTTTATGAACACCTGCGGTAACGATCACCTCTCCTTGTGCGATTCCGCAAAGAACGGTCATAGTACCATCCTCACGCAGTTCCCCTACCTCCACCTTTCTCTTCGCGACCGCTCCATCCGACAATATCCAGACGCAGCTATTCCCGCCATCGCTGAATACCGCACCGGCCGGCACAGCCAATTCCCCGCTCTTGGCTCCCTTAGGATAAACCTTGACCATAGCGTTCATACCGGGCGCCACCGCTGCATCACCCCCATCGATGGCCAGACGCACGCCGTAGAGCTGATTGGCATTGGCCTTAGGACTTATGCCAATATAGCTGAGAGGGACAGAGCTTTCTGCCAGAAAACCGAACGAAGCCTCGAAACGGCAGTCTCTGCCAATGGAGGAATACTCTCTGGCCGGCACATTGATCTGGACCTCAAGAGATTCGTCGGATACGATGCACAGGACAGGCATTCCGGCACCGACCACGGCAGGAGCATCATAGTAATGCTTCTGGATCTTCCCGGAGAACGGCGAATATATCTTCGTGTCGTTCAACTGATTCTTACAGTTTTCGTACTTGGCCTCGATCTGCTTGAGCCCGAAACGGGCCTTATCGTAATTGGAAGCCGTGGTGACTCCTTCTTTATAAAGCTTTATGACCCGTTCCGCATCGGCCTTGACGCTCTTGTATTCAGCCTCTACAGCCTCCAGCTGTACGCGATAATCCCTGTCGTCCAATTCGGCCACCAGCTGGCCCTTGCCCACGACAGCCCCGTCGCCTGCATAGATCCGTTTGAGTTTTCCGGCCACTTGGAAAGACAGATTGACCTCTTCCGAGGCCTTGACCTTTCCCGGATACGCTAAAGGCGTGGCCTCGCCTGACACGCGCACCGTATCTGCCTTCACGTACATAATCTTTTGACCGCCCGTCTGACGGGTGGAGCAGGAAACCGACGTCACAGCTCCCAAAGCCAACATCAATGTGGCTTGCAAAACATTAATTCTCATTCTTTTAGTCATATTTACCAACTTATTTTTTCATCATTACTAAACTTTCACGCCGCAAAATTGGAGACATAAGACTTTTAGTTCAAGCCCGATTTTTATCGAGAATTGTTCAATTTGTACGATACTTCGATTTTTGAAGACGGAATAGAATAATTATTCGTTTATTTGTGCCGTAAATCTTTAAACGGGACACAAAATGGACAACACAGTTATTCCGGAAATAGGCCTATTTGAACTGTCAAAACAGGATATGGAAAAAGCCGGGCATATTTTCAATGTGGACAGAAACGGATTCTTCTACTGCCGACAAGGCTCACTGACGGTAGTCTTCGATGACAAGACCTACCGTATGCGACAAGGTGACATATTCGTCTATCTTCCGCACAGCATAATCTATATTCTTGAAATGAGCGACGATGTGGCCGGATTGATAGGACTTGCACGCTTCGAATTCGTGCTCTCCGCCATACAGGCGGTTTCCGAAACCTACAACTATCTCTATTTCAAAAACAACCCTTGTATGTCCCTGAGCGACGGCGGCCAGGCCCGCCTGGAGGAGCTGTTCACAGCCATCGCGGCCCGCTCTCCTCAATGCAAGAATTCCATTGTATATCAGATTCTTCTGGGATTGGCAAAAGCGCTCTGCTACCAGATAATGTATGAGTATTTCTCAGGCAAACCCGCACAGGCCCTCACCACGGACAGGGCGGATACGATATTTCAGAAATTTATGGCATCCTTGCACAAGAATTACGCAAAGAACCGCCAGGTGGTTTTCTATGCACAGGAAAACTGCCTCTCAGCGAGATATTTCTCGCGTATCGTAAAAAGCAAGACCGGACGCACCGCCCAGGAATGGATCTCAGCCGTAGTGATAGATGAAGCCAGGCGACTTCTCGAAGACCCTCACAACAGCATCAAGGACGTGGCTTTCAAACTGGGTTTTCCCAACCAGTCCTTCTTTAGCCGATATTTCCTCAAATACTACGGCCAACTCCCCTCCGTCTACCGATCCTCCCAGGAGAACCGGCAATAGGAACGTCCTGTCCGATAGCAGGAACTTTCTTTGCCATTTCGTTTTTTATGACTACCTTTGACTCTCGTTATAACGAGAGTGGTATATATGGAAATTAACTTGTATCACGGTTCTTCGAAGATTATCGAGCGCCCCGTTTTCGGAACGGGCAATCCCCGTAATGACTACGGACTTGGCTTTTATTGCACAGAGGATATTGAGATGGCCAAAGAATGGTCCTGCAGTGAGGATGTCGACGGATTCGCCAACAGTTATGTCCTCGATGACTCCGGACTGACAGCCCTGAATCTGTCCGATGGCAGTTATCACATTCTTAATTGGTTAGCCATTCTTCTGGAAAACAGGACATTCGCGCTCACCGGAAGTCTTGCCGCAGAAGCGCGGGACTTTGTCCTGAAGAATTATCTTCCTGAGTACCGGTCCTATGACATCATTCGGGGATATAGGGCCGATGACTCCTATTTCGCTTTTGCATCGTCATTCTTGAACGGCTCGATCTCTTTGAGACAGCTGCAGAATGCGATGAGACTCGGCAAGCTTGGCGAACAATTTGTGATCAAGAGCCGCCAGGCGTTCGACCATCTTACATTCTGCGGAGCCGTAAAGGCGGACAAGAGTCTCTACTACCCGAAGAAGGCTTCCAGAGACCGCAAGGCAAGAGAAGATTTCCAAGCAGAAAAAAGAATAAGCGTCGTCCAAGACGTGTTCATTCTGGATATAATAAGAAATGAGTGGAATAATGATGACCCGCGCCTACGATAAGCTGTATCTTGAAGACGCGATGCAGAATCTGGCAGTAATGTTGGATTATGGCAGTGCGCTATGCCGTGGCGGGCTTGCAGAGTATTATGACAGATTCCTTGTGTCCGATGCGTCCAAGAGTTTCGCATCCGGAAATCCGCGCTATATCGCCGGGATGTCCGGCATAGAGCTGGCCGACACAGTGTTGCGGTCTACCGGAGCGGAAGTCCCGCCTGTCGGATATGTCCTTGACGAGAGAACCGATGTTTTCTGGACCGGATGGGCTCTCGCTTATCTCCAATGGTATTCCGCCTATTCGTTCAACAAGATTCAATCCTGCCTGGACATAAAAAGGATACGTGCGAAATATCCCGTCTACCACGAGACGGACATTACGGATTTCGTGGATTATGCGATGCGCGTCATTGATGAAGAAGATGTTTCCGTGGCATCCCGTTTGAAATCTCTCCGGCAGATTTCCGGCTATTCCCAAAAAGAACTGGCCGAACGCTCCGGAGTGAGCTTGCGGATGATCAGCGCCTATGAACAGGGCTGCCAGGCTCTGGGACGTGCGGAAGCCGACTCCGTTCTGCGTATTGCCAAAGCCCTCGGCTGCGAAGTGGAGTCGATACTCTGAAACACACCATCACGACGGATCTTCGCGAAGGGAATTCCGCAGTCTGATTCCGACAATGCGCCAGGAAGGGATTTTCTTCAAGGTGCGGCGCACCGGCTCGACATCATAAAGCAGGAAAAGAAGCAGGAAAGCACATCCGAAGAAGCAGGTCCAGCCGAAAAGTATCTTGATTCCGGACATCATAGGCGAAAGTGCATCCAACTTGGCGGCAAGCATTGCCCCGGCGTCAGAGATCGCACCGACCGCGCCGTCAGACACACCCGAAGTATAGCTGTGGGTGGCGTAGTCAGCGACATAATGACGCAGAGAGTGGGCATATCCGGCGCAGGCTATGCAGTCAGCAAGTCCATTCCTTATGAATCCGCATATGGTCAGGCCCATAAAGAAATGCTGGAAAGGCATTATCTCTTCGAGATAGATAGTCAAGGCACAGAAGAAAATGGCGTAGCCGAAGGTCCGCAGAATGATTGGCAAGTAGAAGATCTCTATGTTCATATAGGGAGAAAGGCAGAAATACATCGCCATCTGGTAGATAAGTATGGCCAGAAAGCCGATGGAAAGCAGCCGTGTATATTTCTGTTTCAGGCCGCGTATCCACCACATCGTAAAAAGGCAGCCGGCGACGGTACCCGCGAATTCCAGAAGCGAGAAACGCTCTGTGGTCATAGCACCGTAGCCCAAAACGGCGGAAGTGAACACGTTCTGAAGCGCCTTGGGCGTCGAGCACATCAATTCCAGGACCAGGAACAGTCCCAGCACAGGAACGAGCCGTCTGTAAGAGAATGCCTTCGGATCGATGAACGCGTGACGGATGTGCCTCATCCTGGCGATACAGAAGTACAGCGTGACCGGCAGAGCGCAGCAGACGGTGCAGAAAACCTTGCTGTCGAACCAGTTATAATGCTCGCCGTATGTGAATATCCATATACCCTCCAGTAAAACAAGCGACCAAAGCACGCCTCCGAGCCAATCCACACTTATGAGCGGAACCTTGGGCATTATGCGCACGTTCCTGGTCAACACGAATACCGCAAGCGCTACCAGAAGCAACAGGCCAATCATAAACCAATGCATCATATGCCAGCTTCCGAAATGATAAGTCAGCTGGTTCGCCACCCAGGAAGACATATTCATACATCCTATGACTATGATATAAAGAAGCGGAAAGAAGCGCGTGAAATCACGTCCGGGAGCCAGCCACAACTGAATGTTGGACATACACTCGAAAGTGCCGCAAAGTTTGAAAAAGCCTGCCACGAAAGATATTACGCAAAGAAGAGGGATACTTTCCGTCTGCATACACAGGAAATTGCACGCGGCTATAACCAGAGCGGCGTTGAGAAGCAGCTGCCTGTTGGTGAAACGGAACTTGAAACGGAACAGCAGCGGGAAAGGCATACATACCCCCACGACCGCACACAGTCCTATCATAAGCACATCCTCCCTCATAAAGGATGTCGTACCCATTATGTTGCTGAGCGTTCCCAGATACAGTCCCCCGCTCAACTGGAACACTATGGCAAACAGGACATAGATCCACGGACGAATCGCTTTGGGGACGAAGTCACGATACATAGGCATCGAGAACTCCATCGGAGGTGTCATCGACATATCAATACAGGACTTCAGTTTCTACATTAAGACCGGCTTTCAGCTCATCCATCTTGTCGCCGCCCTCGATGGCGATGCGGACAGGTACACGCTGCTCGACTTTCACGAAATTGCCGGTGGCGTTATTTACCGGAGCACCAATCCAAGCGGCACCCGTAGCAGATGATATGGACTCCACTCTTCCCTTGTATTCCACACCCGGGACGGCATCAGCTTTTATCTTCACCTCATTTCCCACACCTATATGCCTGAGCTGAGTCTCACGATAGTCAGCGACTATCCATACATTACTGTCATCCACCACTTTAGCCACTAATTGGCCCGGTTGCAGAAGTTGTCCCACGTGAATGTCCTTGCGGCCAACCAGTCCGTCACAAGGCGCCACGATGACGGTATAGGAGAGATTGAGCTTTGCCAATTCAACAGCCGCCTCGGCAAGACTGACACTCGCCTCACTCTGTCCCAGACGCCCCTCAAGCTCGTCGCTGACAAGTTCCGTCGACTTCTTCTGCCTTCGTACTTGGTCGTAGCGCGCCTTGGCAGCCTTATACTTGGTCTCTACCGCATCGAACTGCTGCCTGGTGACAGCGTCTTTTTCCAAAAGCGTTCTGTACCTGTCATAATCCGACTTCGCATTCTGCAGATTGACCTTCGCCTCCTCTATGCCGGCATCGGCAACAGAAACATTGCTCGCGGTGGTCCGCAGGCTTGCGGCATCGGCGGACTTGCCGGAAAGCGCCCTTTCCAGATCGGCCTGTGCCTGTGCCAATCGGTAAAGATGCTCAGAATTGTCTATAATTACCAAAGTGTCGCCTTTTTTCACGTGCTGATACTCCTCGAAGCGGATTTCGCTTATAAAACCTTGCACTCTGGTATTTACAGGTGCGATATGCCGCTCCACTCTGGCATCGTTTGTATATTCAACCCTTCCGAAGTGGACGAATCTCGAACAAACATATCCTATACCGCACAGCAACAGCGCGATAACCACAACATTATATATTCTCTTGATTGTCTTCTTGTTTTTCATTGTCTTTCAAAATTTTAAATTACCTGTCAATTGCATCAGCATATCCTACAGCACCCCGGCCGTATATTTAAGTTTGCATTGGCGATAAAGAATCTCAGCCTTCGCATCGGCCACACCGAGTTCGGCGTCAAGTTTCATATTGAAAGCGTCCAGCATATCCGTTATCAGTGCAAGCTGCTCCATATACCTGTCGTAGACACGGCCGTAATTTTCATCCGCCAATTGAAGACTCTTCACTTTAGTGTCCAGTTCGACATAAGCCTGATCGTAATCCATATACGCCTGATATATATCATTTTGAAGAGTCTCCTCTTCTACCGATCTCTGCTCGCAGGCCTGCCGCATCTGAATCTCCGCCTGCCTGACTTTCCTTGACGACTTGTACAATGCGCTCAAATTATACTTGACTCCGATCCCTACATACCATATATTCAGATTCTTGTCTATAGGAGGCACCTCTATCGTTATGGGACCGTTGAAATTCTCGTGAGCGACAAGTGCGACCTTCGGAAGCAGCTCACTTCTGGCAATTATATGTCCCTCGGAAGCGATGTCAGCATTCAGATCGGCTATCTTGAGCTGCGGAGAAGATTGGCCCGCTATAGACTGCCAGGAATCGGGACTCACAGTGCGCATATCCTCCATATCATCCAGAACAGGCTTTATGACAGTAGATTCCGGAAGGCAGAGCGTGTTGCACAGACGGTAATTCAATATCTTTTCGGTGTTACGCAACCTCACCAGCTCGAGACTGAGCATTTCCAGACGCAGTTCATACCGCGTCACATCATTTGCCAATGCCAATCCCTGCTCGCGTCTGACCCTTATCTCGTCTATGAGCCTGCGCGTAAGAGAGATATTCTCCTCATACACCTTTATGTTATTGGCAATCTTATACAAATCAAGATATTGTCCTACGGCCAGGAGCCTCAGTCCCTGACGGGTCTTGTCTGTCTGGGCCAATGTCATCGACGACTGATTCTGCGCCATCCGGATACCTGCTGTGACCGCCCCTCCGGCATAGATTACCTGCTGAACGTCAAGCGTAAAACCGTTACCAAAATGCGGAGTCTGAGCTGGCGTAAAATTCGAAAAATCCCTGTCCGTGAGAAATGCGTCTCCTATATAACTGACATTGACTTCAGCACTGATTTCCGGATACTTGGCATATTCCGCAGCCTTGATTCCCTCCTGCGCGGCTTCCTGCGCGCTTCGAAGCACTTTCATAGTCCTGTTGTCCGACTCTATGCGATCGAACATATCCGTAATGCTGAGTGCCAATGAATCCGGCGCTTCCGCACCCTCCGAGGCTGCCCGCGCAACTGAATTTTGACTTCCCGCCGCCATCAACACCGCGACAAGAAAAAAAAGATAATTAACCATACACTACTTTAAACTTTCGCCTGCAAAGGTATTGCAGAGGCGGGGAATTGCGATTGTACAGATATGCACAAAAATGGGATATTCAAGAACACCATTGGCATTATGGAACATTTTTGACGATATTTGCAGCACAAAAAGGAATAATATATGGACAAAGAACTCATCTGCCGGACAAGTTCCAGATTATACAGGTCGGTACAGACACTCCAAATACGCGAGGACGGGATAATGGAAGACGGAGCGATAATACTCTGCCGGACGGGAAAGATGTCCGTCAATGTCAATTATAAATTGTGGGATTTGCCGCAGGGCGCGGTTATGACGCTATTTCCCGGAGACATTGTCTCCATAGGTGAAAAGACAGAAGATTTCAGCGCTGACATACTGACTTACAGTCCGGCGATTCTGCGGGAAGCCAGTCTGGATCTTGAGCACACCGTCTACGATGCGCTGCGGCAGGACAGATGCAGAGGAGACTCGGGAGTCGTAACCGAGATCGTCAGCAGAATGTTCGGTCTTCTGGACACATATTTCAAGCAGGAAGACTGCGAGTGTCTCAACCAGTTGGTAGTACTGCAGTTGAAGGCGTTCTTCGTAGGGTTCCACGACTACCTGCTGCGTTTTCCCGAGATTGCGCCCTCGCTGATAGGTTCGAAAAGAAAGCGTTCGCTGTTCAATGATTTTATGCAGATACTCGAACGCGATTATCATAAATGCCGCGATGTGAGTTACTATGCGGGCGAACTCCACATCACATCCAAGTACCTTAATATGGTCGCAAGACAGATCGCCGGCAGGACAGCCAAGACGGTGATAGACCACTATGTGATCCTCAAGCTGAAGATAGATTTGAGCCGCAACGCCTGCTCCGTGAAGCAATTGGCATGGGACTACAACTTCAGCGACGCATCGTTTTTCACCCGATACTTCCGCCAGCACACAGGAATGACCCCTCTCACCTACCGCCGCAAATCCATAGACCCCGGTGAAAACAAATAAAAAAGCGCCCCGCTAATCAACGGTGGCGCTTATGTTTCTAGGATCGACGACCACGTCCTGGTCCTGCATATAGACCGGACTGTATTTCCCTCGCGGGATGTCGCTGAAAATGTAGTAATTGGCCTTTCGCGCAGCCACTATCTGATCCGTAGTGACGGTGTTGACGGCGGAAACCGCTAACTCCACCAGCTGCACCAGCCAGTTTTTGCTCCCTGAGTTGACCTCCAGGTCGAGATACAGATTACAGCTCCTGTCGAATATGGTGTCACCCGTGCTTGTGGAACGGATGAAATAGTGCAAGTCCGTACGGATGCCGAATCCTTCCTTCTCCCACGAATTGATCTCGCAGAAAACCACGGCGTCGGCACCGAAATACTGCCAGAAAGCCGTGAGAGGCTTATCCACAAACAATTCGGCGTCATAAGCGCTTTCCGCCTTCAGAATATCCATAGCCAACATCGGAGAAATCACGTAATACCCCGCCTCTGAAAGCGGCCTGCTTATCGAAGTGTACAGATATTCCTTCGCCTCCACATTGGTGGTGTTGTTAATAGGAGGCATAATAAGGATTGTAACAGGCTTTTCTTCGTACATAGCGGCATATTGTTCACCTCTTGTAGGCGAAGTTAACGACGTAGCAGTACCGCAGGAAGACAGCAGGACTGTCACGGCGATTATTGAAAACAAACTATTCTTTCCCATAACTACTGCGCCAATTTTTTGATTAAAGGTTCTATGAACTGTCGGGATTCGGGATAAAGTTCGATCTCCATCTTCAGCATCTCCTTCCCGCGATCACGGAAAAGAGAAGCATAGTCTGTCGAGCTGAACATCCGTTTCTGGCTGTTTGATGCCTTCTGCTCGAATATATCCGCAGTCTGAGGAATAAGAAGCAGATAACCGTACTCGGCACAGATGCCCGGAGGAGGGACTCCCCTCGTACCCTCCGGATTGGTTACCATCTTCTCATATAGACAGACCAGATTGCAGATGGACTCCGGAGTCTGCGTCTTATAATCCATATAGGCCAGATTCTCATAGACGGTAGCTCCACTCTGCTCCCCGCCCCAATAATAAAGCGATGTGGTGGTACCGCAGGAACTTAACAGCACCGCTGCGGTAAGAATTGCCGCCGCCCTTTTCATAAGTCTATGATTCTATGCTCCGTAGCTGAGATGAACACTTTCTTCTGAAAGACCTGCTTGCCATAGGATACAACAGTCACCTCGTGCGTCCCGGGGGTAAGCGAAACGGCATATTTGGCCGTCTCCTTTATCTTTCTGTCAGGCTGCCAGGCCTTGGTCTTAACCGAATAGGTTTCGTAAGAAGTCCCGTCAACGGTTACCGTGATAGGTCCGGGATTATTGCTTGTAAAAGAGATGTATCCTATATCTTCCTTACCTGAAGACACGGTGTAAGACCCTACTCCGCAACTGCACAGAAGGAATGCGAATGCTATTGCCACAAAAAACTTTTTCATAATTATTTATCTGATATATAATAATTTGCCAATGAATTTGAGTCGATCGCGTCTCCCGCGTATGAGCAGAAAGACAACTCGCTCTCAGGCGTATCACCCACGCACTGCAGGACGGTCACGCTGCCGACCTTGGTTCCGGGAAGTTCTATGTCAAGGCCGGTCTGAGGATTCCTGACCACCTTTCCTCTCTTATATACGGAGAAAACATCCCCTGCAGCAAGTCCCTGTGACGCACCGCCCGAGATGATGTATGAGCCGTCGTCTACCGACAGAAGATAAGACTTCCACGGAATATCCATACATTTGTTTATGATGTTCTCGACCAATTGGCCCAAAGCAGCTGAGATGGCCTTGTCGCTGAGTGTGGCGTCATAACCGGCCGCTCCGCCATAACCGAGAGTCTCGGTAGAAGTGGTCTCCGCATAACCTTTGGCCTCGTCGGAATAGATTATCCTGCCGGTGGACACCTCCACCAGACGTATGCTCACCCCCGCCTCCACGGTCTGAGTCTTGGAAGAAGAAAAGAGCTTCTGCTCACCCTGAACCTTCCTTCCGAACTCAGTGATGGAACCCAATATGATATAATCCGCGCCAATCTTGTTCATCCCCTCGCCGGCTTCCTTGACCAGCAAATCGAGATCGTCCCTCTCGAGAAGAATGAACTTGCCGCTCGATGCCAATTTGGCTGAAAGAATGTCAAGAGCCTGTTTGCGCATAGGGTCATTCTCCTTATCATAGAAGAGTCCCTTGGCATACTGCGTTTCATTTGAAAAACGGCCAATCGCCACCTTTCTTTTAATAGTCTTCTCCTGTGCGCCAAGAGGAAGAACCATCATCACGGACACTGCGGTCAGCAATGCATAACGGAAAAACTTTTTCATATACTGAATTTCAAATATTTTCAATCGACAAATATACCGAAGAATTTCGTTATGTAATGATGAAAAAATAAATTGGTAAAATTTTGTAAAGGATTTTTTAGGAATTACTATCTTTGGACGCAATTTGAATTTTTAAGCAAAAGTATATGAGCAGCAACACATATCCCTGGAAATTCTGCTCCGTAGGAGGAGTGGCCAGAGTAAGAATCAGCAGCGGCGAGGATATCGCGCACATTTCAGAATTGGACCAGAAACTTTGGACGGCACTGAGCTGTCCCGTACAGGGGCTTGAGTTCAACCAGGAGTTTCTGAATCTTCTGGACAGCGACCACGACGGCAGAATCCGCGTCAAAGAAGTGGTGGCAGCTTGCGAGAGGATATGTGATCTTCTGGCCAATCGTGACCTGCTTCTCAATTCAAGCGAGGTTCTTCCGCTTGACGCCATCAACACGTCCAATGAGGAAGGAGCCAGGCTTAAACGCGGCGCAGAGCAGATACTCAAGAGTTTAGGTAAAGCGGAAGACAGCATCAGCCTGTCAGATTCATCTGACGCATCAGCCATATTCGCACAGACCATCTTCAACGGCGACGGCATAATAATTCCTGACTCAGCCGAGGATGATGCGGCTGCACGCAAAGCCATAGAGGCTTGTCTCAAGTGCTTCCCTGCCCTCAAGGACAGAAGCGGTGCTGACGGAGTGGACGCCGCCACCATCGAAGCCTTTTACACTGCGCTCGTGGGCTATAGCGCTTGGCATAAGGCACTTACCGAAGACTGCCTGCCTTATGGAGACGCCACTTCATCTGCCCTTGATGCTGTCGAAGCTCTCAGGGACAAGGTGGACGAATACTTCAAGCTCTGCGACTTTTTCGCATACGCTCCGGACAGCCCTCAAGCTGCGGAACTTCCGGATTCGCTTTCTCACCCAAGCGCAGAGAAGCTTCTGCATTTCGACGCAGTCAACCCCGTATGGGCGAGCGCCTTCGCAACTTTAAAATCCGCCGTTCTGGACATAGAATATCCTGATGCACAGACTCTTTCACGTCAACAGTGGGAGAAGGTGACAGGCAAATTGGCATCTTTCAAAAATTGGAAGTCCGGCAAGACGGGCGCTGAAGTCGAAGCGCTTGGCATAGAGACCATAGAAGATCTGCTGGGCGAGGACAAGAAAGCTGACATACTCACCCTCATTGGCAAGGACTGTGCGCTCAGCGAAGAGGCGTCACAGATAGAGAGCGTGCATAACCTGATTCTGGTCTATCGCTATATCTATGAGTTCCTTAACAACTTCGTGATATTCGGTGCCTTCTATGACAGAGAGCAAAAGGCGGTCTTTGACGCGGGCGTACTTTACATCGACCAGCGATGCCTTAAACTCTGCATCAAGATAAACGATATGGGCAAACAGTCGACTATGGCGCCGCTGAGCGGAATGTACATCATCTACTGCGACTGCGTATCGAAGAAGACAGGACGCACGGCCAATATCGCCGCAGTCCTCACAAACGGGGACACGGACAACCTGTGCGTAGGAATGAACGCCATATTCTACGACCGCGACGGAGTGGACTATGACGCCACGGTGACCAAGATCATAGACAATCCTACAAGCGTACGTCAGGCTTTCTTCCACCCGTACAAGAAATTCTCCAAGGCCATCAGCGAACGCGTCAACAAACACGCCGCAGAAAAGGAGAACAAAGTCTCGACAGGTCTTAACGATCTGGCCAATAACGCCGGGACCTCAGCAGCAGCTCCTGCCCCAAGCAAAAAGGCCTTCGACCCTACCACTCTGGTAGCGCTCACCGCCGGAATAGGTGTAGGCGCAGGAGTCATCCTGAACGCCGTATCGGCACTCGTAAAGCCTTGGTACACATTGCTTCTTGTCATCGTAGGACTCTGCCTTGTAATCTCAGGGCCTTCAATGTTCCTGGCCTGGGTAAAATTACGCAAGCGCAACCTCGGCCCTATACTCAATGCCAATGGCTGGGCCATCAACTCTTCCGTGATCGTCAACAGCCTGTTCGGCGCCACACTCACCTCTCTTGCAAAATATCCAAAGCTTCTCCCCGGTACGGACCCGTTCGTAGCGAAAAAGAAATCACCGCTTCCTAAGATACTTCTCTGCATCATATTATTGGCCGGGGTGGGCTATCTGGTATGGAGATTCATCTATGTGCCGGCACACACGCCTGCACATATCACCGTTCCGGAAGTTGTAGGTTCATCCTTCCTGCCCCTTCTCAAGAGAAAATAATATGGCTGACAATTATCTCGAAACCCGTTACGAGCAGATTTTCGGAAAGGAAGGCGCCGCGACAAAGCACAGTGCCACAAAACCCTCTCTTGACTCGCTGCTCAAACGGACACTGACGACCTCCTGCGACACTTCCTATAAAGTGCATCACTTGCAGGCGGAAGCCATCGTAAGGTCAGCGGAGACGGTTTTCGGGAAAGAATGTATAAGCTGCAAAGAGACCGACGGCAAGATATACCTCTCCATCGACTGCGACGACGCCTTCACCTCAGGCCGGATATTCCAGGTGCTGCAGCTCAAGGCCGCAGAGATGGGGCTTGGCCTGAAAAACTTTAACGACAATTATTTAGAACTTACCAGATTATTATGAAAATTTCCGACAAAGCTGCACAGATGCCCGCATCTGCCATACGCAAACTTGTTCCGCTCGCAGATGCCGCCAAAGCACGCGGCACCAAGGTTTATCATCTGAATGTCGGAGCGCCGGACATCAAAAGCCCGCAATGCGCGATAGACGGCATCATAAACAAGTGCCGCGAAGTGGACCATTTTCCCTATACCAATTCCGCCGGAATGCTTCAGCTCCGCCACGATATGGTGGAAAAGTACTATAAGAAACTGGGACTGAACATCTCTGTCGACGAGATTCTCATCAATGTCGCAGGAACGGAGGCTTTCTCCGAAGCCATACAGATAGTGGCGGACGAGGGATACGACATTATGGTAGTGGAACCTTTCTATACGAACTACAAGACATTCTGCTACATCAACGGGATCAATCTGGTGGCTGTTCACAGCGACATCAAGGACGGATTCCGCATCCCGGACATCGCCGAATGGGAGAAAGTCCTGACTCCGCGCACAAAAGCCGTTCTCATAAGCAACCCTTGCAACCCTTCAGGAAAACTTTTCTCAAAAGAAGATATGCTTTCGCTCGGTGAATTCTGCCGCAAGCACGATCTTTTCCTCATCTGCGACGAGGTGTACCGCGAATTCTGCTACACGGACCAAAAGCACTTCAGCGCACTTGAACTTCCGGATATGGATCAGAATGTAATCCTGGTGGACAGCGTATCGAAAAGATACAACCTGTGCGGAGTGCGTATAGGCTGCATCATCTCCCACAACAAGGATGTGATCGCCGCCGCTCTCAAATTCGGCCAATCACGCCTCTGCCCTCCTATCCTGGGCCAATATGCCGCAATCGGCGCATTGGACACACCACAGAGCTACTTTGACGAAGTGAAAGAAGAATATATACGCCGCAGGGACCTTACCGTACGCAAGCTGAACGAAATTCCGGGAGTCTTCGCTCCGACGCCTAAAGGCGCGTTCTATGCCATAGCCTCTCTTCCTGTGGAAGATGCAGAGGATTTCACGCGTTGGATGCTGACCGACTTCTCTCTGGACGGAGCCACCGCTATGGTTACTCCTATCGCCTCATTCTACAAAGACCCCGAGTGCGGGAAGAATCAGATACGCGTAGCCTATGTGCTGGAAGTGAGCCAGATGGAAAAAGCGCTGGACATTCTCGCCGCCGGGCTGAAGGAATATTGCAAGATAAAGAAGTAGCAATGGAAGACAGCCTGTTTCTGGACCAGTTCGAAACCACCCTGCAAGGGGGACTCATAAAAGTCTGTCAGGGAGCCGGTTATCTTAAGGACGGCCTGTTGGAAAGTCCCGACCTTGAAGCCAAATGGGAAGAGTTCATCAAAGACTACGTCGCCGATGCGGTGGAGAACTTCAACGACTACAGCGAAGCCGCTCTTGCGTGGGCCGCTTTCCTGGGGATGGGAGTCGCAAATCTGTGGGACCGGAATTGGGAGAAATATTGCGACAAGCCTTACTCTTTCTACTATGGTTCACGCGGTTGGGACGATATGGACGAACATATCCTCTACGACATTCTGGGGCTTGACCAGGAGAAAGGCAAGAGGCTATCCGACACCTTGGAAAGCTGTGCCCTTGCCACCCTGGGGCTTTTGCGTCACGAGAACATAGAGACTCAGACGGCACGCGGTTTTTACTGCCTCTCCCGTGCATATACCGTCTTCTTCCGCGTAGGGGCAAGCCTGGAGCTGGAGAGATTGGCATATAAGAAAGTATTGATAAATAACAACATAAAGAGTTGATTATGAAGGTGTGCGTAGGCCTGTCAGGTGGTGTGGATTCAAGTGTGGCGGCTCTGCTTTTAAAGCAGCAGGGCTACGACGTGTTCGCGATGTTTATGCAGAATTGGCACGACACGGAAGGCACGCTGCACGGAGACTGCGAGTGGGAAGAGGACAGGTTCGTGGCCGAACTGGTGGCGCGAAAGATAGGCATACCCTTCTATTTCGTGGACTTGAGCGAGGAGTACCGCCAGAGGGTGGTGGATTATATGTTCAGCGAATACGAAAAGGGACGCACGCCTAATCCGGACGTGCTCTGCAACCGCGAGATCAAGTTCGACGCCTTTCTCAGAGCCGCGCAAAAGCTCGGCGCCACACACGTAGCTACGGGACACTATTGCCGCAAACGAGAGAACCCTGACGGAACATTCTCCCTTCTGGAAGGCGTGGACCCAGGCAAGGACCAGAGCTATTTTCTATGCCAACTCTCTCAAAGTCAGCTGGAGGCAGCGCTTTTCCCCATAGGCGGCCTGTGCAAGGACGAAGTCAGACGAATCGCCAAGGAATATGACTTGCCGTCAGCGGAGAAAAAAGACTCGCAGGGTATCTGTTTCGTAGGGAAAGTGGACCTGCCAGTGTTCCTGCAGCAGAAACTCCAGTCCAGGAAAGGAGAGACCATAGAGGTGTTCGATCAGTTCTACACGGATTCACAAATTTACAATAAGCAGCAAAATCTTTTGTCCGACGTCCGGAATGCCCTCAGGGAGGGCCGTGCAGAGACGGTTGCGGACGAGACTCTTGATTTTCTGAGCAAGCCGATAAGCTATGAAAGCATTGTGTTCGAGACGGAGACCTACCGCAGCGGTCACAAGCACATAAAGAAGACCCGCAACAAGGCCAATCCTTGGGGCGTGGTGGCAGGAGAACACGACGGGGCCCAGTTTTACACCCTCGGACAGAGGAAGGGCCTGTGCATAGGCGGACATCAGTTCCCGCTCTTCGTGATAGAGACTGACGTGCAGAACAATAAAGTCTATGTTGGGGAAAGAGAACACCATAAAGGCCTCTACCGAAGCGTAATGCGTCTTGAACCTTCGGAATTGCATTATATAAGGCCGTGCTATGAGATGCTCCCGGGCGAAGGGCGCAGAGTCCGCGCGCGCATACGTTACCGTCAGCCTCTGCAGAATGCCACGCTCCTACGGCGCGAAAATGCCCTGTACGTAGTGTTCGACGAGCCTCAGCGAAGCATTACCCCCGGCCAGTTCGCGGCCTTTCACCTCAGCGAAGAAGACGCCTCTCTACCGCTCTACAACCCGGAGAACGACCCGACAGTTGTCGAAGCGCCCGAGCTCATCCTCTCGGCGGTCATCTGATTTTCAATACTGCTGACTCAAATGTCGCAAATGCGACACTTGAGTCCCTCGCACACGCTACGCTTTGTGTCTATTACGTTACCCTTTCCCTAAATCCCGTTGCTCGGGAAAGGGACTTGCTTTCGGCCTTTCAATCCTAATATATAGGTGTTTCGCACCTGCGAAACTAAAATGCTACTATTATATATAATATATTGATTACTATTTTTTTGGGAACTATATACCTGTTGACTAACTTTCCTATTTATTAAGCAGATTTCTTAATCTATTTTCAAAATCCTCCTTGTATTTTATATCTGCATCATATATTTGTAACAATACTTCGTTAAAAATTTAAAAACTATATAATTTTCAATACATTACATCAACAA
>CAVHGF010000035.1:22579-23116 GCA_963635625.1 Treponemataceae bacterium | reverse complement strand
AGAAAGACACGTTTTACTTTACAATGTCAACAAAAAGTTTACAAACTTATTTTGTATCAATTGTTTACCTCTGCAAATATATGAATAATTTCCGAACTTCCAACACTTATGTACGAATTATTCTGTCATAACATTGTGAGGTTTTTTAAGAGTCAATTTCCCATCAAACACGCCAAGCTTACCGGCAGCAGGATTATAACTCAAGTTTCGCAAGTAATAAAAAGTATTGTCATTCAGCATTTCAGAAAAACGGAAGATCACGGATGTGCCCTACACCGCACTCAGTGGCATATCGGTGCTCTTTGGCCCTGTTTTGAAAGGGGGCATAGGATCATCAATGTGCCCTGTAGGCCCTTTAGCGCGTGATGTGCGATCTTCTGATTTTCAGCGATCTTTCATTTTTTAGATAAGATTCTGATTGTCCGCGTAGAACTTGTCACATACTTGCCCTGCCTTTGTGCCCTGCAATCACTTTAAGTAAGTTTCTAAAAAATAACTTGGTACTTTTGCTGGTCTTTTTGTTCTAAATTCATTTGT
>CAVHGF010000035.1:5631-22569 GCA_963635625.1 Treponemataceae bacterium | reverse complement strand
TTGTTCATCAGTCACGTACCCCGGTACGCTCCTTCTTCACAAACAAATTTATCTTAAAAAATTTTACCAACTTATTTTTTCATCATTACTAAAATGCGTCGTATCAGTTTGCCCAGCTCTATGATGACGGCAGGGCAGACGGAAAGTGCGGCGATCCAGCCCCATTGGCAAGCATTGAGAGGCATAAGGTGGAATACCTCCTGCGCCTGTGGGATGAGCATTACGCCAAGCATCAGGGTGAGCACGAATGCTACGGCCATCCAGAGATATTTGTTGGTGAAGAGGTGGTGCACTATGGCGTTGTGGCCGGCACGCACGCAGAAGAGTATGCTTATCTGTGAGAGCGCCACGACAGCGAAGGACATCGTGGTACCGGTCTCCGGCGAGGTCCTGGCGCCTATGAACCAGGCGACAAGTGAAAGCGCCGCTATCAGGAAGCCCCTGAAAAGGGAATTGGCCGCGAATGAACGTGTCATTATGCCTTCTTTCGGGTCTATCGGTTTGCGGGACATTATCCCTTCTTCGGCCATATCGAAGCCTAATGCCAATGCCGGGAGACTGTCGGTCACGAGATTGATCCAGAGGATGTGTATAGGCAGAAGGGGAGCGGGAAGGTTCAGCAGGACCGCGGTGAAGAGAAGCATCAGCTCACCGAAATTGGTGGAAAGCATAAATCTGATGGTTTTCAGCACGTTGTCGTAGATGCGCCGTCCCTCTTCGACGGAAGACACGATGGTGGCGAAGTTGTCGTCGCTCAACACCACGTCGGCCGCTTCCTTGGCCACGTCCGTGCCGGTGATTCCCATCGCCACGCCTATGTCGGCAAGTCTCAGAGCAGGTGCGTCGTTGACTCCGTCCCCGGTCATCGCCACCACCTCGCCGTTGCTTTTGAACGCTTTGACTATCCGTAATTTATGTTCCGGGGACACCCGTGCGAAGACGGATGCGCCTTTCACGGCTTCGCGGAGTTGAGAGTCGGAGAGCATCTGCACTTCTGCGCCCGTATATGCGCTGTCGCCATCGTTCATAATGCCGAGATCGCGGGCTATGGCAGTTGCGGTGATCTTGTGGTCTCCGGTTATCATCACCGGGCGGATTCCGGCTTCCCTGCATTTTTGCACGGCGTCACGCACCTCCGGACGCGGCGGGTCTATCATTCCTGTCATTCCCGCGAAGATAAGGTCCTGTTCGCACTCTTCGGCCTCTAACCTGTCAGACATCTTGTAGGCCATACAGAGAACCCGGAGGGCCTCATTGGCCATCTGCGCATTCTCCGCGGCGAGTCTCTGCGCGTCCTGTGGCGTAATGTCTCTGACGGAGCCGTTGTCGAGGATCCTCGTGCAGCGTGCGAGCAGTTCATCGAATCCGCCCTTCACCGCGACATAAAAGCCGCCCTGCGCGGTAGAGTGTATGGTGCTCATCAGTTTGCGCTCTGAATCAAACGGAATCTCCGACACGCGCGGATATTCGAGTTCCAGGTCGGACTTGTGAACCGAATGCCTTTCCCCAAGAGATATGAGCGCCGTTTCGGTCGGGTCACCAATCGGCTCGCCCCCTTCGCCTATGGTTGAGTCGTTGCAGAGAACGGCGATTCTGATAAGTTCCGGCTCGTTTTCAGGGATGCACTTTGTCACGGTCATCTTGTTCTGTGTGAGCGTTCCCGTCTTGTCGGAGCATATCACCGTGGTGCTTCCGAGAGTCTCTACCGACGGCATATTACGCACTATCGCATTACGCTTTGCCAATCTCTGCACGCCTACGGCGAGCACTATGGTGGAGACTGCGGGAAGACCCTCCGGAATGGCTGCCGCCGCCAGACTGACTGCCGTCATAAACATTGAAAGCAGTTCGTGACCATATATGATGCCCACTATGAATATTATTACGCAAGCCGCCAGTGATGCCCAGGCCAAGGATTTGCCGAGTTTGTCCAGACGGATTTGGAGCGGGGTCTTGAAATCCGGCACGGCCTGAATCATCGATGCTATCTTTCCTACTTCCGTATCCGTGCCCGTGCTTACCACAATGCCTTTTCCGCGTCCGTAGGTTACGGCACAGCTCTGAAATGCCATATTTGTCCTGTCGCCCAGGCCTGCATCTCCCTCGATTTTGACCGAATTCTTTTCTACCGGAAGCGATTCTCCCGTAAGTGCGGCTTCCTGAATCTTGAGCCCCGCTGTTTCGATCAGTCGCATATCAGCAGGAATGGAATCGCCGGCCTCTATCTCCACTATGTCACCCGGCACCAGCGTGCGTGACTCTATGACTTGCAGTTTTCCCTCTCTTATGACCTTGCAGTGCGGCGCGGACATCTTTTTCAGGGCGTCAAGTGATTTCTCGGCCTTGGATTCCTGAATTACTCCTATGACGGCGTTCAGCAGGACTATCGCCAATATTATTATGGTATCGGTGAATCCTTCTCCGTTGATGCCGCCCACAACTCCGCAGACGATGCCGGCCAGGACAAGAACCAGTATCATAAAGCTCTTGAACTGATTGAGGAATTTGCTCAGAAGGCTTGAATGTTTCGCCGTGGCGATCTCATTTGGGCCGTACTCTGCGAGTCTTTCGGATACCTGTGAACCATTCAGCCCGTTTTCCGGGTCACAGTGCAGGCGTTCCGCCGTCTGCTTTTCAGATAAATTGTAAAAATTCATAATTCTATGGCGTTTTACTTATCTCAAGTTTCGCAAGTAATATAATTTATTATTATTTAGCATTGTGCGGCACCTGCGGAACTTAAACTCATCTCATCGCCGGTGCGTTTTGTGCCAAGGCGTTGCGTCGCGAGGAAAAGAGTTTTGCAAATATCGACGAATGTCAGAGGAAATTCATTACATTTATTGGACGAAATATTTATCAAAAGTCGGATGATAGCAAAAGAGTTTCAAAATATGGAAAGCCTCACCGTGGAAAAACTGAATCCGCAGGGCTCCGAAGACGAATTTTTTCTCAGTTATGACAGTGCGGGGGATTTGCCCATAGTTGGGGATTCGCCGTTCTCGATAGAGGGCATAATGATAGTTCTGTGCCATAGAGGTCACTCACAGATAACGATAGACGGGAAAAGTCACCTTCTTGGCGAAGGCAATGTCGTGATCCTGCCGGAAAAACATATAATGAAGATAGAGAGAAGCTCAGACCTTATGACCAAGTCACTTCTTTTCGTCTCCACTGACTTCATCCTGGATATGCCTTCTCCGATAGACACCAATATATTCATCTATTCACGTTTCACGCCCGTGATAAGCGTGAGTGAGGAGAGAATGGAGGATTACAGGAGTTATTTCCGCTTTATCGAGAAGGAACGGAAGGAACACGGGAAATACCGTAAACACATAATACGATCGCTGATCTATGCCCTTTTTCTGGAACTTACGGCGGAGTTCGAGCAGCACTATGACATCGGGTCCGATTGCAGGATAAAAGACGAAAGTCTGTCAGATGCTTTCTTCAGGCTGTTGGCGGCCAATTTCAGAGAGTATCGCAGCGTGAGCTGGTATGCCGGCAAACTGAACCTCACGCCCAAATACCTGTCTGAGGTGATAAGAGACCACACCGGCCGTACTATTCTGGACTGGATACACACCTCCGTGATGATAGAGGCCAAGATGCTCCTGAAGACAAGCGATATGACGGTGCAGCAGGTGTCGGACCATCTGAATTTCTCCAGCGCTTCGGCTTTCGTCCAATTCTACCGCAAGCACAGCGGAGTAACGCCGGGAAGCGAGAAAAGATGAGTTGGAGGCGGTATAGACGGCTGAGTTTGTAAATTAAAAGATAAATATCTAACTTTGGAGTCCACTAATTCTCAAACGATGACCGAAAGGAGTTTAAAAATCTCGTTTATCGAGTATAATTCTATTGAAGAACTTTGCGAAGCAGATGCGACGCTTGTAAGAGAGGCGATTGATGCTATGAAAGGATCATTTGCTCCATATTCCAATTTTAATGTCGGCGCAGCTCTGAGGCTTGACAGCGGTCGTATAGTCAGGGGGGCCAATCAAGAGAACGCGGCTTTCCCTTCAGGAATGTGCGCTGAGAGAAGCGCTATGTTTGCAGCTTCATCCCAGTTCCCGGACGATCATATCAATTGTATCGCCATAGCCGGAGGGGAGAACGGCGTTCAAGCTGATGATCCCGTATCTCCTTGTGGAGCTTGCCGTCAGGTTATGGCACAATATCAGCGCAATGCCGGACATCCTATCGAAGTCATATGGGTGGGAGCGACGAAGATATGGAAATTCCCCAATGTGGAGTCCATCCTTCCGTTCATTTTCGACAATATCTAGACGGGAAGACCTTATCCCTTTGTTGGTGGAGTATAGCGGACTCGAACCGCTTACCTCAACACTGCCAGTGTTGCGCTCTACCAGATGAGCTAATACCCCATTTGTACCCCCTAGGCGAATCGAACGCCTATCACAGGAACCGGAATCCTGAATTTTATCCATTAAACTAAAGGGGCTCCTTTTTTAGGAAAATTCACGGGAAGCTTGCATCACTGCGAGCTTCCCGCTACTTAACCTAAACTTAAACTATGAAAAACTTCATTGCAAAAATAATTTTTTTTCTAATAAAATGCAAACTTTAAAAAAGATTTTTCAGTTTTTTGCTATTATTGCCGACAAGCTGCGATGTTGCAGTGAAACTAAACTTATTGATTATGGTAAATTTCAGACGCAGAGCGGTATTGGCTCTTGGATTGGCATTGTTCATTATGTCTTCCTGTGATTTTAATCTGTCGGACGATCTTCCAAAGGGATCATTGACTTTTCATTTCCCCGAAGATATCGACCTTCCGAGGGTGCCTTTGGTAAGTCTGCTTCCCGAAGATGAGAGAAAAAGCGCATCCGTGGCGGAGAGCAGTGTAGAGGTTCAGCTGGACACTAACGATTTCATTATTTCCGTGACCAATTCCGCGGGAGCTTCCCTTTATTATGGAACGTTCGGGGCCGCACCTGAGAAGATAATCACGTCGGCAGGGACATATACCGTAACCGCAAAATCCTGTGAATTCTATACTCCTGTCTTTTCTTCTCCTCAATTCGGTGACTCCAAGGTGGTTGTGGTGACGGCCGGCAAGGAGTGCAGTGTCACTCTTGACTGCGTACAGCTCAATTGCGGCGTGCGCATTAAGATGGACCCGCAGTTTGTCACTGAATATCCCAACGGCGTGATTTTTCTTAAATCTTCCGAAGGAAAACTGATGTACAGCGTTTCCGAGAAGAGGATAGCGTATTTCCGTCCGGGAAAAGTGTCTTTGGTGCTGAATGATTCGGGCAAGGAGACCACATTGGCCACTTATACCCTCAATGCGAGGGAAATTCTTGACCTTAAACTTGAAATATCTTCTTCTTCGCAGGCTACGCTGCAATCCGGCATACACGTGAAGGTGGACACTTCCAGGGTGTGGGTCGATGACAAGATAGTGATAGGGGAGTCCGGCGGAGATTCCGGATCAGACAAGGGATCGGATAAGGCCAATGCCCTGAGTGTCAGCGCGGCAAAAGAGATGATAGGTGCTTCGGAAGTATGGGTGTACGGATATGTCGTGGGAGGCGACCTGTCTTCGAGCAAATGCAGTTTCACTCCTCCGTTTTCTTCCAGAACCAACATCGTGCTGGCGGCTAAGAGTTCCTGCACCGATAAGGAGGACTGCCTGTCAGTTCAGCTTTCGACCGGAAAGATCCGTGATGCCGTCAATCTTGTTGACAATCCCGGCATACTCGGGAAGAAAATATTTCTTAAAGGTGATATCGTGGAGGCGTATTATGGCATACCGGGCCTGCAGAGTGTGAGTGAATACGAATTCTAGATAATGCCAATTGAGAAAAAGTCATTATCTTAGCGGCCGGGCTGAAGGAGGGGAAAAAAGAGAGCGGGATAGGGGAGTCGAACCCCCCTCCTCAGCTTGGGAAGCTGATGCACTACCGATGTGCTAATCCCGCGTGGATTGCAAATATAGAAAAAAACGCGATAATGAAGAAATTTTTGGAGAAATATGGCGCTTACCTGGTGGCCGCAGCGGTGTTTGTGGTCATAACGTTGGTTTATTGTGCGCCTGCTTTCGAGGGCAAAGTGTTGAGCCAGAGCGATACTATGCAGTGGAAGGGAATGGCGCACGAACTCAAAGAGTATAACGCCACCGCGGACACTCCTGCGAACTGGACCAATTCGATGTTCGGCGGAATGCCTTCCTATCAGATTACGGTCAAGCATCCCGGAGACGCCTTTTCCGCTCCGATATGGTATGTCGACCAGTTCTTTAGAAAGTTGGTGACCCTGTTTTTCGGCTCCATATTCGCGCTGCTTCTGGGGTATTTCATCGGGTTTTTCATAATGCTCCGTTGTTTCGGAGTAAATAAGTGGCTGAGCATCATAGGATCCATAGCCATTTCGATGTCCTCGTATTTTTTTCTCATCATTCCGGCCGGCCACGAGGCCAAGGCCCTTACGCTGGGGATGATGGCTCCTGTCATAGGCGGATTCTTCCTGATATTCAGAAAGCATAAATACCTTCCGGGAGCGGCGCTTGTGATGCTCTACAGCTCGATTGGACTTATGAAGCATCCTCAGATGTCGTATTATATGATTATGATGCTGGGCCTGTTTTCCATAGCGGAGATTTATCTTCACGCACGCGAGGGAAAGGTGAAGATGCTGCTGGTCTCACTTGCCGTTTTTGCCGGATCCATAGGTGTAGGTGTCGGGACGGGATACAGCCTTTTGAAGGCCAATTCGGAATATGTCAAGGAGACCATCCGCGGAGGGCATTCGGAACTTAAAGCCGACGGCGAAGGCAAGCAGAAGGGTCTCGATATAGATTATGCCACGGCCTGGAGTTACGGAATCGACGAGACGTTCACTCTGCTTATCCCGAATTATAAGGGAGGAGCCAGCAGTACGTATGTCGGCACCAATTCTGTCATATATAAGGATGTCATAGCTCAGGGCTATGGCCCGTCCACTGCGCGCGCCTTGAGTTCGCAGTGCCCGACTTATTGGGGGGAACAGCCTTTTACCGCCGGCCCTGTCTATGTAGGCGCGATTGTCTGCTTCCTGTTCCTGCTCGGGTGCATACTGGTCGGAGGTGCTTATAAATGGGCGCTGATCGCATCTGTCATCTTTTCCGTGCTTCTTAGCTGGGGGCATAATTTTATGGGACTTACCGAGCTGTTTTATAATTATTTCCCGTTCTACAACAAGTTCCGTACGGTGTCATCCATCCTGGTAGTCGCCCAGGTGGCGATGCCGCTTCTCGGCTTCCTGGCTTTGAATGAGATAATAAGCGGCAGGACGGAAAAACGTAAAACTCTTAAAGCCATCTATATAAGTGCGGGAGTAACGGGCGGGTTGTGTCTATTTACAGCAATGTTTGCCGGTTCTTTGTTCTCCTTCACTTCATCTTCCGATGCGATGACCCTTTCCGGGATGCCGGCGTGGTACCTTCAGTCGCTTTGTGCGCAGAGAGAGAGTATGCTGCGCTCCGACGCGCTTCGTTCGGCTATATTCATCGCTCTGTCTTCCGGAGCGCTGTATCTGCTGGTCAACGGGAAGATCAAGCTCGCGCATTTCATCCCTGCGCTGGGTCTTTTGATTCTGATAGATATGTGGGGAGTGGACAAACGCTATTTCGGGGAGTCCAACTGGGTAAGGCAGAAGGAAAACGCATCGTATTTCGCGATGCAGCCTTATGAAAAGCAGATTCTTCAGGATGACTCTTATTTCAGGGTGATGAATCTGACTACCAATACATTCAATGAAAGCCGCACTTCATATTACCTGCATTCGGTGGGAGGATATCACGCCGCCAAACTGCGCCGTTATCAGGACCTTATAGACGCACACCTCAGCAGAGGTAATATGGCCGTGGCCAATATGCTCAATACCAAGTATTTCATAGTGGAGGGAGAGGACAAGAAGCCCGAGGTTATGATCAATCCTGACCATATGGGCAACGCCTGGTTCGTGGATGAACTCTCAGTGGCGCAGACCCCGGTCGAAGAAAGTGAGGCCCTTCGCACGCTGGACCTGTCCCGTCAGGCTGTGACCGGACAGAAGTTTGCGTCCTTCGCTCTGGAAGACACGTCGTCCGCGAGCGGCACCATTGCTTTGACCTCTTACGCTCCCGACCGCCTGACTTACGAAGTGGATCTTGACGGAGAAAAAACGGCAGTCTTTTCCGAGATATATTATCCTTACGGATGGAACGCATATATAGACGGACAGAAGGTGGAACATTTCAGGGCCGATTATGCCCTCCGTGCGCTCAATATCCCGTCAGGCCATCACGAAGTGGTGTTCGAGTTCAGGCCGGACAGCATATATAAGGGCTATAAGGTCAACGCGCTTATGCGTTATGTGATGTATCTGTTCATATTTGCGAGCGTAGCAGCTCTCTGCTTACGTGGAAGCGGAAAAGGACCAAAGTGGCTGCGACGCTTGGACGTATAGTGATAAGATAGAACAGGGACAGCACGATCGTCGCCGCCCATTTTATAAGTTCTGAAAGAAGCCTCCGGGGGTATGTTCCTTCGTCAAGGCTTCTTCTTTTTTCGCTGCGTCCCACTCCTTTGGCAAATTGCACTATATATTCTTTGGTGGTCCGTTTCTGCGGTATGACGTGGTCCACCACAACATTATGCAGGTAAACGATTTTTCCGCCGCGCTCTTTGAGACGATAGAACAGGTCCTTTTCTTCGCCTCCCATAAGGTTCCCTCCGCTTCTTCCAAGCGCCGTGTTGAATTCCCCGCACTCCTTCAATGCGCTGCGGCGAAGGCCCATATTGGCCCCGATGGGAAATTCCCTGCCTTTGAAAAGGCAGTCACTTTCTCCCTTGTCGAGTCCTGACACCCAGCCTAATGTCCAGCGACACAGCCATTTGGGGGCTTGACATTCATCGAAAAAAGGTATTATCCTGCCTCCGAATCCGCAGGCGTCGGGGTAGGCTTTCAGGCCAACTGCCAATTCTTCCAAATACCCTTTACGAGGGATGGCGTCGTCATCCAGAAAGGCGAGAATATCTCCCCCGGCGTGTCTGATCCCGGTGTTGCGAGCCCAGGAAAGGCCCTGACGGCTTTCGCAAATCACGCGCAGAGGGAAATCTGCATTGGCCTTGGCATAATTCTGAACTGTCTGCAAGGTGCCGTCCGTGGAGTTGTTGTCCACGAGAAGAACCTCGTAATCCTTGAAATCCTCTTTTCGCAGGGCGTCAAGAACCTTTTCTATGTAGTGCACTCTATTGTAGGTGCAGATAATTACTGAAATCATACTGTTTCTGTTTGCCGTCCCAGAATTTTCTTATCAGCTGCTCCCTTTTCTTTTCATCAAGAGGCTCCGGCCCATTGTCGAGTATGCGGAGGAGTTCATCGAATGAAAGCGCCTTTTGTCCCACCACGTTCTCTTCGAAGGGGTAGAAGAAGTCACGCTCCCCGGTGTAGGCGTTGTAATCGAATATGTAGAGTATCACGCTTTTTCCGTCCATCAGGATATAGTCGTAAAGCACGGACGAATAGTCGGTGATAAGGGTGTCGGTGTATGGAAGAATGGGGTAGATGTCCGTGGATGGATGGAGGAAGAAAATGTTTCCTTTCCTGAACGCCCCATTGCCGTGGTTGTTGAAATGATCTTTTACGATGAGTGCGTCCCCGTTCTTTTCAAGGATTGGCATAATCTTCTGATAATCAAAATTCTGAAGAGCGGATGAACCGCTGTCTCGCCAAGTAGGCATATAGACGAAGACTCTCTTGAATCCATCCAGCTCTTTTATCAACTGTGCGGTATGTCCGTCTTCATATCGGGCGATGAAAGAAGATCTTGCCTTTTCGTCCCAAAGCAGAATCTGATTGCGGGGGTATCCTTCTTCTATGCATCTGGAAGCGGGAATTCTGAACGCAGGACTGAACATTCCGGTCTGGAAGGCTGACGCTGACAGGAAAAGGTCCGGACGTCTGTAAACTTCCGGATGGTAGAATCTTTCCTTCAGGGTCTTTTTGCAATATCTGTCGGCGAGAGGGCCGCTTTTTATGTTGAATTCGCAGAGTTTGAGCCCCACTCCGTGCCAGAGATTGAGCACTTTGGCTCCGCCGCTGAGGAAAAACATTATGTCGGAAGTGTATGCTCCGATAATCCACCACGACGAGGTCAGCGCACGATGAAGTCCTTTGACGGAAAAAAGGCGGCAGGCTTTCAGGCCTTTGCTACGGATTTCTTCCACGACAGTCCTGTCGGCGCTTATCCAGCACACGTCATATCCTTTCCGGCTGTATTCTATGAAAAGGTATTTGGGATTACCTTCAAAACGGTTTCTCGGACAGCCGAACGCGATCCGCCCTCTCCGTCTTATGAAAAGAAATGAAAGCGGATAGAGAGGGTAGCATAAGAGGTATTTGATGAACTTTCTCATAATAGGATATCGTGTGCTTTTCTGTCCTTGTCATCGGGTACGACGGTATAATCCCCGTAAATGAGTCTGAGATATCTGTCGGGGTCGGCGGGTGCGGGAAACTCCGCATCTTCGAAGCGTATCGTTCCGAGCGGGAAAATGTCGCTGGATCGTCTCACGCTATAGAAAGGCACTCCGTAGTCGTGCAGCAGGTTCCCTTTGTGAAAGATCTTGCCTGACAACAGGGCCAATCTCACCACCACCCATAACGCCGGGAATGCGATATATGCCAATATTCTCTTGACCGCGCCGTCCTCTATGCCTCTGTATATGCGTCTGAGACACTTGCCATAAAGAGGGTCTATGGCTTTCTTTATGCCAAGAGAGCCTTCCCTGAGAACAAAGGTGTCTATCCATAACGGTTCTTCTTTTACATCTCCGGTGCGCGGGTCCGTTCTTCTGACAATTTGGCTTTTATCAACAAATCGAGGAGACAGTCTGGTCTTGCCTTTGCGCGAACAGTCGTAGAAAAACGGCTCGGGGCATTTCTCTTTAAGAATTTTGCGGATTTTTGGATAATCTTTTCCCAATATGCACACGTCCAGGTCGTCATCCCAGGGAATGAACCCGCGATGGCGCACGGCTCCGAGAAGCGTCCCGGAATCCAGCCACCACGTGATTCCGTTATCCTTGCAAATATGGTCAAATTCCTTAAGCAAGGCCAATAGACGGAGTTGATGCTCTCTAAGATCGGTTGCCATAAGATTTACGTTTTTCAATTAGAAAAGCAGCTCCGCAGATGATTATGCTGAGCGTTATGCTTAGAAACAGTCTCAGGATTCCTTCTTCCAGTATATTGGACAGAAACACCATAGCAAGAGATCCGACCGTGGCCGTGGCGGCAACAGGCAGAATCACGCTTTTCAGGTATTGTGCGACCGGAAGGGAGATGTATCTGTTTGACAGGATGATTCTCAGGATTTGCGAAAGGATGCTTCCCGCCAGAATGAACCAGAAAATGCTCTGAGCAGGTACGGAGGTGAATTTCAATACTATATAGGAAACGAGAACGATCGCAATCTGACATCCTCCGACCAGAATATTGAGCCATTTGACTTTGCCGCTTGCCTGAATGCCGTAAAACAGGGAAGGGTAGAGCGAGTCCACGAGGGCGGAGATCATCATAAGCCGGGCGAATGTCACGCTGTATTGCGGGACTTCCGTAAGCCACAGATTCATCACGATGTCCATCTCATTTATCAGCGGAAGCGCTATGACAAAGAGCAGCAGAAAAGACAGTCTCGAGGTTTTGAATATCAGGTTCAGACACTCTTTCTTTTCTCCGCTAGAATATGATTTCACTATCTGCGGTGCGAAGGCCAGGGCGTAATTGCTTACGAACTGGTTGACATTGACATAGACCTGGTTTGCCACACCTCTTGCAGCATTGACAACTGGTCCGTAGAAAAGATTGAGCAGAATATTCACGCCCTGGCTTCTGGCTACGGTGGCAAGTGAACCTATCATTCCCCATCCGTTGAATGAGAGTATCTCCCGGGCCAATTTCTTGTCATAACCTTTAGTTAATTGGCATTCTTTGTAGAATAGTCTGCAATAAAGAATATAAAACAGATTTGTTACCATGGAAATCAGCATCATCAGGAAGCCATAGAACACCAGTTTGTCTGTATCGGCTCTGCTTAAAAGAAAGGCTGCCGTCAGTTTGGCAGCGGCTTCCAACACGCTGCTGTAGGCGTATACCTTCATCTTTTCCCTGGCTATGATGGCGGATTTGAAGGGTATGGCAAGAAGCGATGAGAGGAATGTCACTATACTGAACTGGTAGACCCATACGGCGGCATTCATCCTGTCCTCGGGAATGACCATCTTTTCTTTAAGAAGCCATAGGCCTGCAGTCTCGCAGATAAGCAGAATGACCAGGCTGAAGAGGGAAAATATTATGAGGTTGGCTTTGAATACGTCGTGGAGGCGGTCGAAATCGCCTTTCCCGAGCTCTACCGAGTAGAACCTGTTGCAGGACGCGCTCATAGCTCCGCTCATAAAGGAGAATGCCACGACTATGCCTCCTATGACGTTGTAGAGTCCGAAGTCTGTCGCTCCGAGAGCGCTTAGAACCACACGGGATGTCCACAGGCTGATGATCATAATCAGCCCCATTCTTGCGTAAAGCAGGAGGGTGTTGCGAGCTATCCTTTTATGGTCTATTGCAGACATATAAGGGCAAAGTTATTGTTTTTTGGTGAAGTTCCCAATATTCGTTATCTTTGGAAGATTTTAAATAGTATTTTTAATATGGCATTGGCAGGTATCATAAAAACGATTTTCGGATCGAAGGCCGACAGGGACTACAAGGCGATAAAGCCTATATTGGATAAGGTCCTGGAGGCGTATAAAGATATAGATAAACTTTCGGACGATGAACTTCGCGCCCGTTCAGCCGCGCTCCGGCAGCATATGATAGAGGTGGAGGCACCTTTCGAGAACAGAATTGCGGAGATAAAGCTCAAATTGGAGGAGAATCTCCCCATATCGGAGAAGGTCAAATTGGCAGATGAAAGCGATCATCTTCTGAAAGAAGAGGATGAGGCTATAGAGAAGGCTCTGAACGAGATACTTCCGGAGGCGTTTGCCATCGTAAAGAGTACGGCGCGCCGTTTTACCGAGAATGAGACTGTTACGGTGACTGCGACGGATTTCGACCGGGCTTTGAGCGTGGATAAGGATTTCGTGCATATTGATGGAGACAAGGCTGTTTACCAGAATCATTGGATGGCCGGAGGAAATGATCTCAAGTGGAGTATGGTCCACTATGATGTGCAGATAGTGGGCGGTATCGCTCTTCATCAGGGAAAGATAGCGGAGATGGCTACCGGTGAAGGAAAGACTTTGGTGGCGACCCTTCCTGTGTTCCTTAACGCATTGGCAGGCAAAGGTGTGCATATGGTCACGGTGAACGATTATCTTTCAAAGCGTGACTCCGAATGGATGGGCCCGCTTTATATGTTCCACGGCTTGAGCGTCGATTGCATAGACAAGCACCAGCCTAATTCAGCGGACCGCAAGAAGGCTTATGACTGCGATATTACTTTCGGTACGAACAATGAATTCGGTTTTGACTATCTGCGTGACAATATGGCTGTCAGTGAGGCTGATCTCGTACAGAGAAAGCATCACTTCGCCATAGTCGATGAGGTTGACTCAGTGCTTATCGATGACGCACGTACACCTCTTATCATTTCGGGACCCGTATCGCGTGCCCAGAATGATGAGCAGTATATGGAGTTCCGTCCGTTTGTCGAGAAACTTTATCAGGCGCAGAGAGCTTTGGTCAACCAGACTCTCAATGAGGCCAAGAAGAAATTGGCGGAAGGAGACGAAGCGGAGGGCGGAAAGCTTTTGTTTCGTGCATATAAGGGACTTCCGAAGTATCAGCCTCTCATCAAGTTCCTCAGTGAGCCTGGAATGAAGGTCATAATGCAGAAGACAGAGAATTACTACATTCAGGATAACGAGAAGGAGATGCCTGTCATCACGGATCCTCTTTACTTCGTTATCAGTGAGATGCAGCATTCCATAAATCTTACGGACAAGGGTCAGGATCTTCTTGCGCAGAGCGTGGGCAATGACGATTTCTTTGTGCTTCCTGACGTGGGCAGCAAGACGGCAGAGATAGAGCATACGGATCTGACCCCTGCGGAAAAGCAGCAGAAGAAGGATGCTCTGATGGAGGATTTCGCTTTGAAGAGCGAGCGTGTGCATACCGTAAACCAGCTGCTCAAGGCATATGCTATGTTCGAAAAGGATGTGGACTATGTCGTTATGGTCGATGCCAACGGTAATGAGAAGGTCAAGATCGTGGACGAGAGTACGGGCCGTATTATGGAGGGGCGCCGCTGGAGTGACGGTCTTCATCAGGCCGTGGAGGCTAAGGAGAATGTGAAGGTGGAAGCTGCCACACAGACTTTCGCCACCATCACTCTTCAGAACTATTTCCGTATGTATCACAAGCTTGCCGGTATGACCGGTACGGCGGAGACGGAAGCGGGAGAGTTCTGGAGCATATATAAGCTCGACGTTATGGTCATCCCTACCAACCGTCCGGTTCTGCGAGAAGACCTTCCGGATGTGGTGTATAAGACCAAGAAGGCAAAGTATGCTGCGGTAATAGATAAGATTTGCGAACTCTCGCAGGCAGGCCGTCCGGTTCTGGTGGGTACTACCGATGTGGAGACATCCGAACTTCTCAGCCGTATGCTCAAGATGCGCGGAATCAAGCATAATGTCTTGAATGCCAAGGAGCACGCACGTGAGGCTGAGATTGTGGCTCAGGCCGGTATGCGTTCGACAGTGACCATCGCCACGAATATGGCAGGTCGTGGTACCGATATCAAGCTTTCAGATGAAGTGAAGAAGGCGGGCGGATTGGCCATCATAGGTACTGAACGTCACGATTCGCGTCGTGTTGACCGTCAGCTCAGAGGCCGTGCGGGACGTCAGGGTGACCCTGGTTCATCAATTTTCTATATCTCTTTGGAGGATAAGCTGATGCGTATTTTCGGAAGTGAGAGAATCGCTTCCGTGGTCGATAAGCTTGGTATGGGGGAAAATGATGCGCTTGAGGGGAATATGCTTTCGAAGGCGATCGAGACGGCGCAGAAGAAGGTCGAGGAGAACAACTTCGGTATACGTAAGAACCTCATCGAATACGATGACGTGATGAACTATCAGAGAGAGGCCATCTATTCGAGAAGACGCAATGCCATCAACGGAGACAAGATAGAGATTGACCTTCAGAATATGATGATCGATTCGGCTTCGCTCTTTGTGGATTCTTGCAACGGAATGTCCTATGAGGAATTCTGCGAATCTCTGATGGCGAGGTTCTCAATAGATCCGGGCTTTGATGCCAAGTTCTATGAACGTTCGAAGAAGGACGACATAGTATCCGCTCTTTGTCACCATATGCAGGAGTGTTATCAGCGCAGAATGGAGGGTCTCGTGGACAGGTTGAGTCCTATAATCAAGCAGGTTTACGAGAAGCAGGGCAATATGTATAAGAATATCGCCATTCCTGTTTCTGACGGCCGGAAGGTGATAACGCTTTCTGTAAATCTTGAGAAGGCTTATAAGTCAGAGGGTAGGGAAGTGGCCAAGACCCTGAGTAAGAATATCATTCTCTATCAGATAGATGAACACTGGAAGGAGCATCTCCGTGAGATGGACGATCTCAAGCAGAGTGTTCAGAATGCGGTACACGAGCAGAAAGACCCTAAGGTGGTATATAAATTGGAGAGCTATAATCTGTTCGCACAGATGCTTGAGTCTCTCAACCAGGACGTGCTTTCGTTCTTGCTCCGCGCGTTTATTCCTATACAGGAGGAACAGCCGCGCCGCGCCGTTCAGGCACGTCCGGATGCCTCTCGCCTGCAGGCACATCGTAACGACCTGGTGACCAATGGTGAGCAGAAGGCCAAGGCTCCTGTAATCGCAGACAAGAAGGTGGGACGTAATGACCCTTGCCCTTGCGGAAGCGGTCTGAAATACAAGAATTGCCACGGAAAAGGATTAGTTTAAAAATATTTAAATATTTGAATTAAGAACCCCGTGGATATCTATACCTGTACGGACAATAATGGGGGACGTATTACGTATCAGAGGACGAAGACGCGTACCAGACGCAAGGACAAGGCGGAGATAAGTGTCCGGATAGAGCCCGAGATAGAGGATCTGATGAAGAGGTACCGTGACCCGATGGGCGAGCGCGTGTTCAATTTCTACCTGCATTATAGCTCGTCTGCCGTCTTTGACGGCTGTGTCAACAGGGGGCTTCATCTAATGGAAGAGGCTCTGGGGATAAAGAAGATCCAGCTTTATTCCGCACGGCACACGTGGGCTACGATAGCGGTCAATGATGTCGAGGTGGACAAGTATGTCGTGCACGAGGCGCTGAACCATATAGATGCTTCTATGAAGGTCACGGACGTCTATATCCGTAGAAGCTGGAAGAACATAGACAAGGCCAACAGGGCAGTGCTTGACTATGTGTTCAGCGAGAACTGAACGCTTACAGTAATTCCTTCAATATTTAGTTGGATAGCCTGTTAGTCACTACGCATCAAGAAAATGATGAGATGGTTACAGGAAATATTATTTTATTGGCCTACAGGAATATCAAGAATGCCAAACTGCTCAGAATAAGGAATGTTAATATCTATGTGAGAGAATGATATGGCCTGGGTCTGAGCTATTGCGTCAAGCAGCTTTGATGACTCGACATCTGATGTCACAAAGTATTTAATGTCTTGAGTGCAATCTGCTTGTGCAAAAATCTTGACATCGTTAGGAATCACTTTCCTTTGTTCAACCTGAATCTTCCCTGCTTTTTTTGCATAAAATAAAGCCTTTGCGTATTTTCCCGCTACCGGAGCATGTTGGAAGTTGAAAGGAACTATGCGAACATTTCTTAATGGTAGTTCTGACACATCACCATCAACGCAATACTCGGCGACAGTCACGGTCGAAATATACA
>CAVHGF010000035.1:0-5621 GCA_963635625.1 Treponemataceae bacterium | reverse complement strand
GGTATGTCATTCTCCAGAAAATATTTGAAATAACCGACAGCGTTATCATGCAGAGGGTTATTTTCCGACAATAGGCGAATAAGGAAACTCGTGTCGAGCATTACACTATATGATTCTTCTCTACGCATTCAATCCTCTTATATCAGATACATAACGATCAACGTCGACTCCGTCATATCGGCTCCCGACTTTCCTCATAAGACTTTGTAGGTATTCTCCATCAAAAACAGGAGTATAATCTATAATCCGAACAAGTTTCAATGATGACTTATCAATCTCCCCAGTTTCAATGTTCTGTTGGCCTTTAGCTTGGATTCCATATTCCTTATAAAGGAGATTCCTCTCTTCGTTCTTCAGTGTGTCTCTATCAGCCGCGATAACGACTGTACCAAAATCTTTCGTCTCAAGATGGATGTTGGACTTATCCTTACCGCCAGCATCTATAAGAGTTCCATACAAATAAAGATCTGCATCAACCCATAAGGCTTCAGAACGATAAAACTGTGTGGTCGGAGTAATTGTAAGCTGAGGAATCTCTGCAGACTCCGTCTTTATCTCAAATTTATAGTTCTTTTTCTTTGCGGTATTTTGGAATTCCTCAATAGCTTTAGCAGAAGGAAGTTCAAGCGCGTCTATTGAATTTGTTGTAGCTACTAGAGTTAGAACAGCAGCAAAAGCGGCTTCAATCTGCTTGGTAACTATAAATATATTACGGACGGAACCGGCTTCCATTTTATAAGCGATGTCTGGCCGATTACCCTTATTCCCTGGATAAAGAAGAGGCTCAATATTGGACAACAAAGAGATAATCTCCTTGATATCAAAGTTGTCAGGAGAAAGAGGATTGTTGCCCTTTTGACCAACAATGCGGATCTCAATTTTGCCCATCTGTGCCATAGTGGTGCAAAGATATGAAAAAAGATGAAAAATACTATCGTAGAACTATATGTTTCGACAATCGCCATTGCGGAGTTCTGCGTACGAAACCCACTCGACCATCTACCTCTAAGAAATCTTCGCATTCTCCCATTCAATGTCTTCCACGCTCAAGAAGCAGGGAGGATTTATAAATTGGTACGTGACGAGAAAGGGAAACGCGGCTCGTGTCGTCTTCCACACAAAGGATTCCAATGGCAATGCGTTCACCGCAGATGATTTCGCGCAGTTTGCGGATCCACATCAGCAGCTTGAGATGGCCATCTCTTTCGCGCCGCTTTCAATACTTGGCCTTGGCAGTTCAGTCAAGGCCGTATCAGCGCAGAAACGACAGTTTGATGCTTATTCCCAGAAGCTTCGCGGTGTACTAGAACGCAATGGTATGACCGAGGAAGAGATTGCCGATATAATGGACAGTCACCATTCGCGCAGGGAAATAACGGATGCTCTTACTCCTGTTCTGGAGAAGATAGCAACGAGCGAGAACGGTACGCAGGAAGACTATGAGACCGTCTTGCGCTTCGCTTCCGTGGCCGGAGCACAGGAGGTGTTGGACGCAGCCGTCAGCGCACAGAAGGAATATGCGCGTGAAGGGGAGAGAAGGGCTATAGCATCCCGGTTGGGAGCGAGAGATGAGACCGACGCAAAGGGCAAGTTCTCATATCAGATAGATATGGAGAACGGTCACGGTTTTAATGTCGTCACAACGGTAGCCGACGCTGAGGGTAATGCCTATTATTATATCGGCACGCAAGGCTCGCAGGTAATGCTGAAGAACCAGACTGACGGGACAATAACCTTTATGGATAAGTCACAGTATGACGGAAAGGTCGGCAGTGGCGAACTCAGCGCGAAGACGCAATCCGAGTCAAGTTACCTGGACGAAAGGATTGAGTCGCGCAAGGCTGACAGTGAAGCTAGAGAGGCGGCGCAGTTCGCAAGAGACGCCAAGAGCAAGATAGTCCGCCATTATCAGCAGGCGGGTAATGAAATCAATATCGGCACGGCCGATACCCCGCTGAACGGCCGCATAACCAATTATGCCAATGACGGCATCATCGTGGAGTTCTCTTCTCCGGTGGAATACAACGGGTCCACGAAAAAGGTACACAAGATATCTTATGACCAGGCGGGTCAGTTGGCCGGCATCGATACGACCTTCATCACCGAGCAGGAGAGGGTTGACAATGAGATTGACGCAGAAGAGAGGGACAAGACCACCATAAAGAACTATAATGACCAGTTCAAGGGTCTTGAGTTCGTCTACAACGGAACTAACGCTCGTTATCAGAGGATGACAGGCGTGCCGTTTACAGATGAGAGCGGCACTGAGATGGTCAAGATTGTGGCGGAGATAGGAGGCAACTCTATGGAAATAACCGTTCCGCTCGCTACTCTTGCTGACAAGCTTTCCGATACGCAGAAGGCGGCTCTGGAGAATCAGCAGAAGGAGGACGGAGAAGCGGCGACCGAGAGTACGGACCGGGGCACGCCGAAGGATTTCCGTGGCAATCCTATCCCTATGAAGGTGGATGCTGAAGGCAATCAGACCGTTGATGCGGACGCTTTTTTCAAGGCTGATCCTGAAGCCTATCTGCGATGGAACGATTCGCGCAGAGGACGTGCCGACTCTCAACAGATTGTCCGCGGGACATTGGCTGAGAGATATAAGGCCAAAGCGACGCTTGAAGCATCTCTGCAAGGTGTAACCCTACCGTCAGAGAGAGACGCCATACACGCGCAGATAGACGCCATAGATGCCGAGATAAAGGTGTTTGAAGCCATTCAGCACAAGTACGAGGCGGAGGATGATTATCCTGTCCTCACGGCTCAGTTCAAGGCTGACCTGGCGGAACTTGTCAGGAATCTCGGCAAGAACGGCATTGATGCCGAGGAATTCATCTATGCGCGTAACAGATTGGCGATAGAGTACCTTATGAATACGAAGGACAGCGCGTCTGCAATCAAACTTGCGGAGCAGTGTCGTCAGATGCAGGCGGAGCTCGACAAGATAGAAGGTAAGGATACGACGGCGGTGGTCGCCACCTATGCGGACATTATGGACAAGATGAAGGCGGCGGGGTGTACGGAAGGTCAGATGACTGATGTGATGAATCAGATAAGCGCAATCATTCAGGATAATATGCTAAACGACCACCATAACAGTATGAACGGATTCCATATCAATGGGCAGGTGTTCATACTCGCGGAAGGACAGGCCGTGCGTTCAGTGGTGTCTACCTATTATCACGAACGTCAGCATATGATAAACGCGTCTGGAGTGACCGATGCGAAGGCGGAGGTGGCAGCCGTATGCGGCAACAGTACGGATGCTCTCAAAGATGCGCTTCTTAAACTGATCGGACCGAATGCGATAAGGTTCTATGAGGGCCTTGATGCGGATGCGCTCGCCGATGAGGTGCTTGCGTTCACGCTACAGGAGGCATATACGAATCCTGACTATAAGGCGTCCCTCAGACAGAAGGGATTGAGTGATGAATTGATTAACGTAATAGATAAAGAATATGGAAGACAGAATGGCAGAACCGCAGAGTCTTATGTATCTGCGGAATTCGAACACGCAAATGGGAATGACGGTGCTAATGAACAGGAGCACACAGAGACAGATGGCGCAGATTCAGAAGGAGAATCCGCAGATGGGCAGTCTGGAAGCGTACAATCAGGTGATGCTGAATCAGGGACTGAAGAGGGTGAAGAAGTAAAGCCTGTTGGCATAGGTGTATTCGGGGATATCTATGACCAGTTCCGAGGCAAAGCAAAGGAAGCGATAGAGTTTCTCCGTAAAAAGAAGAGCGGAGAAGCCCTTGGTGCTCTGCATCATAAAGACATAGGAGATATTGATTTAGTATGGGGAGAACCAGGAACGGGGAAAAGTGACGGCTATGGTCTCGCCAAAATTGAGAAATATCATCCTGAGGTTCTTGGTAGTTTGCAGGAAGTGTTGAATGAAATGGAAATAACAAGTCGCTCGTCAAATCGTGTCCAATTAGAGAGTAAGACCCATCAAGCTTCTGTTAGATTAACGTGGGACAATGAGAAGAAGAATTGGCTTCTCACTGCCTTTGAAAAGAAAAACAGTGTCTCCGACAATACGACAGACACTGACGAAACCCTTTCGGGCAAGAGGAATGACACTGCTACTCCTCAAAACACTGTTTCTTCTGGAAGCAAAGGTAACAATTCTTCTGGAACAAAGCAAGAAAATGAAGATAAGCCTTCTGAAAACAAGGGAGTATCACTTTCGGGGAAGATAGCTACTGCATCGGCAGAGGTAAACACCGAACCCACCGAGGCGCAGAAAGAGGCGGGGAATTATAAGAAAGGCCACGTGCAGGTTGGCGCGTTTGACATCACTATCGAGCAGCCACAAGGCAGCGTGCGCAGAGGAACCGATGCTGACGGCAAGGTATGGGAGAGCAGGATGCACAACACCTACGGCTACTTCCGCGGCACGGAGGGCGTGGACGGAGACCATATAGACGTGTTCCTCTCCAACGATATCGACGGTTGGAACGGGCGCGAGGTGTATGTGGTGGACCAGTACAATCCCGACGGCACGTTTGACGAGCATAAGGTGATGCTTGGCTTCAACGATATGGACGAGGCGAAGAGCGACTATCTGGCTAACTACGAGAAAGGTTGGGAAGACGGGCGCAGGATTGTCGTGTCCGCAACGAACCTCGAAGACTTCGAGAAGTGGATAGACAGCAGCCATCGTAAGACCAAGCCTTTTGCGGAGTATGCTGGGGTGAAGAAAGCGTCCGTGGCAAGTTCTCCTGCAAAGGAAAATGGCAAGGAGGATATTTTCCAAAAGGCGGAGCGCGAGAAGAATAATGGTGGAACGAAGACTGACAGACAAGGTAATCCGCTGAACGAGGATGGAACACTTAAGGTGGATGTGATAAAATCCATCGACGAGCTGACGGACGAGGACTTCACTTCTCCTACGAGGAGTGTGCAGCTCCCGACTTTACCGCAGAACGTGGCAGATGCTATTGGCTCAGAAGGCAAGCCTGTTGTTATCAAGAAGAATATCTTTGAAAAGAATAGGGATAGCCACAGGGATTTATCTCCGGAGCAAGGCCGTAAAATAATTACGGAAGCTTTGTATTTACCAAATCTTTATGGACAGAACCAGAAGGCATCGCGTCCATATAATTGGATCCTGATTCACAATGCGAAACAACATTCTTCTATTATTCTTGAGGTAAACAGGAATAAGGACAATGTGGAGATTGTGAATTGGCACTATCTCAATGACGAGACCCTGGAGCAAAAGAAAAGACAAGCCGTTAAAGAGGGTGGCCTTATCCTCACACTCGAAAGTGCAGCTGGCAATACTAATAACGTCTTGTCTTCTAGAAGCAAAGATACGAACAAATCCGGAACTTCCAACAATTACAGACGCATTCCACGTGTGGAGATGACTGATGAAGAAAAATGGGAGCGGGCACTTGAGGATCAGGGAGTGATTGAGGGCAAGATGCCGAAAGTCACCAAGCCGAACATTCGCAAGTTTTCGGCGGACAAGGATGATTCAAGAACTGTGCTTCGCGGTGTCTATCACGATGGTGGCTATGAAGTGTCGTCTGACGGACATACTATCGTAGCCGTACAAGCGCAGTATGATTCGTCTCTTGAGGGCAAGACAACGTATGGCGATG
>CAVHGF010000034.1:0-23985 GCA_963635625.1 Treponemataceae bacterium | reverse complement strand
TTCACGGTTGTGTTAATCATTTGTTTTCACCTCCTTTCTTCATGGATTTATCCCAAAGGGATTTCCAGATGAACTGTCTAACGGTGTAGTCGTTATCTGTGGTAGCCATTCTCATGAAGTTCCAGAAGGCGTCAACAATGGTATCCGGAACTGGGATAGAACTTCGAGTGATGGCTTTGGTAGCTCCACGGCCTGCTTCGATGTAGTCGCCCTTATCTACGGCTTTCAGGAAGTTCTCGGTATGCTTGACCATATCGAAAGCAGGTGCGTCAGGGGCAGCGCTGCCGAATGGTTTCTTGCCGACAAAGTAGTCTACGGTCCACGGGATGATTTCTCTAAAAAGTGGGACGCCGCCGAAGGGGCCGTTAGAGGCGGCGGTGTGGATTGCCTTCTTGAACCATTTGTCTTCGTCGTCGGAGTCGTCGGCGCTGGCTCTAATGGCGGTTTCGACTGCTGCGCCCAATACCCACCAGTACCAGGTGGCCGCCAGCAGCGGTTTGATGTCTCTTTTGTCGTAGAGAATATAGCCGGCGCGAATGAACTGGTTGGTCACTAAGTTGGTGTAGCTGAAGAAGGAGGTCATCTGCGCCAGTATTCCGTTGTCTCTGGAGAATTGGGTCTGGTCTTTGATTTCGTTGGACCCGAATGTTTCTCTGACCATTTTGTCTGCGCGTCTGATGGCTTCTTTGTCCATGTCCTCTCTAGAGAGTCTCCCTTCGGCTTCCAGCTCTACCAATGACGTACGGTAGGTGTGAAGCCATTCGGGGTAGGAGAATAGCCCGTCGGTGAACTGGATGAACCAGTAGGCGTTTTTGTTGAGCGCGTCTACGCCGTACTTGCCGTGTTCGACTAAGGAACGGAGCTTCGATTCGTTCTTCCCTACGGGGATTTTGTCCTGGAGGTACATGTCTCTATCGATGGTGGCGCGGCGGTCATTCATCATAGAGGATTTGTTCTGGATGAATTGCATCTGCTCTCTGATGCCTGTGGGGTTCTTGTAGAAGTCCCAGCAGGCTTTGAGGGCGTTTGCTGCGCCCATGCGATCCATCATGCCGGTGATGTTGCCGATGTTGAGTAATGCGGTGGAGAGTCTAAAGCCCATGGTAGTGAAATTGAATCTTCTTCTGGCTCGTCCTAACATGGAGTCCCACTCGGCCATTTCCTTGATGGAGGAATGCCAGTTGTCCTTTGCCCATTCCTGGAGCATGCGGATGGTTTCGGGGCCTGTGGTTAGTTCGAAGGCCTGGACGATTTCTTTTCTTGTCAGAAGTTTGTAGACGTCCACGGTAGCTTCTCGCATGGCGATGTGCTGCATGGCTTCATTGACGGCTTCCACATATACGTCTAAGTCTAAGCGGAGTTTCTGCCCGCCGGACATGGCGGCGCGCTGTTTGGTACTGCCCATGCCCAAGGAGAAGGCAGAGGTGTTCTCCATATCCATTCGGGCGATATCGTTGGCCTGGTTTCTTCCTGTTTTAGAGGAGGTATTCGGATCATATTTGATTCGATAATACTGCCCCTGGATGACTCTTCCCGACTTCAATGTGAAGGTTTCGCCGGGGACTTTTCCTAGAGGCGTTCCGTAGAGGTCGTTTTGGACTTTGTTTCTTTCGCCCCAGTAGGAATTGAGGTGGGTCCATACTTTCTCGACGAAGTCCCAGTCTTTGTTGGTCAGGTTCTTGTCTAAGAAATTCAGGAGGTCGGCTTCGTTCCCCCAGAGGGTTTCGATGAGTCGTTGGCGGTTGGACTTGGTGCCGAAGTTCAAGGCCATGGCGATGACTTGTTCCTTCGTCCATTGCATGGGATTTCCTCGATCGTCGATACCGTAGGTGTATAGCCTTTCGCTTCTCATGCTGGTCCATTCCTTGCGGGAGTAGGTATCGAAGTTGGCGCGGAAGATTTTTCTGGCCGATTGCTTCAGCTCTCGAAGGTGAGTGGTGGCGCGGTCGATGGGTTTGTAGAAATACTCGTAGGCATTCTTGCCCATGCGCTCGATGAGGATTTCCGGAAGGGTGATGTCCTTGGTCAAGCTGTGGGCTTTGGCTTTGACCCGGTCTAAGGTGGTGTCGGTCTGCGCTTTCACTTGAGGAATTACTTTTCTGTGGGTCCAGTTATCGTAAATCTCATTGGTGATATCCTCGGTGGCTTTGTCGAAGGAGACGCCTAATGTGTTCCCCTCGTATTCTCTTCTTCCCAGTTTGTAGACAGCTTTCATGACTTTGGCCATTTCTCTAAACTGATCCATGGTGAGGTTGGATAGTTTCTGCGGCTGGCCGTCGAAGGCTTGCCGCATCCATGAGGGGATGATGTCTTCGGCCATGTAGTTGGGATTGTCCATGGCTTGCATGGGGTTCATCTCTACCGCCAGCCAGTGCCAGTTGAAGGCTCTTTCCTGGCCTTTGTCGTCGATGGGAAGTATGCCGTCCTTCTTGGTCATGCCCAGTACATAGGCCATGTGCTGCACAAAGTACCTGGCATCGTCTCTCATAAGGACTGGTTTGTCGGTTCTGGAGATTCGGTTCAGTATACCCAGTATGCCGTATTTCTCCATGCCGTTCTCATTGAGAAGAGCGGTGGTGACTTTGCCGCCCCCGCCGTGGAGAGTGCGGCGGATTTCATCTTCGTTCTTTCTGGCTTCTTTGGCCATGATGAGGCATTGGGCTTGCGCTTGCTTGTGGTAGGCTGCGCCGTCCCAGTCGTTCTTTGCGGCGGCCTGCATGGCGCGGCCTTCTTCGATTTGGGCTTTGTTGAGCCACCATCTCCAGGAGGTGGCGTGAGAGAGGGACTCGCCGCCTAAGGTGTTCCGGGCGTCTTCCTTTATCAGCGCCAGATCTATCTTCATGGCGTTTCTGGATTCTCTCAGTCCTTCGGCCATGGTCTTGAGCTGGACGGAAAGGTCTATGATGGTTTCCCTTGTGTCTTCTCTGGTGGCGTTGTCCTTCTCATGGGCGGCGCGTTCCTTTTGAAGTTCGTGCTCGATGGCGCGAAGGTTGCCTTCTAGGATGGTGGCAGCTTCCTTGTACTGGTTCTTTTCCTCTTGGTTCTTGGAGGCTTCTTCTTGCGCCTTAGCAAGTTTCTCTTTCAGGTCTGCTTTCTGCTTCTCCAGTTTGGTGATCTTCTCTTCGGATTTAGCTATGGTCTCGGATTGCTTGTCCAGTTCAGCAGTTTCCTTTTCGGAAACAAGTCCTAGCCGTTTCCGAATTTCTCTTGCTGTCTTCTCCTTGTCCTTAGAGCGCTTGAGTTCCAGCTGCATGGAAGTTACGAGGTTGATGTACTGGGTGACTTTCTTTTCCAGGAGCACGGCTTCAATGCGAGATTTCTTCTGGAGGCCTTCGGGGGAGTTCAGAATATCTTCGGCCATTTGCTGTACCGCTTCCGAGGTTAAAGCTTCTTCCTTGTAGTGGGTCAGCATGTCCTCGATATGAGCGTTCCAGCGTTCCTCTGTAGTGCCGCCCGCTTCTTTGAGTTTCTGCTTGAAGGATTCTTCGGTGTGGCCGCTCATGGTTAAGAAGTCTTTCTTGTCTTTGGCGGTGGGGAAGGTATCGGAATTGTAGATGGTCTCTATCTGATAGATTTCATTCTCTTCGCCTAAGGATTTGATGAATTCCATTTTCTGGTCTTCGGAGGAAATGGCGTTTCTGAAATCTTCGATAGCGTCTTCTTTCACCATACGGAGGTAGTAGCTCATGGCTTTTTCCAGGGCTTTGTCCTTCACGCTTTCCGCCCACGCTTTGAGGTTGCCCATTTCGGAGCTGTTGACGTCCACGATCTTGTCTATGGACTCCAGCTTTCTTTGGGCGGCCCATGCGTTGATTTCGTCTTCGGTGGCGATAAGCTTATCGAAGATGTCTTTGACCTTGGGGTCGAAGGTAACGTTCCCTAAATTCTTGGTGGTCTTGTAGATGTCAGTGAGCCATTTCTTGAACCGCCGGAATACGCCCTGCATTTCCTTGGTAGGAGCGCTGCCTTCCATGAGGTATTTCTCGAAGCCTCTGGCGAAGCGTTCCTGGATCCAGCGTTCTTCGGCATCGGCCTTGCCCGCCTTGATGTCTGCCGCGTGCTGGGTGAATTCCTTTTCTAGGGCTGTTCCCTTGTACTCTCCTAACCGTTCTTCGGAGAATGAAGCCCATTCCTTGATGGCGGTAAGGTCGGCTTGCATCTTGGCAAGGGAAGCAGCGGCCTTCTTGGCATCGCCTTGGAAATATCCGGATAGCGTCTCTGCGTCCAAGGTAACCATTCTCTCCAGCGTAGAAAGGAACATATGAGCGCCCTCATGGATCACGGTAGATTCGTTGGCACCGTCGAAGAGTTCTATCACGTTGGTGGATTTATCATAGGAGCCTTGGTATTTGGCACCGCTCTGGAAATACTGTTTTGCTTTGTCCTGGGCGCTGTTGGTTACTCGTTCTCTGTCTCCTTCGATTTTCGGATCGTAGAGACGAATGGTTACGCCCTGGGCTCTCAGGTGGTCTTTGACTTCTTTGGAAGTATTCTTTGGCATGACGGCGGCGGCCACTTCATTGAAGTGAACGGCACGCTGCGGTTTGGCTTCGAAGTATTTAGCCGGAAGTGCTTTAACCTCTTTTACGATTTCCTTAGCGTGTGCTTCCAGTTCCGGGGAATGGTCGAAGCCGAACTTCTCGGCGGCGGCCTTGAATGGCTTCCCTTGCATTACGGCCATGAGCACCTGCGCCGCGTCGGACTGAGATTCCCATCTGTCGCCCAACTTATACACGTTCGCCATTTCTTCCATGAACTTGGCGATTTCGTCTTTGGCATGGGTGTACTGCTCGGAAGTGTCCATTCCTGTTTCGATGTCTGTGGAAGGATCCATTTGCTTGTCTGCCACTTTGTGAAGCTCGTCTACTGACTTCATCTTCTTGGCGCTGCTGGCAATGATGTTGCCTATGCCGTATCCGGCGAAGCTCTTCTGCGCGTTCTTGAGCTCGCCCACCATGGCAGCCGCGATGTTGTCCAACGTGGCAGGTTTCCCGCTCTCCTGGATAACCGGGTCACCCAGCATTTCATTTCTGAATGACTCTTTCCATGCTTCGTACTCTTTCGCGTGGGCTTTGATTTTCTTCTCCAGCTGCTTATCGAAGGTCTCCTGGTCGAAGATCTTTTCGTTTCTTTTCAGGTAGCTGGAAAGCAGGGCATGGAGTGTTTCGCCGCTGGCTAGTCTTCTTTGCTTCCGTTCCTGTGTCCTTCTAGCGAAAGGCGACTTGCTCTCTGTGATGTCTACCGACAGCTCCTTGACCAGTAAGTCGTTGGCCTTCTTGAAATCGTTCTCTTCCAGCAAATCATAGTGCCCTTTGGATAGGATTTCTTTCAGCTCTGCTTCCCCATGGTTCTTCTCTAGCTCCTGGCATGCCTTCAAGATGGCCGGGTGCTCGCTGAGGGTATTGTCCAGCCCTCGCTTCTTCCACTTAGCCTTCGGGGTATCGCCTATGGATTTCAGGAAATAATACTTGTATCCATCAGAGTCCAAAGAGCTATCCAGCATGTACTGTACGTCGCCGTTGTTCTGCGTAGAGAAGAGTCTCGCGCTCCCGTAAAGCTCCCCGTAGTTCATAAAACTTCTGGGAAGTTCCTTCTGCTGTGGCTCGATGAAGTTTTCTATGAATTTTTGAAGCTTCTTCATGTTGGCTTTTCTGATGATATTTGGGAATACACCTGTCCAGGCATCGCGAGAGAATACAGGCGTCTTTGTCGGGTCTACCGTGTCCTTGTTCATAATCAAGGTGATATCGCCGAAGCCGGTGTATGGGGTCTGCTTTTTGGTAATAGCGATAGAGGGAACGGGGAAGCCGCCTAGCTCGATGGCAGCCATCAGATTTCGCTCCTCTATGTTGTGCATGGCGACAAGGTCTTCTTCGTGCGCTGTCTGGTAGTACGCCGGATTCTCTCTTTTATGCAACCTGGAAATAGGGGCTGTCTTTGCATTTACTCCAGCCATTTGATATAGCATATTCTCATTGTTTTCTAACTCTTCCTGTGCTATAATATAGTTGCCGATGGGGTGGAGCTTGGCATTAAGTGTTGAAACCCAGTGGTCGGACGGTGGCCGCGAATGCCCGGACAGGCTATCACGATTATTAACTCCTCTAACATAGAGGAGTTTTTTTGATGTCCTAAACACTTTTTTGATTTCATAAACTGCCTTCCCTTTCTTTCGTTTATCACCCACGGTTAATGTGCTGGTGATAACGCGTCCATTCTGGTCTTTCTCTACACCAATAACCATGGTATTTGCATAACCATTGACGCCTTTATAAGAGGAGATGTATACTTTCCGATCTTCCATGCGTGCATCGCCTTTATGAAGTTTAGAATCTTCAGTGACAATAGCAAGCGGATTTTCAATGGTCTTTTTGGCAAGGACGATTCCTAATACTCTAGCAGCTCTAATGTCTTTGATTTCCTTTCCCATACCAGCTGCTAAGTGTAAGGTGTATTGATCTAATGTTTCTGTATCACCTGGGGCAAAATAAATTTCATTTCCTAAAGGATCTGTGTATCTTGTCGGATTCTTCGGATCTCCTACTAAATCACTTACAATAGTTTTGGTTTTTTTGAAAAGCTCTTCGTTACTCATGCCCAGCAAATCATTATAGAGTTTTTCGTCGATTTCCTCGCCAGGGACAGTGTCCTTGTTCCACTTCTTCACTTCATCAAGAATGATGTCTTTAGCTTTATCAGAAAATCCTTGCTGTTCTCTGATTGCCTGGTGAAGTTGCTGCATGGATTGTGGGCTGACTTTTCCAGCCGCAATGGTTGCCAGTTTCAGCGGTACGCCATAATTCTTATGGAAGTTCTCGGCAATCTTGGCAAGGATAAGGGCGGAATCTCTGGCCGCTTTGGCGACTTCTTTGTTTCCGGCTTTGGTGATTTGTTCCAAAAGCGGCTTATAGGCCTCTTCGTAGGTTTCCGGATCTAAGAGGGTCTGGGCGATGAGGTCTTCTTTTCCTAAGGACTTCAAGGTCTCGCCGACGCGTTCGATGGATTCCACTCTTTTCTTAGCTTCTTCCATCTCGCGGAGGCCGGCGATGGTTTCTTCGTCGGTCTTGTATTCGTGCTCGGCCAGGACGTTATTGTGCGCTACGTCGTAGAGTTCGCGCTGGTTTGGGGCGCGGTCGTGGGCTGCCCAGAAGTCCTGGTACCATGGTTCGTTGTTGGTGATGCGTTTAGAAACGTCGAAGCCTTCTTTGTCTTTCGTCCAGGTGAATTCTACGCCGGCCTCTTTGGTACTCAGGTAGTCTTGATAGGTCTTTACGCCGGTGAGGTTTCCCCATAGGGTTTTGGCCTCGTCGAGCATAGCTTTGTAGTTTTCCTGTAGCTTATCTATGCCGCCGGAAAGGAGCTCGGCAGCGGTGGCTCTGTCTTCCCTTCCTTGCTCGGTATCCGTAGAGAAGTGCTGTTCCAGAATCTTCTGTGTGGCAGCGGCTTCTCTTTTTTCTTTGGTCATAGAGGTGATGTCCATCATGGCTTTGTATCTTTCCCGCTCTTCACGGATGGCGTGGAGGGTCTTTTCTCCTTTGTCCATGGTGGTGTAGTCGGAAAGGGCTTCGTGGATCTCGGGGGTGGCGGTCTGCATGAATTTCCCCGTTTCCACTTCTAAGGGCTTGCCTTCCTGGATGGCCTTATCTAATTCCTGTGCGGTGATAGTTCCATCTTCTACAAGCTGGTTCAGTGCTGCGTGGGTATTTTCGTTTTCTGCGGCGGTCTGCACGTCGATGTAGATTATCCCTAGGGCATTGTCTTCCAGCTGTTTCTGGATGGTCTTCTGATAGGCTTCAGGAGATTTCTTGAACAGAGAAGCGCTGTCGCGCTGAGAAATAAGATTCTGAATGAGGGATTTTTCGTTTTCTCTCTTAAACTCAGTGACGGTGTCTTTGATATCTGCGCTGGAGAGTTTGGAAATACGGCGCATGCCTCTATAGGTTCCTACGCCTGCGATGGCAGCACCGCCTAGTGCCATACCTACAGAGGCGGGGATTGCCTGGATCATGGCCTCTACGGCGTTTCCGATAATCTCTCTGGTGGAGTGGCGTTCTTTGCCGAAGATATTCTCGTCAATGTCTCCCACGGCCTGCTGTAAGCCTTCTTCTAAGACTTCGGGAGTGGCGGTCTTGAATACCTGTTTCCCTGCGTAGAGGCCTGCTTCTTTGGCGATAGCTCCTCTGCCGGCGCCGATGAGGGATTCCATGGCGGCTTTGTTCCGGATGACGGCTAAAGCAGCGGAGGGGCCAATGGCTTTGGAGATACCATTTAGCGCCATGTCGAGGCTGGCGGTTTCAATGAAGGCATTCATATGGCCGACTCGTCTAGCATGGGCGAGCGCCTGGTCGCGGGTGTATAGGTTTCTTCCTGTGCTGTCTTTCTTGGTGATCCAGTCCCAGTACGCGCCGCCCGCTTCGGCTCTATAGGTGCCGGTGTAGACAGCAGCCTTGCTCAAGGCGATGGCTCCCGCTACGGCGCCAGCAGCAGCAACGCCCACGCCTACGGCAGCTCCCGCTGCGCCGGTGGCAGCGATGGCGCCAGTGGCAGCGGCAGCGCCTACACCTGCGTAAGGAATCATGGGGCGCATCTGATTGAGCGCCATGGTGAGGGAAGGCCCTAAGGGGGCGATGATTTCTTCCGCGCCTTTCAAGGTCATGCGGGTCATAGAGGTACCCATCTTTACGGTTTCGCCTACCATGGTGGCGATGATGGAATTGGAGATAGCGCTGTTATAGGCTTTCTCTACTTTCTCAATGTCCTTGAGCTTCTCCTCCACTTCTTCGGTGGAGAGTTCGCCGCTCATGGCGCGGTACTGGAGCTCTCCTGCTTCGTATTCTTTGTTTCCTGCTTCCCAGCTTTTCCGGATGGTGTCCCAGCTTTCATTGGCGGCTTTCATGATGTCTTCGGTGATGGTGGTATCAGGCTCGATGATGTTTCGGGACTGTAATACTTCTTTGGCGTGTTTCAAGGCTAAAGCAGCGTTCACCGGATCGGATAGGTCAACTTCCGGGTAAAGCTTTGTAATATTTTCGGAGGAAAAGGTTTCTCCATTAAGGAAAGCAAACTTCGCGGTTCGGTCGGCCAGTTCTTTGGCGTTGTCATAGAGGAATTGGTTGTCTGCCAAAAGTTTGGCGTCAATCCCTACAATGCCGCTGATTTTCTGCGCGTCTAAGAGCTTCTCTTCGTCGGTCATCATGACTGCACGGTAGAGGGGCTTTTCTTTTGCCCAGCCGGATACGCCGTTTACCATGGACTCGAAGGCGCTGGTCAAGGGTGCACCCACGGATTCAGGGGCATTCCCTACGTAGTCTTTGATGGAGTCTATGAGGGACGGTTCTTCTACTTCTCCCGGCATGCGTTCGGTGCCGTTCATCTGACGGGCGGTTAGAGGAATCCCTTCGCTTGTCATGGTCTGAGAGAGAAACTTTTCGTTTGGGTCTTTCGGTGTAACGAATCCGCCTTCGAAGTCGCGGATGGCGTTTCTTACGTTATCATTCATGGATTAGCTCCTTCTGTTTTCCGTGTCCCATTCGTCTGCTTCCGACGGGGTGGCTCGGCCTTCTAAGATAGCGTTTACTTCCATATCTGTTAAGAGGTAGACTTTGCCGTTGTTGTGGAATCTCACTTCCCGCAAAGAGTCTCTATCCTGCGGAGCGCGCATGATGTATTCGATACCGGCAGCGCCCATTGTGGCGCTACTGGTGTAGTCTGTGCCACCGACTTTATCCATGGTGAGTTCCTGTTCTACCTGGTTTCGAAGTTCTATCTGCGATGGGTAACGGCCGTTTTCGGCATTGTATCGAGTCGCCCACACTTGCACCTGGTCTTTGGCCATGTTGTATTCCATGTCTGTGATTTCCTTGGGGTCTTTCCCCAGGCGGGCTGCGACTTCTGCTTTGGAGCAATCAATCTTGATGGCATATTGCCCCGCGCCATGTTCGTAGTCGTCCATTTTCTTCTGGAGGGAAACAAGGGTGGAGTCTGACATGGTTCTACCTTGGGATACCAGGTGTCCAATAAATTCGGATAGCTCCTCTTGGTTGTGGAGCTGATTTCCGATGAGGGCTTCTACACTGCTTACCTCTAAAGCGTTCAATTTGGTTGCCGCTCCCGAAGTCCCGCCGGAGGAACCGTTGGAAGATGTTGTCTTTGGAATGACGGAGTAATTAAGTAGCATGTTCTGGAAGGCGGCAGAGTGTCCTAAAGAGGGGCTCATGTCTTTCATGTTGGAAAGGTAATTGAAGATATCCTGTTTGGTGCTTCCGCTCTGGTTCATGGAAATAATGGTGTTTCTGACGCTTTCCATGATCTGGTTGTTCTGCTGGTCGGCGGCCTGTTTCTTCTTGTGAATGGCGTTCAGAAATTCATTCCCTAATGCTTCCTGTCTGGCAGCGGCCACTTCAGGAGAAGTGCTTCCTGTGGCTTCCGCTACGGATCCGTAACCAATGGGTTCTCCAAAGAAATCATTCCATTCTTCCATGGTGCCGATGTGAATTCCGCCGGAGGAGTTCCGCGCCATGTACCGGTTGTTTCCCAGGTAGATTCCCACGTGCTTTTCCCCGTCGATGAAGTCGCCCGGTTTTGGCGTGTAGCCTGTGCCTGCTTCGTGGTAGGCGTCCCCGAAGTCTGATGCACGGGTGATTTCTCCATCGGGGAAGAGGCCTGTCTTTTTGTACACGTCCGCGGTCCAGGAGTCACACTGGATGGAGTCGTCATCGGTGACGGTGCCTTTCCAGTGATCGCCGATGGTATAGTTCTTCTCTGCGTACTCGGCGATTTGGTTTCCTATGTCACTTCCGGAGATGTCCTGGTACGGATGGGTCTTCTTGAAGTAGGCAAGGATATTTTCGTCGGTGTCGTAGACGATATCCGGATTCTCTTGGATGGCACGGTCTGCGATGGTCGAGGCAATCTTTACGTCTTTCTGCTTACGGAAGGCGTTATCGAATTTGTTTAGTGTGCCGGCGCTGGCGCCCATGGTCTTGAAGTAGGCAAGGTTGCTGATACCGTTTTCGTAGTCGTTGTTTTCTACAGCGGTCTGTAATACACTTCCCGCCGCTTTGTCTATCTGCCCCTGCATGAATACTTTCTGTGCTTGGGGGTCGATGCCTAATCCTGCGGCTCTGGCAGTGGCGCGTTGGGAGTACCCGCCGAAAAGGGCAGGCGCGGAGCTGGGGTTTGCAATGATCTGATTGGTCATGTTGGTGAAGTCTACGGTGTCCTGGTTGGCAGTGTACTTCTCCATTTCGCTGCGCTGCTGGTTGTCGATGGATTTCAAGGTAGAGGTGTAGGATGGCTCAATCTGCTTTCTAAAGGCGCCTACGGCGTATTCGCTTTTAATGCCATACCTTTCCATGACTGACTGACGAATCTTGCTTTCCTGTTCCTGGAAGGCCTGCTGGAGGCCTTCGGCGGATTTACCTTGCATGGTATAGAAAAGGCCGTTCTTCTCATCGAAGAGGGCGGCGTTCTTCTGCTGCTCGTAGTCGTTCAGTGCGTCAAAGACTCTGTCGTTCTGGTCTTTTGTCCACTGCTTGTCTATCAAGGTGGCGACGGCTCCTAGGGCGTTCCCCATGTTCTTTATGCCGGAGGTGTCGCCGCCTGCGCTTTCTAAGGTGACAGAGGGAATGATTTTCCCTTGCAGGATGTTTCTTCCAGTCTCAGGGGTAAACTGTGATAGTTTCATTATCTAAAGCCTCCCCACCCTTTTGTTTTCCATGGGTTGTTCTGCGTCCATGTGCCTTTGGTAAGGCTGGCGGTACCATCATAGAAATTGGTACCGGAGCTTCCGATGGTCATGTTCCCTGTATTGCGCCCGGCGCTTCCATAGTTCCTGGCAGCGCCGTAGATAGAAGCAGCGGTGGAAAGGATGGTTCCAAAGAGCGCCTGGCGGCCTTGGGCTTTAGCGTTCTGCGCGGAGGCTCTGGCGGCGTTGGCCTGGTTGATGTAGTTGACCTGATTGATGTACGCGGACTTGGTGTCGTTTCTCTGGTTGCCTAAGAGGTTCATAGAATCGGTTCGCCACTGGTCAATGGTGCTTGCGTCCATGTCCTGTACGGAGCCGGTGTTGGTGAATCCGCTGGCGCCGGCTTCGGCTGCGTGCTGGCCGATAGCAAGTCTTTTTCTTCTGTCTAATTGCTGCTGTTCCTGGAGGTATTTGTCGGCGAGCTGTTCTCTCTGTTTGTCTGCGATTCGTGCATTCTGGCTAGCTGCTTCGGCTTGGGCGTTGTAAGCAGCGACTTGGGCTTTGGTCTGCTGGCGGGTGGCTGCGATCTGAGATACTCCCTGCGCGGCAGAGAGGCCGATTAGGGCAGCGGATACGGAACACATAGGTCTCACTCCTTTATGGTAAATTTCACAAATTCCGTGCCGTTCACGTTGACGGGGTCGCTTAATGTAGCGCCGGCGTGTTTGATGTAGAGAATGGCTTTGGGGTTGTTTAGGGAAATGTAGTTGTAGAGTTCGTGGTAGATTTTGAGTTTGTCTTTGATGAAGTCCATGCCGCACCGGATGAGGGCGCGGTGGTGTTTGTTGACTTCTTCGGAGGCGAGCATCCACACGGATACGCCTGTACCGGTATCAGCGATGCCGAAGGCGCATAGGACTTTGCCTTTGTATAGGGCGTAGTGGCTCTCGATGGATGTCAGGATGCTTTCATAGACGCCTTCAAAGGGCGTGAGCTTCTGGGCGGCCAGCTCTCTTTCGTCTGCTCGTCTCATGTTTTGGGAGAGGAGGAGAGCCACGGCATAGGGGGCTTTGTGGGCGGGAAGGATTTTCACGCCGTAATATTCTTTATTCACTGACTACCACTCCTCTAATGATGGCTGCTAGATAGAACGGATAGGGTTCGTTGGATGTGATGAGGATTCGGCCGTTCTTCTCTACGCCCTGGTTGGGGATGGTGATTTCCTTGTCTCCTGTGTAGAGAGTGACGGTCTGGTCGGAAAATTCTTCGTATTTGATACTGTCTACTTTCCCTACACCGTTTCCGATTTTCCCGCCTAAGGTGTGCTGGAGTCTCAGGGACGCGGAGCGTACGTTCTTGTAGCGGCCTTGCAAGGTGCCGTTCTGTGTCTGTACTTCTACGTTGGGAAGTTCGATGGTCATTTGGTAGGGGTAGCCGATAATCATGTAGGACACTTTGGTGGGAAGGGTGATGGTTCCATCTGTGATTTCCACGTCTTCGAACCATCTTCCGTCTCCTAGTACGGATACTTTGCCGGTGATCCAGTCCACGGTGGTGGTGTCGTCTTTCTCGTCGAAGGTGATGAACTTGGAGCAGTCGGTCATGATGAAGTCTTTGGGATCGGAGGATTCGCTATCAGGGGCGAGTTTCTCGATGTAGGTTTCGTCGTTTCTGATTACGGCGGTGTAGACTTCGTCGGTTTCTTCTTCGGCTACGGTGCATACAGAGATGTATTTCCCGTTGGTTACAAGGTGGGACCATGCGTAGACTTTCTGGTCGTTGATGTAGGCGAGGCATATCATAGCGCCGTCGGATCTGACGAAGTAAAGTCTGGAGTCAGGGTCTTGCATGTAGGCGCTGCTCAGGATGGTGTGTTCTCTCAGTAGGTGTTTGGCTAAAAGGGTGAGATCCATACCGTCGTAGGAGTCGGTCTCGTAGGAGTAGGCCATGTCTCTAATGGTCTGTGAGCGTTTCTGTACGTATATCAAACGGCTGCCGATGGAGATGGGCTCTACTTCTGTGCAGCCTCTAAAGGTTTGGGCTTTATTGGTGCATTTGGAAGGGGTGACGGTGCTGCCGCCGGAGACTACCCATTCGTTGGAGTCGGTCAGTATGAAGAGGTCGCTTGCGGGGCATACGTGTTTGATTTCCGCTTGCTGGCGGGAGATGAAGGATAAGCAAATGGCGCTATCATCTGTAACTGTGCCGGAGACTTTCTCCACGGAGAAGTTGTTATAGTCTCCTGTCTTGCTCATCCAGAGGACGTAGGGTTGCATTTCCGTACCGGCAAAAATCAGTCTATCCTGGAAGAAGCCGACGGTTCGAGGGTACCCATATCTTTGGTTCCAGGCGCCGAAGGCGTAGCTGTCTACTTGGCCTGCCTGACCGATGACTTTCTTCACCATACAGGTGGCTTTGGTGGTCGAATTAATCTTTTTGATTTCTACGACGCCGGACTTGGTGTAGGCAATGGAGGTGAGGTCGGCTTTCCCTGCGGTGGTGACGAGTCTCATCTTCACGTTGTCTTCTTCGTCTACGGTGCCGGATTCGCTAATATTGTTGTCGTCATTGGATTTGTAGGTTCTGAAATCTTTCCATTCTCCCCCGTTGGTGGATTTCTGAATCTTTACTTCTCCCGTCCATGTGCCGTGGGTGATGATCTTCCAGCCGCTTCCTACGGGGATGGCGTCGGTGGTGGTGGCACCGCTGGCGCTTACGGTTTTGGATTCTATTTCTTGGGAAATCTTTACCCACATACCTTTCATGTCACTAGAGAAGAAATCCATGTCAGCAGTTAGAGTGACTTCGCCTGCGGTACCGGAGATGGTTAATGTTGGCTCTTCGAGAGACTGGACAGTTACCCAGCCTGGATTGCCGGCAGTGCCGCCATTGCCATAGGAGATGCCATTGGTGCCGTTATAGACTTCGTACCATGGGACGGGGATCCAGCTTGTCTGCTTCACGGTTCGTTTGCCATAGCCGCCGGTCCCGCCTTCGCCGCCTTGGGCTTCTATCCCAAAAGCAGAGGACGCGCCGCCCTTGCCACCAGTGCCCCCTGTGTAGCAGCCATATTCGTCGGCAGAGGCTTTGTCTGCGCCTTTAGCACCCGGAGCGCCTACAGTAATGGAATAGACTGTCCCTTCGGTGAGGTATACGGTTTTGGTGGTGATGGCGCCGCTACCGCCTGTGCCGCCATTTGCCCATGCTTCTGTGCCGCCGGCCATGCCGCTTTTGCCGCCGCCTATGCCACCGTTGCCACCGCCAGCACCGGCGACGGTGACGGAGTAGTTGCCGGTGCTTGGACAGGTCCAGGAGTAGGTACCGGCTTTGTTCCATTTTTCACTGGAGACACGGTTGTTTACGGTTAAGGAGTCGTCAAAGTATTGGCAATTCATTTCCATTTCCTCAAAACGCCAGTCGGTGTCTGAGTAGTGTTTCAGCTGCATGACGGGATGGGTGCCGGATGCGATGTACATGATATCTGCGCTTTGGCAGGTTCTTAGTTTTTCCAGTTCGCCCTCGGTGTAGTCTGTCTGTATTTCCTGATTGGTGAATACGCCATCTTTCCATATGCGGATATAGCCCGCCCCCACTTCGAGGAGGAAGCCGCGGCTGGCGCTGGATCTGAATTCTATGAGCCTGACTTTGCTCTTTTTGGCTTTGCCGCAATAGAGGGAGCCGGGGCGTTTGTATACGGCACCGTAGGGTCTGATGTAGCAGTTCTCGGCTTGCAATAGAGCAGCCGCGTATTTCTCCATGTCTACGCGGCTTGCTACTTCAGGGGATACTTCGCCGGAGGCAAAGGAGGGCTGGATGATGTATGTGGTTTCTCTCACTGTTACCTCCTGGCGTCAAAGTATCTGGTGGGGTATTGGGGTTCGTGGTGGTTCTGAATGGCGGAGACGTACATAGCCTGCTGAATGGCCATTTGATAGAGCTGGTACTGGCTCTGCGCCATAGAGGTTGAGCCGCTTAATGGTACGGCGATTAAGCTGGCGATTTTGTGGGCTAGGGCTTCGGAGAAGTTCGGGTCGAACATCTCAGCATTTACGACATCTGCGGTGTAGTCCATATAAGCGTTGGGAATGTCTGTCATGACGACTCGGGTGGATTCGTCCACTAAGGCGATCTGGAATTCGTGGTATTCCAGGTCTTTGGTGGATTCGTCTAAGCGGATGTCGTCGCCGTCTTTGTTGTAGAGCTGGCGGATAATCAGGCATTTCTTCGGGATGGCGTAAGCGTAGGCCCATTTGGGGATGGTGGCATTAACTAAAGCTAATTTTTCAAATCTTTCTGCGAAGCCCCAGCGGAAGGAGGAAAGAAGGTTTTTCCTTGTTAGCTCGTAGTAGATTTTGCACTGCCGCGCTGCCTCGCTGTCTTCGTCGATGGAATCAATACGGCCTTGTCCGATGGAGGACAGGGCGATATTGCAGATGTCTGTGCTGTACATAGTTCCTCCTAGTGTTTGCGGATGAGGGCTATAAGCTGAGCCTTTGTCCTAATGTCTTTGGGGATTTCTATTCCCTCTTTCCAGCAAATGGCTCGAAGTTCATTAGGACTCAGGTTTTCCAGCTTTTTATTCCCCATCTGTGTGATGTGGATCTCTTTCATTCCAGATCGGTGTCAAGGGTCAGGGCTACGGTGCACTTGCCGGAGGTGGGTCCGGTCAGGGTAATGCCGTAGTATTTCTTTGCACCGGTAGGTACGCGGATGCCTGCGTGGGACGCGCCGACGGGGACGGTCAAGGTGCAGAGGTCAGTCGCGCCGGTGAGAGATTCGTCGTCTGCGGTCTTCAGGGTCACTACGGCGGCCGTGGTAAGGGGAGATGCAAATTTCGCGGTGAGAAAGAGTTCGGAGTAGGCGTTACCACCTTCGCCGTTGGCGATGACGTTAGGGGTGGTGGTGACGTCTTTATCCAGGATGAATGCTGCTTCTTTGTCGTAAATCATGGTTGTCCTCCTTAGGCTTCAGCTTCAGAAATATGATTTTCTGTATCCAGAAGTGCGTCTTCTTTGAATACAGGGATACCGAAGAGACGAAGAACGTCGAGGCCGTTGGTCAGGGTTTCGCGGGTGACGTGTACGTTGGTCTTGTCGAGCTGGTAGATTTCGAGGAAATCATAGACTTTCCCGGATACGTAAATTTTAAGGTCGATGTTGCTTCCGGAGATTCGACGGAGTGCGTTCTTTGCGTAGACGAGGTTTTCCATGAATTCCAGTTTCTTCGCGGAGGTAGCGGAGAGGATGGCTTTGGTATCGATGTTTCGTACAGCAGATACCATGCGCGGATCAGCAACCATGAGCCCCGGTTTGTAGGTGAAGAGGGTTTCTACCGCCTGGTATTCGCCCTTTTCTTCGTCCATTACGGTGCGTTCGCCAAGGTCGCGCTGCTTCAGGCCGGCATAACCGAATTTCGGATAGATGCCGGAGATGGTGTCGCCCCATCCTACGAACCAGATAGAAGAGAGCTGGCCGTCTGTGGTGCCGCCTGCGTCGCGTACCTGGTAGGAGTGGTCGCCTTTCTTGCCGCCATAGGTGTTGTAGCGTTTGGCGAAGCCGTTGAATTCGTCGAGGTTTGCGTCGGAGTCGCCGTAGAAAATCATGTTGGCTACGCGGTTGGCGAAGCCTGCTACGTGTGCGTCGTCTTCAGAACGGCGGAATGCCTGCGGATCCGGTTCGAGCTGGAGGAGTTCGATATCTACCTGAGAGCGGTCTTCCAGGATGCAGCAGGTATCGGTGACCTGACGGGTGGTGGATTTGGTGGGCTGTACGCCTTTGTTAATGGCGCGGAGGGACGGGGTAGGAAGAGAGGTTCTCTGGGTGGTCTGGTTACCGGTAGGGAGGTTGCCCTGCTTCCATTTGATGTGTTCGAGGATCGGGTCAGACTGCGTCAGGACTTCGATGATGTGGTCGATAGTGCCGTCCGGTGCCTGACGTTTCCGGAGGTCGTTAAAGTTGAGTGCCAGGTTTCCAATAGTTGCCATGGTTTATGTCTCCTTATTTCTTGAATGATTCCCAATCGGTGTTGGGGTATGGGTTGTCTTCTTTCACGGAAGGCGCGGGGTTGCCCCCGATGCCTCTGTCTTCTGCGACAAGCTCACCAATGATGGCGAAGGCTTTGATGACCGGGAGAGAGGAGAATACCGGAGAGCCGGCGAAGGATTCTCGAATGCCGGGAATCTGCCGTTCCAGGTAGTTCATGAGGACGCCTGCTTTGGCTACGGTGGGTTCAAAGTCTCTTCCTAAGGCTTTCTTCGTTTCCTCTGCGTTGGCGTCGGCCTGTCTCTGCTGTTCGGCTTCATAGGCAGCGCCTACTTTGTCTGCCCATTCATAGCCGAATTTGGCGATCTGGTTGGCCTGCTCATTGGTGAGGTTCATTCCTCTGGCGATTTCTCCAAAGGAATTGGCGGTTTCTGTGTCCAGTTCGATTCCTTCCGGGAGGGATGAGGTGAAATCGTAGGCTTCCGGAGCGCCTACTGCTACGCCTGCCCCGCTCAAGATGGAACCGGCTGTCTGTTCCGCCGGAGTGGTTTCCGCCGGAGCTGTTTCCGCCGGAGTGGTACCAGGGTTCATGTCATTGTTCTGGTCGTCCATGTTAGTCCTCCTTGTTGAATATCTTGTTCTGTCTGATTTTGAAATCGATGTATTCTTTGTCGATGGCTTGTAACTGTTTGTGGCCTTCTTCGAGGCCTAAGCTGTTTAGGATGAGGTTTGAAATCTCTATCCCGATTTCTCTTCGGCCTTCACGGAAGTATGTTTCTGCGTTGCCGGTGTAGGAGCTGTTCTTGAGTCCTGTCATGAGGATGATGCGAGAAAGGATCCACAATCCTTCTTTGGTTTTGAGCACGGCTTTCAGTGCGTCTCGGTCTCTGTCTTCCTGGCATTGAAGGAAATACTTCTGCCAGCGGGCGTCGTTGGACGCGGGGTCTATGATTGCTTTTTTCATGTTACGGCTGGTCCTCCCGGTCCTGTGACGCCTAAGAGGTTCTGTAAGGCGGGGTTGCCGCTCTGTGCTGCGTCGGATAGGTTCTTAGCGGCTTGGGCGAGCGGTGCCATGGCTTGTGCGTTCTGGAGCTGGCGCTGCTCTTCTTGCTGTTGCATCATGGCTTCTTGTTCTTCCTGGATCATTTGGGCGGCTTCGTCTACGCTGCGCTGCATGGCAGCGGGAGCGCCCAGGAGGTCGAAGTACCGTTTGACGGTGCCTAATGGGTCTATCATCTTCAGGGATTCGGGGTAGAGCTGTGCCATTTGTCCCACGAAGGCTAAAGCCTGTTCGATATTCACTAGCCCGCTCATCTTCTGCGCCTGAGCGAGAGGGGAAATGTATTCAATCTTCACGTCGGATTCGGCGAGGTCTTGGGCGATATCGTCGGGAAGCGGTGGGAAGATGTTGTTCCTCTCAAGAATGTTGTAGACGCGCTCAATGATGGGCGTGAGGAATTCGTCTTGCAGTCTTTCTACTACGGGTCCTAGCTGCTGTAGTTTCTCCTGCTGGCGTTCCATGACTTCTCTTGCGGTCATCTGCGGTGTGTCGATGGAGTCGAGCATGAGGAAGAGGTCGGCGCTATAGGTTCGCTTGATGGTGTCTTCGAGTCTCTGGATTTCCTGTACCATCCATGTGAGGTTGGTCTGTACCTGGAAAAGAGGGCCTACGCCTGTATTGCCTATGCCGTCATTGACTACGGTGATACCTCCCGGGTAGCAGTTGACGCCGCTTTGGTAGGTGTTGGCGTTGGTCTGCATGGGTGGTTTGACGGTCATTTCTACAGCGGTCAGGAAGTCTTTCTTCATGATCTGCAAGGACTTGGCGTCGCCTTCTGCGTACCAGCCGGGGCCTTTGCCGTAGCTGTCGTTTCCTGTGACTTGGTATCTGGCTACCAGCACGGGGCATTCTTCACATCCTCCTGTGTAGAGGAAGCCGTCATGGTCGCTGATGTCCTGACCGTCTACCCAGTAGAGGGACTGATAGGGCATGTTGTTCCTGGAAGGGCTGTTTCCTTTGGCTTTGGTGTTGGGCATGACAAGCCACCACACGTCGAAGGCCTGGTCGTATCTTCTGGACGGGGTGTTGAATGCGTCTTGTACATTCCTTGGTAAGTTGTCTTCCCCGAACTGTTGGGCGATCTGGTCAGCGTTCATTTTGATTTTCCGGGCGAAGGTGTTCACTCTGTTCCCTGCGGAGGTGTCCAGATAGTAGGAGCCTACGGTGTAGGACTGGAAGCGAACGCCGGTCTCGGGGGATACAAACACGCCGATGGGAGCTTGACCAAAGGGAAGCTCGGTGTAGCAGGAATGGATGGTGTTGTAGAAGTTAGAGCGATGAAGGACGGCTTCTACGATGGCTTGCCGTTCTTCTAGGATTCTTTCTGCTGCTATGTTGTTCTGGTCAGTGGAGAAGCAGAATTTGAACCACTGGCGGGAGGGCGGTGTAAGGCCTGACATAATGCCTGCTGCGAAGGCTTGGTTTGCCAGCCAGGCTACGCCGTTACTGATGGCCAGGTCTCTTCTACGGCCTTTGTCTGTCTCGTCGTCGGTGTCGTCGAATTCTCCTAAAAAGGGAAGCTCGTAGTCTCTAATGGCTTTCCAGCGTTCGAGGTACGGGTTTCTTTTGGTTTTGAGAATTCGGATCCGCGCTAAGGCAGCTTGTTTGTCCGGTGGATTCCTGGTCTGTCCATCCGCCGGAAGGGCTTCAGGCGGAATGGCGGAGGCTAATAGGGTATTCATCCTAACGTCTGCTTGTTGTTACTTCCCGCACTACTGAGAAGGGTAGACAAGCGGGTTGCAGCGAAGCCCTGCTGTTTTCTTTTCTTCTTGGTGCTCTCGGTGTCTCCATCGGAACTGGAGACTTCGGAACTGGTCACGTTGGTGACTGATGGGTCTACTTTCTGTACTTCTGGGGTGGACACTTTACCACCGCCGAAAATGCTTCCGCACATGGGTTTCTCCTTTCAAAGTAACTGGTAGTCGGTGTTGGATTTGCCGTTTCTCTTGCGGTTGACTACGGGGACGGCGAAGGTTAATGCTAATGCGTCGGCGTCGTTTGGTGATGGGATGCCGGCTTTCTTCATTTCGTCTTTGGATTTGAGCTGTATTCGTCCGTCCATGGTTGGTTTGATTTCTACGTGTGTTAAATCGTCTATGAGGGTCTGGTCTGCTTCGATGACGCCGCCGGTCTGGAACCATTTCTTCATGGCGAACCACATGTAAGCTCGCATGTTGACGCATGCGGGGTCGGGGGAGGCGTTGGCAAAGGAAATGAGGTTCCATGCTCTCCCCATGGTGGCGCCGGCGCTGTAGATGCCTGTGCCATATCCCAGGTCGATGTTGACGGCGGCAGCGTGGTATTTGTCTTCGTATTTGGCCACGAGGTTGGCGACGGTCATGTCGTTGTTGTTTCGCTGGATCCGCGCCAGTCTCTTGGAGTAGAGGCCTTTCCTAAGGTAGATGGCGGTGGCGTCTCCACCGCTCCAGGCGGGGTCTACGCCGATGACCGCCGGAGCAAAGGAGTATTGGCCTTCGTGGAGGTTTCGCTGGGTGGCTTCTTTGACTAGTCCTAAGGGGATGAACTGTAGGTCGGATGCGTCGGGGAATTCGCCGGTGACTCTGACTTTGAAGAAGTCTGAATCAGCGCCATAGGCTTCTTCCCATTGGGCGATCTTCTGCTTGTCTGAGAATCTGACGGTTCGAGAGTCTACTTGCAGGGTGTTCCAGTAGGGGCGGAATTTGTGGAAGGCGTCGTAGAATCTACCTGTGTTTCGGGTCGGGTTCCCGAAGGCGCACCATAGACGTTCGGTGTTGGCGTCGTTCAATGCGCCTTCTGCGACTTCCCAGATTTTATCGTCGATGGCTGACGCTTCGTCGAATACAAGGAAGGTTCTGTTTCCCTGGTTGTGGAGGCCTGCGAAGGCTTCGGGGTTGGATACGCTCCATGGGATGGCGTCGGCGCGCCAGTTCTTTTCTCTGCCGTCTTCGGCGGCGAAGATGGCGGTGGCGGTGACTTTGAATAAATCCCTGGCGATGAACATGGCGTGCCATTTCATGAGTTCCGGCCATGTTTTGGTGAGGAGCTGGGTCTCGGTGTTGGCGGTGACTACGCCTCGGGTGTTCTCGTGGGTGGCCATTGCCCATAGGATGAGCCAGGATACGAGGGCTGATTTACCGATGCCGTGGCCGGAGGATACGGCTTCCTGGATGACTCTATCAGGGGAGATGTTATCCCCGATGTGTTTCAGGATTTTCTTCTGCCATTCTTCGGGGCCTGTCTGATTGGCCAGGATTCCTTCTCCCCAGGGGAAGGCCCAGTAGACGAAGGCTAAAGGGTCGTGGGATAGGTCGGCTAGATCAGTCACTATGTCTAGATTCATCGCGTCTCTCCCTCGCTTTCTTTAGGGCTTCGGTCAGGCCGACGTTGCCGGATAGTTCCACTTCCTGCTTGTCTCTCCAGTTCTTGGGCTTACGGTTCTTGAGCCAGAAGATGGCGGCGGTGGTGTCCGGTGGGATTTCTCTTTGGGTGACTCTTTCGGTTTCGATGACCTGGCCGTCGGGCTGTTTGACTCTGGAAACGGTCTTCTCGGTGACGGTGCAGCCCATGGCTTTCCGGTAGAGGGCATTTTCGATTTTGAGGTCTGCAATCCCTTTATTTATCTTTAGGGCCTCGGAAATCTCGGGATGCTTGTTCTTCCAGTCGTAGAGGGTGGAGACGTTGACGCCAATGTTGTGAGCGATGTCATCGTCGGTTAATCCGTCCCTCGCCCAGGAGCCTAGAAGCAGCAAATTATCCGGTTCTACCCACTTCTCCCATTTCCCTTTTGCCATGGCTTTCACGCCTCCTTTCCCTCAAAAATGCAAAAAAGGGCTGATAACTGTTGAGTCCATGTGACTCGGAAAGTTATCAGCCCTTGCGGTCTGCATCTGTAATTATGATAGCATGTTTACAAAAAATGTCAAATCGAATATCTGTCTTCGTAGAATTTGGTAATGACCCGCCGGAGATGTATGCTGTTGTTTTCCACGGTGACGAAGTATCGGATGAGGATATTTTTCTCGCCGACTTCGTAGATCCACTTGTCCCCTTGCTTGGTTTTGTGGAAATTGCGTTTCTTGAGCGTCCATGGAATTTCCAAACTTTGGAAATTCTTTTTGACCAGACGCTCTATCCTTTTCTCCGGACTCATGTCTTCTCCTTATCTGATGACGTTTACCTCCCAGCCTTCGTTCTTGAGTTTGCTTTTGATTCTGCGGCAGGTGCGGTATGCTTCTTCTTTCTTTGCGAAGGTCTCCCTCCGCTCCTCAACGTCTCCTGCAAGTATGCTGACGTAGTAGGTCTGCGTCTCGCCTTTTGATGGGGCGACGGTGAGGGTCTTTTGTCTCTTGCCTTTTCGCATGCTGAATGTCATGGGTGTTCCTTTCTCGCTTCCATTCGTTTCTTTGCCCGTTGGTAGATGTAGGTGCTTTTGCAATGTCTCGAACAATACCAATTCACTTTGCTTTCGGGTCTGAATTCTTTCCCGCAGCATTTACACTTTCTCGGCGCATGGTCGAAGGCGGGCTTGTGTTTCTTATTATCGGCATTTTTGTAGCATTCCTTCGAACAATATTTCTTTCTCTTGTCTGTTGTCAGAAGCTCTTTGCCGCATGTGGGGCATATAATGGCATGAAGAACCTTTGCTCTAGGAACGTGTTCTTTTGGCTTCTGCTGAGTTTCAACGCGGCTTACATGTACTTTCTTCTCCTCCTCTTCGGCGAGCTCCCAGCCGTCGTTTAATAGCTCTTTTTTCCATTCCTGTAATACTTTCATTGCCTGGCTGACGGTTCCAAATTCCTCGTGCCTCTCCCATTGGATTTGTATTCTGCCTTGCTTGTCTGAGCCTTGCCGGCTCACGGTGTGAGGGAAGAATCTTTTATCGCTCCCACTAGTGCAGGTGTAGGTGAGCAGCTTTACTTCTTTCCCCTTTGTAAAACATAGTTTCATGTCTGCCTCCGTTAATAGCGCTGCCTTTGCTTCCACGCTTCCGCAATAACGCAGACAGCGACGCACCAGGCAATGGTGGCAATAACCATGCCTACAGCGATCCCTAAACAAAGCGCAAGTGTGTCTGGATTCATGTTTTGCCTCCTAGAATGGGATTTCTTCTTGTGGTCCCGCCGGAAATGGCGTTCCCTGTTGAGGATGCGGAACTGCTGGCTGCATGACGCCAAACTGGCCGAAGCCCTGATTAGAGGGCTGCCCTCCTCTGACCGATGGAGAGATGAAGTCGGCGGTGACTTCGGTGGTCCATACTCTTTTCCCGTTCTGATCGT
>CAVHGF010000033.1:0-25110 GCA_963635625.1 Treponemataceae bacterium | reverse complement strand
CGCAAGCATCATCGATATTTGCTTTTATTGATTTGAACGGGAAGAAAAAACTGAGCGAAACGACTCTGTTCTCCAAAGCTGCAGATGATGAGTATTATATGTTTGTGGCAGATATGGAGGAAAAAGGGAAATCAGATTTCTGTCTGCTGTCTGCGACAGGATTGAAGATATATCAGGTATCATCTCTGACAGGGACATCGTTTACCAATACGAAGACATATTCCTCTTTGACCAGGGACAAGGCGGCGCAATCGATGACTTTGTCTTCAAAGATAAGATGCCGATCTGTTCCGCTTGATGTAAATGGTGACGGTTATATGGATGTCGTATCATACCCGGAAGCTACCGAATCCGGTGTCGTGACGGAGTCGGACAAGTTGAATATCAGTTATTTTGATGGAACTACCTTTGTGACAGAGACATTTTCTCCGATAAAGCGAATGGTGAACAGTGAACTGATGTTTCTGGATGTGGATAAGGATGGACTTCCCGACATCCTGAATTTACAGCGGGATTCGTTATTCTATGTATCTAACAACAACGGACGTTTTGCGGGTGAGGTCTTATATGCCGGCGTCAAGATCGATTCAACAACCGATCTTATCCCGATAGATATGTCCACTTGGGGTGCGCACGGAGATATGATGACATACAGGGCCGGTTTTGTGGATTTGTATTCCTGTACCATTGACCATGGTATGCTCAGGAAGATATATACGATGACGGACAGTTTCGGTAATTGGGAATACAATGCCTATTCACGTCTAGGTTCAGAGGATGGTGTTTTTTCTTACGACAGAAGTAAAAGTTGTAAGACGGGTTATGTCAACAGGGTTGTGCCGATAGAGGTGATAAACAACAGCCGTTCTTATTCGGGGGAGCAGAAAGAAGATACGTATTTTTATTATATGGATGCTATCTATAACCATCAAGGTCTTGGTTTCTGTGGATTCAGAAACGTGCAGGAGACAGCCGTCATATCCGGAGGAATAAAAGTTCAGACATATGATACGGAAAGATTCGGACTGCCGGTAAATACTACTCTCCGCCGTTCCGATTCGCAGGCTCCATATCTGACGGTTACCAACACATATGACAGCTATTCAACTTTGTATGGTAAGCTGAATCCGCGCCTGGTCCGCAGTGAGACCGTGGATGCCATATCCGGGATAAGTGTTGTCACAACGAATTCTTATGACAAATATGGATATCCTACGTTGATAAGGATGGAAAAAAAGATGAACGGATATCCGACTCAAAGCATTGTGACTCGGAATAAGTATGCATATGTCACAACGACAGACGAATATGCGCTGGGCGTTTTATTGAAAGATGCTACGGATACAAACTTGGATTCATACGCAGATTCAGTTTGGAGAGTTGTCAACATATATGATAGGGAAAAATGGTGTCATCCTACTCGAAAGGTCACGAATTGCGGAAAGATTAAAAGTGGACAAGGCGTGGATTATAGTATCGGGCTCAGTCAGATCTCGTCAACCAGATGGGCGTACGATTCTACCTGGAACGTAATATCAGAAAAGGTGGCGTTGTACAGTTCATCAGAGTATGTGGAAAGTGCTTATGAGTATGATTCGGATGGACGATTCCTTATTAAGAAGACAGATCCGCTTGGACGGGCCACTCAGTTTTCTGATTATACCTTGTGGGGGAAACCTGCAAGAGAAATCGATTATAACCTAAATGTAACGACATATGCATATGATCAGCTCGGTAATTTGACGAGGACTATGATGTCAGACGAAGCTCAGTATGAATCGGTTTTACGCTGGGGCGGCAAAGGCTTATATACGAAGACATTGTCGGGCACGGACAGGGCGACGGTTGAACATCATTATAATACCGGAGGCTTGGAGGTGAGAATCCGTGAGCAACGGTTTGACAACACGTATCGAATCATCGACAAGGTCTATGATGTGAGAGGACGACTTGAAAAGGAGTCTTTACCATATAAAGGGAGTGAACCTACATATTGGACTCAATACGTATATGATGATTATGACAGGCTCCTTTCTAAGAGAGAGGCTTCAGGGAGGATATCCACGTGGAGCTATAATGGAACGGGAGTGACCTCAACGATAGATGGTTTGGTATCTACGAAGATGAGTGATTCCTTCGGGAATATCATATTGGCGGGGGATGGAGGTGGAACGATACGATATACATATCGTGATGATGGTCAGGTTAGGGGGATAACTGCTCCGGGCAATGTGGTAACAACATTTGAATATGATAAATACGGCAGGCGTATCAGGATGACGGATCCGAGTGCGGGAGTGCAGACTGATGCGTATGTTTGGAACGTGGATGGAACGTCAATTGTGACGCACACCAATCCGAATGGATGGGTGAAAACGAGCAAAGATAAGTTTGGCCGTGTGGTCTCCGTGAATCGTTCTGATGACAGCTCGACGACTTACATTTATGACGATAAGGGTAGGCTTGTAAGGGAGGACTCTTCTAATGGGTGTGCAACGGTATACTCCTATGACAGTTGTAGCAGGATTCAGTCCAAGATTGACAGTCTTCATGGAGGTAAATTCTTGAAAAGAAGATACACTTATCGTCCTGGGGGACAGGTGGATAGCATAAGATATGAATCACAGGACGGGTATATGGCGACAGAGTGCAACCAGTATCAGAATGGTGCTAAGACAGGAGTGAAGCTGGCAAATGGCAAGGTCGTATGGAGTTTGTCCAAGGAAAACGTGTATGGTCAAGCCACAGAAGTATATACGAACAGCATAAAGCGTGAATATGGATATACTGATTTCGGCTTTCCGACATATAGGCGTATTGATGGGGGCGACATCCAGAATGAGACATATGTGTTTGACCCAAAGACGGGAAATCTGCTTTCCCGTACCGAATATACAGATGGCCCGTCGGAGACGTTCACATATGACAATCTTAACCGTCTAATAGGTATTGATGACAGGGTTATCGAATATGCCTTGAATGGAAATATAACCGGGATTGACGGGGTGGGTCAGATGCGTTATGCCAATACTGCCAAGCCGTATCAGATAACGTCTTTAGTGCCGGATTCCACAGTAGTTGCAGGAGGAAACCAAAGGGTGACATATTCTTGCTATAACAGACCGCTCACGATAGCGGAAGGGGATAACAGTGTGGAGTTTACGTATGCCCCGAATGGTAGTCGTGTGAAGATGGAGGAGAGGAAAAACGGTCAAATTGTGCGTATACATTGGTATGTTGATAATAAATACGAATTTGTGTCAGATGGTCAAGGCCAGAGGGTGAGTGAGATACTGTATTTGGGTGGTGATGCGTATGATGCACCGATAATGTGGCGTAACGGTGTGACAGATTGGCAGATAGGAAGGGATTATCAGGGAAGCATAAAGCAGATTGTGGCTCCGGATGGGGCCTTATCAGGGAATTATAGTTATGATCCATTGGGCAGATTGAGATCAAGGGCCACTCACGAAGTGTATGCCGTCGGGCAGGAACCGACGCTGTTTACGGGCAGGGGGTATACGGGCCACGAGCATCTTCAACAGTTTGCTCTGATTAATATGAACGCCCGTCTGTATGATCCTATGCTTGGGCGGTTTCTGAGTCCGGATCCATACGTTCAGGCGCCAGATTTAACTCAGAGCTTTAACCGCTATTCGTACGCCTTGAATAATCCGTTGAAATACACGGATGAAAACGGGGAGTGGACGTGGTTGACGTTATCTGTTTGGTATCCAATTACTCTTGTGACGGGATTGTTGATTCCTGCAGTAACAAGTATATTTGATTCAAACAAAGCCAAGAATCAATTCAACTCAGCGTGGACTCGATTCGGTAATGTAATGAAAAACGCCGTAAGTATTGATTTGGGGTGGTATCGCTCAGATCCACATAAAAATTTTGGAGGGAGAGCGTGGGAAGTGATGTCTCATTTCACCTGGCAGTACATTCAAGAGACGGCAGGTAATATTATGATGGGAGGCTGGAATCTGATAGGAGGGGTAAGAGATGTAACTACGTATGGAGGTGCTACTGTGGCTCAAACTTATGAAGATGATTGGGGTGCCGTGACATTGGGAAGTTACATCATAGGGAGAGACGGAATAACAGCCTCTCCAGACAATTATTTATTCCAACATGAATTTGGACATTATCTCCAAAGCCAGCGTGCAGGTATAGCTTATTTGACAAGATATGGCATTCCAAGTATATTAAGTAAGGAGCAACATAACCATCATCCGGTTGAGCAGGATGCCAATATACGTGCGTTTAATTATTTTATGAAGAATGCAGAAGGCTTTTCTAAAGATGATTGGGTGGAAACACCAAGGAAGATTGGCGAAGGAAGTAACCCATTTGTGGGATATTCTTTAAGTAGCCCGTCTGATGTTGCAAGATTATTATCTTTAGATAATGGCATAATTAATCCGACATTTTGGGACTATTTCTCTAGTATTACTATAATGTGGGGAATTACTGGTTGGATTGATTCTGAAAAGGACAAAAAAAATTACTAATGGTATGAATGTGAAGAATTATCTGCTGATTCTTATATCAGTAATGTTGCTTTCTTCTTGTAATTTAGATGATTGGTGGGTGATTTATAGATTAAAACCCCACCATGGGTTTTACATAGAGAATAATTCCGGAAGAGAGATATATCATAGTGCGGGTCTTGTCGGTACTCCTAAGAGTGAGTATTCTTATTTTGATGATGTATTTTGCGATGGGTCGACAGACGAATGGCTTTATAGAACTATTCAGATAAGAAAAGGGAAACGGATTCTGAGGATTTTAAATGAGAATACAACTTTATTTATTGGCACTTTCCCGATTCGTATAGAAGATGTAGTTCCTCGTGATGATGGAATTGTCTGTATTATGGTTATTTGTTATATTGATGATTTATATCCTGTTTATAACGGAGAGACTGATGAGGTGACGTATTATGAATATTTTTATACTTTGGAAGATTTACAGCGATACGACTGGAAGGTGCCTTTTCCGGATGAGTCGGGGACGATAAAAGTAAATATGTGTAAGTATACTATAAAAGAAAATACTTCTTTGGGGTATGATGATCTTCATGGGAAATAAATTCATTATTGGATGTAAAATGAAAAAGAATATCTTAATAGCTTTGATGAGCCTTGTGCTGTTCGTGTCTGCACAAGAAGTAGTTGAATATACTTACGATGATGCCGGGAACCGCATTGAGAAAACGAAATGCGCATAGCGGTAGTAATACTTAATTGGAATACAAGGGAATATCTGGACGCTTTCGTGCCGGGTATTCTTTCGTCGTTGGGTGGCGACGACGCCCTTTATGTGGCGGACAGCGGATCTGAGGACGGATCATTGGCACTGCTGGCGAAGAAGTATCCGCAGGTGCTGCAGATGCCGCTCGGGGAGAACAAAGGCTTTACAGGTGGATATAATCAGGCTCTGTCGGGGATTGATGCGCAGTATTATCTTCTTCTTAATTCGGATGTGCAGGTAATTGAGAATTGGCTTGAACCGCTTTCTGAATGGATGGACGCGCACGCTGACTGCGGGATATGTGCGCCTAAACTGTTGGCCTTGGATAGAGACCCTGATGGCGGATGGCTCAGGACGGAGCGCTTCGAGTATGCGGGCGCGGCAGGCGGGCGTCTCGACTATTTCGGTTATCCGTATTGCAGAGGCCGTATTCTGTCGAAAGTGGAAATGGATATCGGCCAGTACGACACTCCCTCGCGGGTATTCTGGGCGAGCGGGGCGGCTCTTATGATACGAAGTGAGCTTTGGCATAAGCTGGGCGGATTCGATGAACGCTTTTTCGCCCATATGGAGGAGATTGACCTGTGCTGGAGGGCGCAGGAGCTGGGATGGCAGGTATGGGTGGTGCCTCAGAGCGTGGTATATCATATAGGCGGCGGGACGCTTCCGGCCAAGTCCGCCTTCAAACTTAAACTCAATTACCGCAATTCGCTCTGGATGCTTCGAAAGAACCTTCCATCGTCTATTGGCCCGGTAAGAGCTGGTGTAAGGATAGCTTTCCGTTCATTTTTGGATTATCTTTGCGCTTTAGTATATTTGTTGACAGGAAAAAGGAAATATGCGCAAGCTGTCGTGCAGGCTCACAGGGAAGCGAGGAAAAACGGTGCGCTGCCATTCAAGGGAACTTGCAAGGTGAGACCTGACGGAGGATTGCTTCTGCTTCAGTGTTTTAAGCTGTTGAGCGGTGGCGGAGCGCGATTCCATAAACATAAAGGGGATGAAAGTTGTAATTGACGGTGCCGGAGAGATCGGTTCTCACTTGGCAAAACTGCTTGTAAGAGAGGGTAATGAGGTCACTGTAATAGATAATGACCGCTCAAGGCTTGATGCTCTCTCCGCTTCTGTGGACATAGAGCCGGTCGAGGGGGATCCTACTTCCATAAAGGCCCTTACCGACGCGCAGGTGGGTAAATGCGACCTTTTCATCGCAGTGTTCCCTTATGTCAGTCAGGAAGTCAATCTGGTGGCTGCCGTTTTTGCCAAGAATATGGGAGCAAAAAGGGTTGTGTCCAGAACACGTGATCTCGAGCTGCTCACGAAGGAAGGCCGCCAGTTGGTCAAGGCTCTCGGAATGGAGATGACTATTTGTCCTGAAAAGATAGCGGCGGATGAGGTGGTGTCGCAGCTCCGATACAACACGTCGTCCGACACGATGAGTTTCGCACACGGAAAATTGCACATCGCGGCCTATCGTCTTAGCGAAGACAGCCCTATTCTCGATATGAAACTGGTGGATTTCACCAGACTTTTCTCCCAGAGGGATAATTCCGAATTCCGCGTGATAGCCATTTCCCGTCAGGACAAGACCATCATCCCTAAATTCGACACCAAATTCAAATTCGGAGACCTCATCTATATTATCATCCGTAAGGAGGGCATAAAGGGGCTGAATACTTATCTTGGGCTGGAAGATATTGCCGTAAAGGAAGTTATGATTATGGGCGGCGGGTCGGTGGGTGCCATCACAGCGTCGCTTCTCGCTCCTGACGTCTCACGTGTCAAACTGATAGAGATCAAGCGTGAACGTTGTATGCAGCTTGTGGAGGATCTGCCGGAAAGCGTGGAGGTCGTCAACGGCGATGCCCGCAACACGGATTTCCTTTATGATCAAGGCCTCAGTTCGCACGATGCCTTCGTGGCTCTGACCGGTAATGACGAAGCCAATATATTGGCTTGTGTAGCCGCCAAAAAATTCGGTGTGCCGAGAACGATAGCCGAAGTGGAGAATATGGAATACGTGCGGCTTGCCGAGGAGATGGGTGTGGATGTTGTCATCAACAAGAAATTGGTGACGGCAAGCAGGATTTACAAGCTTACGCTAAGCGACCACGCCAAATTCGTGCGTTATATGAGCGGTACGGATGCGGAAGTGGTGGAATACACCGCCGCACAGGGCAGTGCCATCACCAAGAAGCCGCTGAAAGATATAGATTTCCCGCTTGACGCCGTAATCGGAGGTGTCCTTCGCGGTAATGACGCTTTCATCGCGGTGGGCACCACTCAGATACAGCCCGGCGACAGGGTGGCCGTGTTCACCGTTCCATCTTGCGCCAAGCAGATAGACAAGTTGTTCAAATAGATCGGAACAGATTCCAGGGCCGTCTTACAGCAGGGAGGAGAGCGTCTGGTAGTATGTCTTTGAGACAGGGATGGCAGGACAGGACGCGTTGTCCAGATTGGCGAATACGTATCCTCTGGAGTCTTTGCTCAGAATCTTGATGTGCTTCGGGTTGACGTAATATGCTCTGTGGCACCTTTGTAGCCCCTGTGCGTGCAGCATAGGCTCGAGCCTTTTCATAGAAGAACGCAGAGTGTATTTCTTGATTACGTCCGCATCGGTATATACTATCTCCACATAATTCTCCTTGGCTTCGATATAAAGCAGTGAATTGGCCGCCACTACGAGTTTGAGCTTCTGGCTGTCGTCCTTGAAATGCAGCCTTCCGTCTTCCGCGCCGAGCGGGGAGAGTATCTCTTCATTCTTGTCTTTCAGGGTGATTCCCAGGCCGATTATCAGGTAAGGCCATATCAGAACCCCTCCGAAACGGGACAGACATTTGGTGACCACGGTGAAATATGTGTCTGTCTTGCCTTCCATCAGGAACATATAGAGCCCTGCGAAAAGGCAGAAGATAAGGCATTCTATGGCACACCAGCCTATATAGACGGCGTTGCTCGGATGAAACACCTTCTTCAGGAAGAAAAAGGCCAGTCTGGTCGCGACGAGAACTCCCAGAAGGATGCACCCTACCATTATGAGGTTGAATTCCAGAATGTCACGGTTCATATCCAGAAAGGCGACCGCGCCTTCAGGTCTGTAAAGGAGGACGAAGAAGACGAAGAACACCGGAATTCCCAGAAAATGTATTATCTGGGAGGAGAACTTATAGAAGTATCGTGGCAGTTCGTTTTGTGAGTGCATATCGGCAAAAATACAAAAAAAAGAGTAATTTTGCATTCTTGGACATTTATGTGTTACTATGAACGTTAAATCTGTAAACAAACAGCTTGAAGCCAGTTTCAAGGAAAATTGGTGGAAGCTGGCCCTTTCGAATTACAAAGGGGAGACTATGAATTACGCGATGATGGCAGAGCGCATAGAGATGATTCACGTCGTCTTCAAGCGCTGCGGGCTTAAAGTAGGGGACAGAGTGGCCATTTGCGGCCGCAATCAGGCCAATTGGGGCGTATGCTTCCTCGCTGCCATGACTTACGGAGCGGTTCCTGTTCCGATTCTCAGTGACTTCAATCCTGACAGTATAATCTACCTTCTCGGACATTCGGAATCACGTGTTTTCTTCGTGGACGAGTCCGTGTGGTCACACCTTAACACCGATAATCTTCCTGAACTTGAGGTAGTGGTGAATATATCTGACCTTCAGTGTCTTATGTCTGTCAAGGGAGATATTGACGCCATACGCACGGATGTGGTTATGGAGTTCCGCAGACAATATCCTTGCGGTCTTCGCCCCGAGCAGATCAATTATTACGAGGACAAGCCTGATGAATTGGCAATAATCAATTATACTTCAGGTACGTCCGGGTTTTCGAAGGGTGTTATGATTCCGTATCGCGCGCTTGCCTGCAATATGAACTTCGCCGCCAATGTGGCTGAGCCTCAGATGAACAGCGACTCCAAGGTCGTGTCTATGCTCCCGCTCGCGCATATGTATGGACTGATGTTCGAGTTCCTCTTTGAGATGAGCATAGGTGCGCACGTTTATTTTCTCACCAAGACTCCGTCTCCGAGGGTGATAATGGATGCTTTCCGCGAGGTGCATCCCTCCATCATAATCTCCGTTCCGCTGATAATAGAGAAAGTCTATAAGACACAGCTCAAGCCTGTTGCGGAAAAACTCAAGTTCTTCTTCGGTGCTCCTTTCATAGGGGATCTGATACGCAAGTATATGAAAAAACGTGTTGTCAGCGCGTTCGGAGGGGAGTTCGAGGAGATTATTATGGGAGGTGCCGCAGTGAATCCGGAAGTGGAAAGATTCTTTCATAAACTGCGTTTCCCTTTCACCGTAGGCTATGGTATGACGGAATGTGCGCCTATCATCACTTATGTCAAATGGCGTAGGGCCAAGGTAGGTTCGTCAGGCAAGGTGGTTCCCGGATGCAAGATCAGGATAGATTCCCCTAATCCTGCGCGTATCCCTGGTGAGGTTCAGGTGAGCGGACAGAATGTTTTCCTGGGCTATTATAAAAACGAGCAGGCCACTAAGGACACCTTCACCGAGGACGGATGGTTCAGAACAGGGGATATGGGTATTCTTAAGAACGGATATCTCTATCTGAAAGGACGTTGCAAATGTATGATCCTCTCAGCCAATGGTCAGAACATCTATCCTGAAGAGCTGGAGGGCGTTATAAATAATTTTCCTTACGTGGTGGAATCTCTGGTTGTGGAGGACAATGGCGGTCTTACGGCCATCATTTATCCGGATTATGCCGCTTCCAGAATGTACGGGATAAGCAAGGAGGACATCGAAGGCAGACTTCACAGTATGCTTCCGGAAGTGAACAAGGCGCTGCCTGCCTATGCTCAGATACGCAAGATTGAGTTCATAGAGAACGACTTCGAGAGAACTCCTAAACGTAACATAAAAAGATATCTGTATCAGAAAAACAAATGATAATGAGCAAGTTTGATAATAGGTACCTGGAAATGGCCCAGGTGTGGGCCAAGAATTCCTATTGCAAGAGACGTCAGGTAGGAGCCCTTATCGTCAAGGACAGGATGATAATATCTGACGGCTATAACGGCACTCCGTCCGGTTTCGAGAATATCTGCGAGGACGAGAACGGGGTGACCAAACCTTATGTTCTTCACGCCGAGGCCAATGCCATCACCAAGGTGGCTCAGTCCGGGAACAGTTCGCAGGGTGCCACCCTTTATGTGACGGCTTCGCCTTGTATGGAATGTGCCAAGCTGATCATTCAGGCCGGAATCAAAAGAGTGGTGTATCAGGACCAGTACCGCTTGATGGACGGCATAGAACTTCTGCAAAAGGCCGGTATAGAGTGTGTCCATATTGAAAAGATAGATGAGTAGCAAGGGTAATACTTTATTGGTCGCCGCAGTGGGCGTGCTGATCGGTGCGATGGGCGTGACATTTTATAATTCTGTCCAGCAGAGGAAGGCTCTTTACCGTACGCAATATGATGATTGGCGGAAGTTGAACCTCATACTTCGTGAGGTGGATGCCAATTATGTGGATACTGTTGACAAAAAGGAGCTTACAGATGCAGCTGTAGTAGCTGCACTTGGCAAATTGGACCCTCATTCGGTTTATCTTCCACCGGTAGAGAGGGAGGAGAGTGATAATTCTCTAGCCGCAGGCTTCGATGGAATTGGCATTCAGTTCAATGTTCCCAATGACACGGCTATAGTCATAGAGGCCATTCCAGGCGGACCGGCGCAGAAGTGCGGTATGGTGTCCGGAGACAGGCTCCTGAAGGTGGATGATGTGAATATAGCGGGCGTGCATTATCCGCAGGACAGTATGGTAAGGCGTATGAAAGGTCCTGCCGGCACCAAGGTCAAGGTGACCGTCAAACGCGGGCAGGAGATTATTCCTTTCGATATAACCAGAGGGAAGATTCCAATTCATTCTGTGGATGCGGCGTTTATGACAGGCCCTGGCGACGGATATGTCAGGGTGTCCAAATTTTCCCGCAGCACTTACGAGGAGTTCGTCAAGGCTGTCGCCCAACTCAAGGGTGAGGGTATGACGCATCTTATTGTCGATCTGAGAGATAACACCGGAGGATATCTGGACCAAGCCCTTTTGATGAGCAATCTTTTTCTTCCGAAGGACTCGCTGATAGTCTTTCTGGAAGGCCGCAAGAGGGCGAGGGAGGATTACCGCGCGGATGGAAAGGGCCCTTACCAGGACCTTAGGGTGAGTCTTCTGATTAATGAAATCAGTGCTTCTTCAAGCGAGATTTTCGCCGGGGCGCTTCAGGACAATCATCGTGCTACCGTTGTCGGACGCCGTTCATTTGGAAAGGGTCTTGTGCAGGAGCCAATCAATTTTACTGACGGAAGCGGAATCCGCCTGACGGTGGCGCGTTTCCATACTCCTTCGGGAAGATGCATACAGAAGCCTTATACCGATGATTATGCCTATGAGGTGTACAAGAGATACTCCAGCAGCGAGATGACCTCGCGCGACAGTATGAAGGTCGAAAGCGGAGGAATCATTCCGGACGTATTTGTCCCTATGGACACTTCCAAGGTGTCTTCTTTCTATATGAAATGCTCGAAGAAGGCCAGTACGCTGCGTTTCGCTTCCGACTATTTCGATCATCACCGCAGTGAACTTTCAGAGATATCGGACTACGCCCAACTGCTTTCTTATCTGGATAAAGCACATCTTGACAGGCAGTTCCTTTCTTATGTCAAGAGAGTGGACGGACTTGCACCTGAAAAAGGGGAGTGGGAGTCTTCGAAGGATTATATGATGACTCAGATCAAGGCTCTTGTCGGAAGATATTCGCAGCTTGGCGACAATGCCTTCTACCATCTGTATCTTTCAATTGACGATACTTTCAAGGCTGCTATTGAGCAATAAACTGATAGACGATATTTCCTAACTGACGTGCCGGGGCATCGCTTTTTCTTGAGAAGCGACTTGCTCCGGCCGCTTTTAATGCATATGCCTGAAGACACTTGTCTGAAGATGAGATGTCTTCCTGAACTTTGGCGGACACTACGCGACCGCTCGGATCCACGCATATTATGACCGTTACTTCTCCTTCCCCTATGCATTTGTATGCCGGAATGGGGAGGGAACTTCCTTTTCGCCCTTCGAGACTGTATGACAGAACGGACGGCCCGCTATATACTTCTTCCTGTTTTTCGCGATCTTTGACGAGTTCTTCGCTCTGTTTTTCTATGGCGGCGTAATCGTCGTCCTTTCTGGACATATTGTTTTCATAGTCCTGTCGTATGCGCTCCGCTTCACGGTAAAGCTGTTCGGCATCCGTTCCCCTGTCATCTTTCAGGGATGCGTCCACGCTTACATTCTTTATATTTGCGGATGATGGTCTGCTTATATTCTCTTCGCCTATCATCCTGTCCAGTTTTTCGTTGAGTGCTTTGCTCTTGGCGAGCTGACGCTCGAGTTTTTCCAGTTTTTCCTGTTCTGAAAAGTCAAGCTCTATCCTCTCCTGACGGCTTACCAGCTGAGGATGGATGACAGTAAGCATCAAAACAATTATCACCGCAAGATGCAAACTCACGGTGATAAGTATTCCTGCTATTTTATCTTGTTCAAGCCTTTTCACTTCAAGAATTTTTCCACCGTGGCTGTGATGACTTCGATGGCTACTTTATTGTGGCCTCCCTGCGGGATGATCACGTCAGCATAGCGTTTGCTCGGTTCGATAAATTGGAGATACATAGGTTTTACGGTTCTGGAGTATCTTTCGATGACCCAGCTCACGTCTTTGCCTCTTTCGGAGATGTCCCTTGCCATCACGCGCATAAGACGGTCGTCGTCGTCAGCATCCACGAACAGCTTTATGTCCATCTGGTCGCGAAGCTCCTTGCAGGAGAAGATGAGGATTCCTTCGATGATTATCACGTCGGCAGGCTCCACCTTCACCGTCTCTGTCTTGCTTCTCGTGCAGGAGATATAGGAGTAAACAGGCTGTTCGACGCTCTTGCCCGACTTGAGGTCTTTAAGCTGAGCGCAAAGCAACTCCCAGTCGATGGCGTCAGGATGGTCGAAGTTATGTGCCCTCTTCTCCTCGTCGGTAAGGTCACTGGAGTCTTTATAGTAGGCATCCTGAGGGATGACCACCACTTTCTCGTTCTTGAGTTTGTCTTTGATGGCCCTTACTACGGTAGTCTTTCCGCTTCCTGAGCCTCCTGCGATTCCGATTACAAGCATATGATTAAAATTCTGCGTTTTTAGGTGTTCTTGGGAACGGAATCACATCACGGATGTTCTGCATTCCTGTTATGAATAGGAGAAGTCTCTCGAATCCAAGGCCGAATCCGCTGTGCGGACAACTTCCGAAACGGCGGGTGTCTATATACCATTCGAGATTCTTGCGGCTCATCTTGAGCTCGTCTATGCGGCCTTCAAGCTTGCCAAGATCGGCTTCTCTCTCGCTTCCACCTATAATCTCTCCTATCTTAGGGAAAAGGATGTCCATAGCGCGTACGGTCTTGCCGTCTTCATTCTGCTTCATATAGAAGGCTTTTATATCTTTAGGGTAGTCCGTAAGGATGACCGGGCGTCCGAAATGCTCTTCCACTAGGAATCTTTCGTGTTCGCTCTGCAGGTCCGTCCCCCAGTCTACAGGGTATTCGAATTTATGTCCTTTGGCGATGGCGTCCTTGAGAATCTCTATTCCTTCCGTGTAAGGAAGTCTTACGAACTCTGTGTCGCACACGCCTTTGAGTCTTTCGACAAGGGTGTTGTCGTAGCGGTCATTGAGGAACTGTATGTCGTCCATACAGTTATCAAGCGCATATTTGACAAGTGATTTGATGAAGTCCTCGGCCAAGTCCATATTGTCCTTGATGTCATAGAACGCCATTTCGGGCTCTATCATCCAGAATTCGGCCAAGTGACGAGGTGTGTTGGAGTTTTCTGCACGGAAAGTAGGTCCGAAAGTGTAGATCTCTCCAAGTGCGGTGGCTCCAAGTTCTCCTTCGAGCTGTCCGCTGACGGTAAGGCTGGTCTGTTTTCCGAAGAAATCCTTGGTGTAGTCTACTTCACCTTTCTTGTTTCTCGGGATGTTGTTCAAATCAAGGGTCGTCACTGAGAACATCTGTCCTGCTCCTTCACAGTCCGATTCGGTTATTAGAGGAGTGTTGAGATAGACGAAGCCCTTATTGTGGAAATACTGATGTATGGCGTAGGCCATCTGGCTGCGGAGCCTGAGGACTGCACCGAAAGTGTTTGTGCGCGCTCTGAGGTGAGCCACGCTTCTGAGGTATTCGAAAGAAGTGTCCTTTTTCTGGAGAGGGTAGCGTACGGGGTCACATTCTCCGAGAATTTCCAGATTGTCAGCCTTGATCTCAACTCTCTGTCCGCCGCCGACGGACTCCACGAGATCTCCTGTCACGCTGATGCACGCTCCTGTCGTCACTTTCGAAAGAAGCGATGCGTTCTGCTCGTTTTTCTCGACCACCACCTGAATGTTCTTTATGGTGGAACCGTCGTTAAGTGCGATGAACGCTATTTCCTTGTTACCTCTTTTTGTTCTTACCCAGCCTTTGGCAAGAACCTTCTGACCTGCTTGCATATCAAGCAGATCCTTCACCTTTGTTCTCAGTATTTCTGTAGACATTTCGTTTATTTTTAAAAAGCGGCCCTCCAAAACAGGGGGGCCGCTCATATCAGACAGGCCTTGTTATTCGGCCGGTTTTCTCGCTGAATACATGATCTTTGTCGCTGAACAGCGGCGAAGCTCCTGTTTTACATCGACAATGATACCCATTCTCACATCCTGGTCAGCTCTGATGCAGACTGTCATAAGAGGACGATCTCCTTCGTTCATAGCCTCACGTTCTGAAGCCACGAAGTCGCGGATGTCTTCCTTGGTTTTGAATGAATCGTTGAGCTGAATACGGGCATCGGTACCATATTGAGCCTGAAGAGACTTAATAGGAGTTCCGATGTTAATGTAGCTTGCCAAGTCCTTACGGTCGAGCTTCACTGACTCTGAAGCCTCAGGGATGTTGACCTGAACTTTGTTCTCGGTCTCACGCATCTGAGTGGTCACCATAAAGAAGAACAGGAGCATGAAGACGATATCAGACATTGAACCTGAGTTTACGCCAGGTACATCTTTTTTGCTATTGCTGCCTCCAAATTTTGACATATTGTTGTTCTCCTATTATTTGCTGCCTTTAACATCCATAGGCTCCGCCTCGGAAATGATCTGAGGAACAGCCTTTTTAACCCAATCTTGCTGATTCTCGTCGAGACGAGCGTAGGTTTTTCCGAAATTGGCTCTTGCGAATTCGTCACGAAGTTCATTGACGGCTTTTACAAGTTCATTCTGAACGGCAATGTATGCCCTGTAACTTGTTCCACGGTCATTCTGAAGAGAAATGACACCTTTGGATACCGGAACTGTCTTTCCCCAGCCTTCGATGAGCTTGAGCTCCTTGTCAGGCATATTAGGGTCGTCGTTAGGATTGGCAAGGAATTCCTTGACCTTATCTTTAAGAAGGGTAATGTCGAGTATTTCGGAACCGACCAAGATCTTGTCGGACGAGCTGATACGCACGATGATGATGTTACGCCTGTTGACCTTCTGATCCTCTGCCTTCTCGTTAGGGTTAGGCATAGGAGGGAGACGGCGGGCAAGACCCGTCTGACTTCCCATAGTGGTCGTCATCAGGAAGTAACACAGCAAGAGGAACGCGATGTCCGCTGTGGAACTTGAGTTGATTCCCGGTGTTTTCTTTTTACCCATAATTTATGACCTGGTGTCTCTTTTGTTACGGATAGCCTTGCAAGCTTCACCTACCACCACTGACACGATAGCTGCGGCACTGATGAGATAGGTAAGGTTAAGCACTGTATCTGTGAGTTTAAGAGTTGTGTCAGATGGCTGCTGGGCGAGACCTACGGCAGGGGCACCTGGCGAAAGGAAATATACTGCTGCGCATATCACTACGGTGCCTCCTATGATGGCAAGCAGTCTCCAGAGGAACTTCTTGTCATTCTTGATGCCCAGATATCCGGCTACAAATACGATAGCCAGGACAGCTACGGCAATCATCGCATAGGTCCAGTAGAAGAGCAGATCAACTGACAGTTCGTTGAAGCCTTTTATGAAAGCGAAAAGAGCTACGCCGACACTTATCAGAAGAAAGCACAACAGGATAACCTTGATGACTTTAATATAATTGGATTTCATTATTATTTCGCTTTGTATTCTGTAAGAACATCAACAAGATCTATAGAAGCCTCTTCCATATCGATAGTGATGCTGTCGATCTTTGCAAGGATGTAGTTGTAGAAGACCTGAAGAATCATAGCTACGATCAAACCGCCCACGGTAGTGATCAAAGCGACTTTCATACCACCTGCAACAACGTTAGGAGAGATATCACCGGCAGCCTGGATAGCATCGAATGCCTCGATCATTCCGACCACGGTTCCGAGGAATCCGAGTGAAGGTGCGAGGGCGATGAAAAGTGAAATCCAAGAGAGGTTGTTCTCAAGAAGGCTCATCTGTACTGAACCTGAAGAAACCACATTCTTCTCAACGACGTCGATACCCTGATCGTAACGGTCAAGACCGTCGAAGAAGATCTTGGCTACAGGACCGCGTGTGTTACGGCAAACCTCTTTTGCTTTTTCGATACCGCCTTCTGCAAGTGCTTTCTCAACTTTAGCTACGAGAGCTTTGGCGTTGACCTTTGAGAAGGAAAGATAAAGGATTCTCTCGATAGCGAGAGCAAGACCGAGGATAAGGCAGATGACGATCAGCGCCATGAAGCCTGCACCACCCTCAATGAACTTTGTCTTAAGAGCTTGGTGAAGTGGAACCTCGCTTTCTACTTTGAGAGGATTAGCTTCAGCGGCAGTAGTGACCTCCTCTGTTACCTCAGTGTTAGCCTGATCTGCATCCTGTGCAGAAGCGACGTTAGCGGAGAGGACCATAATGGCCGTTGCTGCCAAAAACATTGAAATCTTTTTCATAACTGTTTTTGAATGTGTTTTGGATTAATAAAATTATTTGTTTTGAATTATTATCAAAAATCAACGCAAGATAACAAAAAATTGTGTTATCAAAAAATTATTGTGCCACTAAAGGAAAAAGTCTTAACGCATTTTCCGTGGTTTGATTCGCTATTTCTTCGATATCCAGGTGCTTTATTTCCGCAAGTTTCTGCGCTATGAGCGGTATATTTGCGCTTTCGTTGCGAGTTCCTCTTTTAGGAGCGGGGGCAAGATACGGGGCGTCTGTCTCAAGAACGATTTTTTCGAGAGGGATTTCGGCCGCTTCACGTGCTATGCCGGCGTTTTTGAATGTAAGCACACCGCCTATGCCCACACTCCAGTCGCCATATTTCTGAACCCTGCGCCAGAATTCCGCACTTCCGCCGAATGCGTGCAGATTGCCCCTCAGGCCAAGCCCGCGGCAACTCTCCAACACCAGAAGAAAATCCTCCGTAGCGTCGCGCAGATGTATGTTTACGGGAAGGTTCAGTTTGGCGGCGAGTTCGAGTTGGCATACAAGGGCATCTTTCTGAAGACCGCTGTACCTGGTGCTTTCGTGGTAGTCAAGGCCCACTTCGCCTATGGCGACGAATGTCCGCTGTCCGCTCAGGGCATAAATCAGGTCCATCTCTTCCTGCCAATTCTCCTTCACCGAGCCGGGATAGAGTCCGAGCATAGGGTAGAGTGTCCCTTTGTGGCTGTCGCAGATGGCAAGCATAGCGTCCCGTTCCGAAGAATCTATGTCTGCGAGAAGCATCTTGTACACCCCGGCCTGCAGGGCGCGGCTTATCACCGCTTCCTCTTCATCGTGGAACGCTTCGTCGGTGATATGTGTATGTGTGTCTATAAATCTCATTCCGGACTGCAATTTTACTCATTTTTTGTGAGAATTTGACATCTTTGAAGTAAATCGATTTCCAGAAAACCATCTTTTTGGAGCATCATACACAGGCTCAGGCCCCTGTTGTAAGTAAGGCCCGACAGGGAAGCGAGAGATTCGACATCTATCCCTCTATGCTCCATTATGTTATTGGCCAACAGCAAGATGTCGTCCAACATTTCGGAGGGGAGATTGGCGTAGAATTTCTCGACTCTTTCCGGGAACGTTCCGCGTGGAGAAAAGGTGGTGTAGCCGAGTCCGAGCCTGGCGGAAAGCATCTGAAAGTTGGCTATGGGCTCCGCCATTTTTTGCTCGATGAGGTTGTTGCAGCCTTGAGAGCGCACGTCATCTATCCTTCCGGGTATGACAAAGACGTCCCTGTCGTATGCGAACGCACTTCTGGCCGTGATGAGGCTTCCTCCGTGTTTTTTAGACTCAATGACTATGGTCGCACGGCTCAGTCCCGCGATGATGCGGTTCCTTCTTATGAAATTGGCCGCCGTGACGGGAAATCCTACGGGAAAATCGCTGACAAGGGCGCACCCGGGTGTCTCGCTTATCTTCCGGGCCAATTCGAAATGTGTCCGCGGGGAGAATGTTTCGATTCCTGTCGGCAGCACGGCTATCGTGGGAAGTCCCCGCTGTAATGCGCGCTCGTGCGCTATCCCATCCACTCCCAGGGCCAATCCACTTACGATGCAGGCTGCCTCGGGGGCGCGGCTTATGGCTTCCACAACTCTGCGGCAACAGTCTTTTCCATAAGAAGAGACATCTCTCGTGCCCACGATGGATATCATTGTGGAGGAAAAAACTTGTTCTGTGGGGCTGGCACTTTTATAATATATGCCAATGGGAGCATCTTCGCATTCGCGAAGCGGTGCGGGGTAGTTTCCGTCTTCTATGGAGATGAATCCGGCTTCGCATCTGGCCAGTCTTTCGATTTCCCTGGCACTCTCTTCCAGGGCGTCGTCCCCAAGTTTTCCGCGAAAGGTGGAACCGGATGAAAAAACCGAATCCCGCTGCTTCTCCGTAAGGGAGAAAAAGCCGCCTATGGAGCCGGCATTCTCTATTATTCTGTGTGCAATCTGAGGCTTGAAGCCAAATACACGGTTGAGCGTAATCGCGCCCAATACGTTTTGGTCGAATGAAGTTTTCATATATCAAGTTTAAAGGGGCCGATTGGCGACCCCTGTTATTTCTAACTTACCGCTTTATAACGTAAGGTCTTCTCTACCAGTTCTATGGTTTCGATGAGCTTGTCGTCGCTTTCGGCGCAGATGCTCATTATGCAGAGAATTCCTTTCTTTATCTCCACGCACATAAGACGCATAGGAGAGTCGTCTTCGCAAAAGGCTTCGAATCCATAGGCCTTCTTTCCTGCGAACGGCCATTCAACGATAGGGTCGAAATCTTCCGGGTCGGTCTCGTCGAAGCCCACGATGTCGGCATAATTGGCAAGCGCCTCGTCTGCGGCGGTGGTGTCGGAAGGCATCTGACCGGAGTAGATGTCAATTATCGCCAAGTCTTTCTGAGCCTCGTCGTCGGGAAGATGGCATTCGATGTGAGTCACTTCCGTCCCGTCCACCTCAGTGTAGGTGCTTTCTTCTTTTTCCCAGCCTCCGCTGAGGTCTAAACTGATAGTGTATTTAGCCATATATTAGAGAATTAACATTGCGTCTCCGTAAGGTCCGAATCTGTAGTCAGACTCAAGTGCCTCCTTGTAGGCTTTCATCACCAGGTCATATCCTCCGAATGCGGCTACGGACATAAGCATAGTCGATTTTGGAAGATGGAAATTGGTCACATAAGCGTCCGGAACTGAAAATTCGTAAGGCGGGAAGATGAACTTGTTGGTCCAGGTGTCCGTAGGCCTCACTTCGTGGTTCGTGGTGACATAAGTTTCAAGAGCGCGCACAACGGTCACGCCTACACCTACCACTTTGTTCCCTCTGCGCTTGGCGTTGTTGATGTCCCGGGCCGCTTCTTCGCTGATGATCATCCTCTCGCAGTCCATACGATGCTTGGAAAGGTCTTCCACATCCACTTCGCGGAAATGGCCAATTCCCATATGAACCGTGATGAATGTCTTATCTATATCTTTGAGGATCATTCTGTTGAATAATTCTCTTGAGAAATGCAGGCTTGCGGCCGGAGCGGAAACCGCGCCTTCGTATTTGGCGAAGATGGTCTGGTAGTTTTCCACGTCGCTCTCGTCCGGAGTCTCCTTGACCCATTCCGGGACAGGTGTCTGGCCAAGTGCGAACAGGTCTTTCTTGAATTCTTCGTAAGGTCCGTCGTAAAGGAATCTCAGCGTTCTTCCTCTTGAGGTGGTGTTGTCTATCACCTCGGCGACCATTGAATCGTCTTCACCGAAATAAAGCTTGTTGCCTATTCTTATCTTTCTGGCAGGTTCTACTATCACGTCCCAGAGCTTCTGTTCCGCATTCAGTTCTCTCAGAAGGAAGACCATTATGTCGGCTTCCGTCTTTTCTTTCTTTCCGAAAAGCTTGGCCGGGAATACTTTGGTGTCGTTCAGGACGAACAGGTCACCTTTGTCGAAATAGTCGATGACGTTCTTGAATATCTTATGCTCGATCTCTCCGGTATCTTTGTGAAGAACCATCAGTTTGCATTCATCTCTCCAGCGGGTCGGTTCCTTGGCTATCTTTTCAGCGGGAAGATTGAAGTCGAATTGAGAAAGTTTCATATATGTAAATCTATGGAGTCAATTATAATATATACGACAGTTATGAGCGGAAAGTTTCATTTGAAACTTATTTTATGTCCATAAGTATGCGTCTCGGCAGGGGATGGAGGTTGTTGCACCGGCTTCCGATGTTGTTGACGAAGCCGAGCGGATGACCTTTGTAGCATATGGCATCATATCCGAGTTGAGCGTCCGGAAAGCGCAGAAAGTCGTGATGAAGGTATTCCAGGGCCTTCTGTCTGTCCACATCTATGCGCGGATACTCGTCTTCGTATTTGATGCTGAGGGCGTAGTCGGGGTCAGGAACGAATTTTATCCCTTTCATCTCTCCTTTATATACTCCGTAGCGGATCGGGCGTATTGTCGCTTCCAGACGTGAAGAGTTTTTGGCGGCAGGTGCGGCGGAAGTTTTCAATAGGGACCCCACCCATTGGCCTTCGCCTAGAACTTCTCCAGCCTTGAGAAGGTGCCCGTATTCCGTGAGTCTGACTCCGAAGGCGCCGAATTCGTCCTCCGGCGGGATTATCTCTCCGCCCAGATTCCGGGCCGTCCACAGGAGATTGCCGTCATTTTCTTCGTGCTCGTATGTGCAAGTGGAATATATAAGGTATCCGCCTTCTTTGAGAGATGGCCACACGTCCGACAGGATCCTTTTCTGTCTGGCTGCGCAGAGTTCCACGGTCTGCTCGCTGAAGTCGTGTATGGCGCGCTCGTCTTTGCGGAACATCCCTTCTCCGCTGCAGGGCGCATCGCACACTATGATGTCGAAAAAGCCTGACAGTCTGCCAAGTACGACAGGGTCTACGCTGCATACGAAGATGTTGGGATCTCCCCATAACGCGATGTTGTCCGAGAGGACGCGGGAGCGTTCCTTCATCACTTCGTTGCTGACCAGAAGGAAGTTGTCTTCGTATGTTTCTCTGAGTGAACACGCCAGGTCGGTGCTTTTGCCTCCGGGTGCCGCGCACAGATCCAGAACTTTAATGATTCCGTCCCAGGGATCGATCTTTTTCAGCGTCTTGCGGAAGATGTGTCCCACATACATCGCGGAGGAGTCCTGTACATAGTAGCATCCGGCGTGAAAGAGCGGGTCGAGCGTGAAGACCGGACGGCTCTCGAGCAGCCTTCCGTAGGGGCTCCACGGAATGGGCTTGCCTTCGGGACCGTCAAGGCCTTTGAAAGGATTGAGACGTATGGATACCGGAAGCTGGTTCATCAGAATTGGGCTCCGGCGTTTACTACTCCGTCCACGATCTTGTCCAGGGCGTCTTTTATCTTTCCGCCTATCATCATTTTGATCATTCCGCTTATCTGTGCGTCCACGTCGATGTAGAACTCCGTCCGTCCTCCGCCTATGTCCTTGAAGTTGAAATCGATGGAAAAGCCGATAGGTGAATTGAACGATTCGAGGGAGATCTTCGAGTAGGGCTGGCGTTCTTTGACTTTCACCGTGAACGTCATCCCTTTGGCCGTGGCCGTCAGGGTGTCGTAGTCCGCTTCCACGCTCACTTCTTCATTGGCAGGCATCATCGCCTTGAAGTTACGAAGGTCCGTGAACGCCATATATAATTCCATAGGGCTGCGTCCTACATATCCGTGTTTGCTGCTGTATTGTGCTGACATATATGATGTTGTTTTATCGTTTTTTATTGTTTTCGGAAACTGTCGCAAAAGTAATGAAATTTGCTGATAATTTTAATTGCTTGCGACACTTAAATTCTTATTACATATCACCAAGGACATAGCGGTTCAAAGGCGTCTGGTCACACGTGACCTGTGAATGGGAGGTGCCAGGTCGTTTGCCAATTTAAATTCCAAGTGCCCCCTGTTACCCGACTCATAAGAACGGAAGGTGCCAGGTCGTTTGCCAATTTAAATTTCTAAGCACATCTGCCGTCCGTGACCCGTGAACGGGGGCCCCACGAAGTGGGAGGGATAGCGCGAAGCGTGTGCGGGGGAAGGGAGTTTTGCAAGTGCCGCACAATGCTGAATGACAATAAATTTTATTACTTGTGAAACTTGAGTGAGTAATAAAAAGCCATTCCGTATTTGAAGTGGTTTTTTTTGATGGGTGATGTGGCTAAGACTGTCGTGATGGAAAGGATTTGATAAATCGCGGGAATAATTGTACATTTGTCCGGTTTTCCTCAAATGAATGTATAACCTTATCGGCTCATATCCGTTTTCAGTGTTCTCCTCAAATTACATAATGGGGGGGGGTAGAATGTCGGAATAGTCTGATAGAAAGCATATTGAAGGCTTCGGCGCCGTGCGGTGCCGAAGCCTTTCTGCATATTCGTTTTCCTCAAATATTATTATCACATGACAAAAACCTTTTTAAATCGGGAGGGAGAGGCTTATAGTGCTCCGTCCTGCGAGGTAATCTCCCTCGCCTGCAAATCTGCCGTGCTCACGGCGAGTACCGATGTGTTTTCAATTCAAGGCTGGACTGAAGAAGACAGTGATGACGATCTGACATTCTAATCCGACGCCCTATGAAACATTCAGCATTCACGCTCGGAGCGATGTTGGCAGCCACATTCGCTCTGTCTTCTTGTAATGAATCACTCTCTCCGCTGCAGCCTACCGAAGGCGTCCCTTTCGAGATCTCCACTCTTCTCACCAAGACATCCAATGACGGTCTCAACACCGTATGGGCTTCGGGTGACGCTATCAATCTCTTCCACGCGGAGGCCGGTGCCACCACTTACATTTCCGACGGGCAGTTTACTGTAGATGACGCCCTTACCGGCGTATTCTCCGGTACCCTCGCATCTGCTTTGGAAGAAGGTAAGAGTTACGACTGGTATGCAAATTATCCGTATTCATCTTATCAGAAAACACCGGCAGGAATAAGTCAGTCCACGGGTGCATATATAACTGTTGGTGGCACTTCGCAGACCCATGCCGGCAACGACAGCAAGGCTCATCTCGCAGGGTCTGCCTGTCCTCTTTATGGAGTAGCAAAGAATGTAGCGTCAAATGTCAAACCTGCCATCGAGATGAAGCAACTCGCTTCCGTAGTTGCCATAAAGGTAACCAACACCCTCGAAGATGCCCTTACCGTAAGCAGCGTGTCATTCACCTCAAGCGAGGACATCGTTGGAACATATTATATAGATTATTCAGGAGATACTCCTGCATATAGTAAAAGCGGTGATGCATATGTCAGCAAAACTGCCACTTTGACCGTAACCGACGGCACCGCCATCGCGCAGAACTCTTCAGCCGTTTTCTACATCGCACTCAAGCCTCACACAGCTGCATCCGGTTCCACTCTCAAGATCTCCGTCAACGGCGTCGAGAAAACCCTCACCCTCACCAAAGACGTCACCTTCACCGCCGGCAGCATCAAAACGCTGGAGTACAAGTATGATTATGTTCCAGCAACGGGAGAGACGACAATCATTAAAAAAATTGTTGACATTTCCGGTACAACAACTGATGGCACAGTGGTAAGCTCTATGACTATGGATGATGTCATTACACTCTCAGCTTCCACTGGGGGTAATAATGGAAAAGTGTATTCTTCTGGTAATCAATGGAGATTTTATCAAAACAATAATGGAACATTGACTATAAAGGCAAGTAATGAATATTCGCTGAAATCGGCGACGATAACATTTACTAAAAGTGATAATGGAACATTGAAGTATGGCAGTTATGTTCTTGAATCAGACGAAGCGGTTTCTCTTTCCGGGAATAGCGTAGTATTTAGTGTTGGAGCAACAAGTGGTAAGAAAGGGAAAATATTCATCACTGCAATTTCCGTTACTTATGTTAAAGATTAAGTGACAAGTAAGCGTTAAGAAATAAAACTGGCAGTTATTCTTGCGTTTACCATATTGGATATCAGTCTAATTCAATTTGACGGTATTGCACTGCGTTATTGAATTGGCCTCAAAAAAACAGAATCGGCGTCGTTCTGTGAAAAAACTTGAAATATTTGAGAGACGTCAAAGGCCGGCCGGGTGTGAACCTCGCCGGCCTATTTTTTGTCCACGAAAAGCTTAGTTTTTTCTGGATAAATCTCATTTCTCCGCCGTGCTCGAATGCAGCGACAGCGCTCGCTTTCGTAGTTTTGTCCGGCCAAAGCCCCCATTTCCCGGACAAAATGCTGTTTTTAGATACTTTGTCCACGAAAAGGTTAGTTTTTCCGGACAAACGCCGTGATTTCACAAGATCTGTTCAAAGTCTTAAAATCCAAGTTTTGGTGTAATCTATAAACTTTGGATTTGTTCTTGCGACAGTCCTGTAACTTCAGAGATGAATGATATGTCCAG
>CAVHGF010000032.1:0-25501 GCA_963635625.1 Treponemataceae bacterium | reverse complement strand
ATCGGCCTTGTAGGCCACTCAGTGGGCGATTGGCGATCTTCCGATTTTCAGAAAAGGAGACTTGGCCCAAAAACAGAAGATCACGAATGCGACACTGATTGTGGAAAAGACCTGAGGCATACGCTGTGAAGGATGAATCCAGAAGCAGCGAAGCAAGTTGCTGATGAGCCTGACAGGCCCATTAGATTCAGAAGAAGCAAAAAAGATTTCGCGTCTTCAGAATAACACCCTTAGAATTTTAGTTAGTGATTTACGATCCAATACATACGACAGGTTCTTTAAACAGGCCTTTTTCTGTTCTTTGTTAAGGGATTTCCGAAAATGACGGTGAGCACGACCATTACGCCGATAAGTATGGGATAATACAGGTGAGGAATTATTTCGAGGGGAGATGTCCCGGTGAGGCCGGCCACCATAAGAAGCTGAGCACCATAGGGGAGTATGCCCTGTACAAAGCAGGATGTCGTGTCCATAAGCGAGGCGCTGCGGCGTGGCTCTATTCCGAATTTGTCCGATATCCCCTTGGCAATTCCTCCGACGGTGATTATGGCTATGGTGTTGTTCGCCGTGCAGATATCCGTGAGTGCTGTAAGGAGACAGATGGTCGCCTCTCCACCTCTTCGTGAACCTATTCTTTTTGTCATCACGTCGATAAGGAAGTCGAATCCGCCGGCAGATTTTATCATCCCCATTATGCCTCCGGCAAGCAGGGTCACCAATATAAGCTCGAACATAGATTTGATCCCCTCTCCTGAAGCGTCCAGAATGCTCAGTACGCTCGCTCCGGTAATCAGGCCCATAATGTCGGTGAGAGCTATACCTATCACGAGAACTTTCAGAACGTTCATTCCGAGCAGTGCGCATATTATGACAACCAGATATGGGATGGCAAGATACCATTTCGCATCAGGTATGCTGATGTGATAATCGGAGGTCACACCGCTGAAAATATAGAGACCGAGGGTTATGATGGCGGCCGGAAGAACTATCTTGAGGTTGGTTCGGAATTTATCCTTCATCTGGCATCCCTGACTTTGGGTGGATGCTATCGTGGTGTCCGAGATGAAAGACAGGTTGTCTCCGAAAAAAGCACCTCCCACGACTATGGATATCATAAACGCCACATCCGCTCCCATCTCGGATGATAATCCTATGGCTACGGGGGCGAGCGCCACGATGGTGCCCACTGACGTGCCTATGGACATCGAGATGAAGCAGGCCGCCAGGAACAGTCCCGCAGGAAGGAACTTCGTGGGGATCAGTTTCATCGTGATGGCCACGGTCGCATCCACGGCTCCGACAGCCTTGGCAGACGCGGCAAACACCCCTGCGAGCACGAATATCCATATCATATACATTATGTTCGGATCTGCGGCTCCTGCGGAAAAGGTGTTTATTTTTTCTATGAGCGGATGCTTGTTCTCTATCAGTATGGAATAGATGGAGGCGATGACGAAGGACACACCTATCGGTACCCGGTAAAAATCCCCCGCAAGAAGTGAAGACGTAAGATAAACTGCCAGCAGTACCATAACGGGGGAGAGTGCCAGCAGTCCTTTAGCCGTGTAGCTTTTCATATTATCTTAATCCTTTGAGTTTGGCTGCCAGCGATCCGTTCATAGCCATCTTCATCATTTTCTGGGAGTTCTCGAACTGTTTGATGAGTTTGTTCACGTCAGCTATGGTGGTGCCTGACCCTGCTGCGATACGCTTTCTGCGTGAACCGTTCAGGCATTCCGGATGCTCCCTTTCGTAAGGAGTCATACTTTTTATTATGGCCTCCGTCCCTTTGAAAGCCTTGTCATTGTCTATGTCGACATCCTTGATGGCTTTGCCTACGCCCGGAAGCATACCTGCCAAGTCTTTGATATCTCCCATCTTGCGAACCTGTTGTATCTGGTCGTAGAAGTCGTTGAAGTTGAAACTGCCCTTGGCGATTTTTTTCTTCATTTCGCGGGCCTGCTTCTCATCATACTGCTGCTGAGCCTTTTCCACGAGGGATACGACATCACCCATACCAAGTATCCTGTCTGCAGCACGTTCAGGATAGAACACGTCCAGGGCTTCCATCTTTTCGCCTGTGCTCACGAACTTGATAGGTTTGCCGCTGACATATTTTACTGAAAGTGCAGCACCTCCACGGGTGTCACCGTCCATCTTGGTGAGCACCACACCGTCATAATCGATGGCTTCGTTGAAAGCCTGTGCGCTTAAGACGGCGTCCTGTCCTGTCATCGCATCCACCACGAAAAGCGATTCGCTCGGATCCACGGCTTTGTGCATCGCCCTGATCTCGTTCATCAGCTCCTCGTCCACTGCCAATCGGCCGGCGGTATCTATGATGACCACGTTATATCTTTCGCTACGGGCCTGCCTGATGGCTCCCTGCGCCACCTTGACAGGGTCGCTCTCGCCTTCGATGGAGAACACTTCTATCCCTATTCCACTTGCCAATGTTTTCAGCTGCTCTATGGCTGCCGGGCGGAACGTGTCGCACGCCGCAAGTAGCACGCGACTGCCTTTCTTCTTGAGATAAAGGGCGAATTTGGCGCTGAAAGTGGTCTTACCTGAACCGTTGAGACCTGCCACGAGAACTACGGCGGGAGAACCTTTCAGATTCACGTCACTCTTTTCGCTGCCCATAAATTCAGCGAGGGAGTCGTGAACTATCTTTATCATCATCTGCTGCGGCTTGACGGCGGTGAGGACATTGCTTCCTATCGCTTTTTTCTTGACGTCGTCGCAGAATTCTTTGGCTACCTTATAGCTGACATCCGCGTCCAGCAGGGCACGGCGTACTTCCTTCAATGTCTCAGATATGTTTATTTCGGTGATTTTTCCCTCACCCTTGAGGTTTTTGAGGGATTTTTCCAGTTTCTCGCTGAGGTTCTCGAACATAATTGTTTATAATTATAATTTGACCGGCAAATTTAAGGATTTTATGCGTATTTTTGCCCGCGTTATGAAAAGATTTTCAGTGCTTCTTGTTTCGGCCCTGGCAGGGCTGAGCGCCTGTTCGCCGCGTGACGGAGAACATACGCTTCAAATTCTCGCCACAAATGATGTACACGGCAGCTGGTTCGATCAGAATTATGTCTCTTCCCGGGGGAAGACATCGCTTCTCTCCGTCAACACTTACATTGACAGCATCCGCACCGCCTCTGGCAAGGACAATGTTCTGCTCATAGACTCCGGAGACTGTCTCCAGGGTGACAATGCGCCGTATTATTTCAATTATGTGGACAGCGTTTCTGATCATCTTTTCCCGCGGATAGTCTCATATATGGGTTACGATGCGGTGGTAGTCGGGAACCACGATATCGAGACAGGGCCCAAGGTTTATGACAGGGTGACGGAGGAATTGGCTGAGAAAGGCATCCCTTTTCTGGCGGGTAATGCCCTCAAGGAGGACGGAAAGCCATATTTTCCTGAATATAAGGTATTCAAGAGAGCTGGGCTGAAGGTGCTTGTATTAGGATACACTAATCCCAATATGCAGGCTTGGCTTGACAAGAGCCTCTGGCCTGATGTTGAATTCGTCTCGCTCATTCCTTTTGTGCAGGAAAGGGTGGATGAGATTAAGGCCAAAGTGAAACCGGACGTGACCATAGTAAGCGTCCACAGCGGAACCGGTCCCGGTGACGGATCTGTTCTGGAAGCTCAGGGATTCGATCTTTTCAAGAGTTTGAAGGGTGTGGACGTGCTTCTTTGTTCTCACGACCACGCGCCGCACGTGAAGCAGGGTGACGGGATATGCCTTGTGAACACAGGCAGCCGTGCAAAGCATCTTGGGCAGGTGACGCTCACTTTGACATACAAGGGCGGAAAACTTGTATCCAAGACGCAGGTGGCAGGGCTCATAGACATAGACCCTTCCAAGGTGGACATAAAGATGAAGGAAGCGTTCGCTTCAGATTACGAGAAAGTAAAGGCGTTCACACTGAAACCTGTAGGAAGTATTGCAGAGGATATGTATACCCGCGATGCGTTCACGGGTCCGTCATTTTATATGAACCTCATACATAAGGTCCAGCTCGCGAAGAGCGGGGCGGACGTGTCATTCAGCGCCCCTCTGACTTCCAACGGGCGTCTTGCCAAGGGGGAATTGGTGTTCAATGATATGTTTACTCTGTATCCTTATGAGAACAGCCTTTGTGTCCTGTCGCTCAGCGGAAAGGAGATCAGAGATTATCTGGAATACTCTTACTCTCATTGGATTAAGACTTATGACGGGAAGGGTGTTCTGAATATCTCGGAGCGCAGCAGTGAGAGATATGGGACACGCAGATGGTCTTTTGATGCTCCGAGTTTCAATTTCGACAGCGCCGCGGGCATAAAATACACGGTCGATGTCACCAAGCCTTACGGGGAAAGGGTGAAGATCCAGTCTTTCAGTGACGGTACTCCGTTCGATATGAGCAAAATGTATAAGGTCGCAATGACCTCCTACCGTGCGGCCGGAGGCGGAGATCTTCTGTTCAAAGGGGCGGGCCTGAGCAGGGCGGATCTTGAGGAAAGAACTCTCGTACGTTATCCTGAGATACGCGAGATGCTGTATCAGTATATTCTTGAGAATAAAGAAATCTCCGCGTCATCGGTAAGCGATGCCGGAGATTGGAAGTTCATTCCGGGAAAGGTCTGTCGCAAGGCCCTCGCCCGGGATATGAAATTATTATTCGAATAGGGAGGTGTAAGTGCTGACCGCCTTGCGGTAAGCGGACAAGGCATCAGATTCGGATGATGCGGCCTGAAGGAATTCTGCTTCAGCCTCAAGCAGTTCGGATGAAGATATGAGACCGTTTTGAAAATGTGATACGGAAAGGTTGTAGAGTTTCTCTGCGACCTTTCTTTTTTCTGCGGCCACATCCCATTCGTCATAGGACGATGTCAGATCGAGCCAATACTTTTCTACCTGTAGATGCAGCTTCCCGGTCAGAAAATCGCGCTCGTTTTCAGCCTTCTGTATCTGCAGTTCTATCCTTTGGGCTTTTCTGGAGATTTTTCCCCAGTCGGAAAGGGGCACCTGGATGGTGGCGAAGGCTATCGAGTTGAATCTGCCTGAATTGCCGTACAGGTTCGAATATCCTGCCGTCGCGCCGACTCCTATTTGTGGAAGGGCTTCTCCTATGGTCATACTCTTCTCGAGTCTTTTTGCTTTGACTTGAAGTTCCAGAAGCTCTTTTTCGCTCATCCTGTCCACCATTTTGTCCACATCCTGATAGTAATGCTCAGGATTTTGAGGCAGTCCGGCAGTGAGAGTTTCGAGTTTGATGGAATCCAGAAGCGGTGCCTGCTCATTTGCAGACGGTGAATATATGCTATATTTTATTCCTACGGAGTTCAAAAGGTTCATTTTCAGTAATTTCTCTCCGCTTGTGGCCTTTTTCTTGCCCGCTTTGAGTTCGCTGCGTTTGAGCTCCAGCTGAAGGAGGTCCGTTTCACTTGCCAATCCTGATGCGACAGCGTTCCGGAGTTGGCAATAAAGTGACTCAATCGTACTCTCAAGTGATTCGATGGTTTCTATTTTTTCATTCAGAGCACACAAGTCCCACCACAGGGCCTCGATCTCGGTGGAGGTCTTCCTGTCCTGTATCTCCGCTTGCAGCCGGGCGGCTTGAACTCCCACGAGAGCCAATTGGTTGCCGTTAACTATCCTTCCGCCGGCATATAGGGGCTGCATTACCATAAGGGATGCGGTGTATCCTTTCCGGAATGCCTTATAGCGTGTGTTTATTCCATAGAGATCTCCGAGGGATTCCACTTCGTTTTTTATGTTCCACGCATAGTCATTGTCCCCGAGAATGTCGATTATCCCTATGTCCAGCAGGGGATTAAGAGCGTAATAGCCAAGCCCTGCGGCGCTGACTCTCGGAAAGTACTCCCAGAGTGCTTCCTTTTTCTGAAGTTCGGCGCTTCTTACATCCAATGCCGCATTCTCTATGTATGTATTATGCCCCAATGCGGCATCCTTGCAGTCCTGAAGGCTTAGAGACAGACTCTGTGCCTGTGCGGACAACTGTACGGACAGGAATGCGAGTGATAATACTATTACTGAACTTTTCATTTGGCTTTACGGAAAATCTGCCAGTATGAGACAGGCATTATCAAAGTGATTAGGAAGACGGAGAGCAGGGTACCGAAGCAGATGACCACTCCCATAGGCATCCAGAGAAGGTCTCCGCTGATTATCATAGGAAGTACTCCGAGCGCGGTGGTGCAGGAAGTCAGGAAGATAGGCCTCATTCTCCGCTTCCCGGCCTGTTCAGCAGCGTCTTTTATGCTGAGTCCTTGCTGAAAATGAAGTTCTTCCGCATATTCGAACATTATAATGCCGTTTCTCACTATGATCCCCACAAGCGAGATGAGACCGAGCACGGCCGTCATCGAAACATCCAGACCGAAAATCCATAATCCGAAGAATGCTCCGAAAAGGCAAAGTGAACTGAGCGCGATGGTGAGCACGGCCAGAGAAATCTTCTTGAAGTGGAAAACCAGGAAGAAGAACAGGATGAATACGGCGGCCAGGAAAGACAGCACTATCTGCGGCCCTATGGCGCTGTTGACGCTGCTCAATCCTCCATATTCTATGCTTACTCCTTCCGGAATGTCCATATTGTCAAGATATTTGTCTATAGCTCTGGTGGCTGTAGGCTGACTGTTTCCGTATGTCATATCTGCATATATGGAAATAACCCTTTTCCCGTTTATTCGTACCAGCGATTCAGGATTCCAGTCCGCTTCCATACTTGCCACCTGTCTTACGGGAACCATCAGTCCGGGCACGGCGGTAGGGACGAGCGTGTTGGCGATGTCTTCATATTTGGAGTCTTTGCCGAAGGCTGCGGAATAGAGATTGACAGGGATGGTATTGTCCACATCGCGCAGACTGCTTATCTGCACTCCGCCAAGAGCGCTGGCAAGCGACAGGTTCATCACCGCGCGGTTCACCCCCAGTCTGAGGGCCTCGTCCTCGTAGAGATCCATAGATATTCCGCTGGTCAGATAATCCGCATCCGAGTGCACCCATTTTATCATATCCAGAGTGCCCATATAGGCCTTGATGCTGTCTGAAACGGTTTTTATCCTGTCATAATCTTCACCGTATACCCTTATCTCGACAGGAGTTGAAGTCCCCTGATAGTCCATCTGCTTGAAGTGTATCTGAGCCTGAGGGAAATAGTGCTCGAAGTATCGCTCCTTCTCTTTAAGCAGGCTCTGCGTGTCCTTGTTGGACCGTGTGTTTACTATAAGCTGGGCCACGTTCTGTCCTGGAAGGATAGGTGCGTAGGTGGCGTGGAACCGTGGTGTGCCCGTACCGATGAACTCGGTGACGGAGCATACGCGTTCATCTTCTCTGAGCATAGCAGAGAGCGAGTCGGCCAGCTTTGTGGTCTGCTCTATGTCGCATTCAGGCTCAAGGTACATCTCAATGGCGAAAAGCGGACGGTCTGCCATCGGCATCATCTGTATGTTCATCTTCGAGAACATAAGAAGTCCGAGCGCCACTGCACCTATTCCTGCGAGGATGGTGAGGTGCGGATGCTTGAAACATTTGTCCTGCAGGAAGTCGTAAGCCGACTGAAGCCCTTTGAACAATATGTTCTGGAAGCGTGTTGTTATACTTTGCTTTCTTCCTGTCCTGTTGACTGATGTAATGAACTTGGTCTCAAGAGAAGGCACCACCAGTATCGCGTATGCGAGCGAGGTCATCAGTGCGAAGATGATGACCCACGGGAATGTCTGCACGAAATCGCCGAGATATCCCGTGATGATTTTCAGCATAGGGAAAAACATCGCGCTTATCGCGAACGTCGCCATAAACATAGGAGTGAAAAGCTCCTGAGCTGAAGAGCAGGCGGCATCCACACGGTTCATTCCGCCCAGGAGCTTGTCCATATATCCGTCCATCGTTATGATGGAGTCGTCCACTATCATTCCCAGCACCACTATGAGCGCCGCCAGTGACACGGTGTTCAGGCAGATTCCGGTCAGGAACATCAGGGCCAATGCAATCGCGGTGCATACCGGCACCCCGGAAGATGCTATCAGCGCGCTTTTGATAGGGAAAAGCAGCAGCATCACCAGAATGACCACCAGCATAGATATTACGAGGTCTCTCAGGAATGACCAGACGGACGTGCCCACGACCTTAGGCTGGTCTGTGATTCTGGAAATATGCACGCTGTCGGGCGCGTCTTCGAGAAATTCATCTATCACTTTGTCCACTTTCTCGCCGAAGGCGACGATATTGTTGTCGGGGCACATCTCTATGGACAGGATAATGGCCGAATGTCCGTTATAGTTGACAAGAGAACTTGGTTTCTTGTATCTTCTTTCTATGGTGGATACGTCGCGAAGTCTCAGCGATTCCCCCTCTCTGGTGGAAAAGATGATTTTTTCTGCAAGCTCCTTCTCGCTGCCAATGCTTTTCTGCACGTGGATGGGGGAGTGTGCGTAGGAGGTACTGAACGTCCCGCCAAGTGTCTGAAGAGTAGCGCTTTGATAATCGACCATCAGAGAAGCGGGCGATATTCCGTATTCGCTGAGTCTGTCCATATCGACATTCACGGCGATTTCTTCCTGCTGGGTGCCGATTATCTTGGCATTGGCCAATTCAGGAATATCACGCAGCCTGCTTGAAAGATCCTCTGCGTACGCTTTCATCTCCATTGGCCCTTTGTCTTCGGATTCTATGGCGACAAGCACTGAAGTTATGGATGAGAAGTCATCGAGCACGACCACGGCAAGCACTCCCGGAGGGAGCGTCTGTTTGAACGAATTGATCTTCAGCTTGATCTTGGACCATATTTCGTTCTTTTGCGACGACGACACTGTCAGATCCGTATAGATATAACACACGCCGTCCTTGCTGATGACTTTCGTGGCATCGCGATTGACTTCAGGCATAGTGAACAGCAGTTCCTCAAGCGGTTTGCTGACCTCCTCTTCCACCATATTCACGTCCGCTCCGGGGTATATGGCCGCTATCAGTCCCTGTCTGAGTTCGAATGTAGGGAACTCGTCCTTGTTCATTACGGCGAGTCCGTAGGCGCCCATCGCTATCAGCAACAGAAGGAACAACTTGACGATATTGTTGTATTTCATCGCTCCCATCACTATGCGGGAGGTCAATCCTTTCTTCTGCATAGCGCTATTCGGTGCTTACGATCATTCCTGAACTTACTTTGGATATGCCTTCGACGATGAGTCTGTCCCCATCGTGCAGGCCTGACGTGATGATTATTCCCTTGGATGCGAAATCTCCGGTGGTGACGTATCTTTTCTCCACTTTGTCCGAACTCCCCACCAGCCAGACGTAACGACCTGTCTTGTCGGAACATACGGAAGAAGCCGGCACTATGTGACAAGTGAATGAATCTTGAGTGTCAAAGCGTACTTTGCCTATCATTCCCGGCATTATCGTCTGCGGGTATTCCGTGAAGTGCAGTGTGCAGGCATAGTTGTGCGACAGGGAAGACGCGTTCACCCCCTTTCTGACGAGAACCCCTTTCAGATGGCATCCAGGCAGCGCCGGTATTTCTATCGAAGCCTCGTCTCCTATCCCCAGGGTGGCGATTTCAGTCTCCGGGACGGCTATCTCTATCTCCAGATCTGACAGATCTGTTATTCTTGCCAATGGCTGGAGAAGGGAAATGTCTTCCCCTTCCTTTACGAAGATGTCACTCACCGTGCCGGGAATCCCGGATTTTACGTGACAATTCTGCAAGGCGTGCTCCGCGGAGTTATAAGTGGCTTGTGCCTGGGCCAGCTTGGTGGCCACTTCCTTCTGTCTCAGCTCCGATACGCTTCCGTCCGCTTTGACGGCCTGTATTCTGTCATAAGCGTCGCGAGCCTGAGAAAGAGACGCACGGGCGGCCTCGTATGAACTGCTCACGGTCTCGGAGCGTATGTATGCCAATTCTTCATCCTTGCCCACTTTCTGTCCTTGGCGTATGTTCAATTTTTCGAGAGTGCCCGGAACGGAGGCCTTCAAGGTGATGTCCGTACCGCTTTTCACCTTGCCTATATATGTCTTCGAGGTGCTTGCCTTGACGGATTGAATATTCTGCACCTTCACTTTGACGGATGGCTTTTCGTTTTGGCAGCAGTTGTTGTTTGACCTGCAGGAGATGCTCCCTGCGGCTGCGCCCATCAGGGTCAGGGCCAATATGCTTGTCTTGAGGATATCGTTCATAGGCACGGACTATTTGTTGAGTTTCGCCACGCAGTTCACCTCGCTCGAGGTGATGGTATAGTCGTGAAGAGAGGAAGTCCCGCTTCCGCCATAGGTGAGTGTGAATATGATGAGGTCGTCATACTTGCGGGCCTGTCCGCTTACGTTGCAGTTGAAATCCACTGAAGCCGTGCCGTCGTGCACGGTCAGCGCCCTTTTTGCTTGCGTAATGACAAGAGTCTGATCATCAACTTCTCCTTTCAGTACCAGTATGTCTGAACCTATTATGTTCATAGTTATTATGACTTGGTTCTTTCCATCTTTCACGATAGTCATCTGTCCGGATTCGGCAGTCAGGTAAAGTGTCTTTTCGGAAGTGTCGGCGGATTCATCATCCGAGAGTTTTTTTTCGACATTGAGGCTTCCGCTTGTCTTGAATGAATAGTTTCCTTCGTAGAGAGCCGCCCCTTCTTTGTTCGAACAGGATGATGCACATCCCATAAGCAGCAGGGTGCCTGCTATGAAAAATAAATGACTGAATCTCATCGGCTTGTTATGTTAATTTGTCTAATGCTTCTTTCCAAAGTGTGTCCACGGTATCTGTCGACATACGCCAATCGCCTCTCGGCGAAAGACTTACCTTACAAACTTTAGGCCCGTTCGGAAGGCACGAACGCTTGAACTGCTGACTGAAGAATCTTTTATAAAAGACTTTCAGCCAGCGGAGTATGACGGCACGGTCATAAATGCCGTCAAAGGCGTTGCGCGCATAAAGATAGATTTTCTCCGGACTCTTGCCGTCAAAGAAGTGCCACAGGAAGAAATCGTGCAGGTCGTACGGCCCCACCAGATCCTCCGTGTTCTGGCTCCCCGGCAGCAGTTCGGGAGATACGGGCGTGTCTATGATGTCCATAAGAGTCTCTTTGCAAGAGAGTTCTCTGGCTTTCCAACGGGTGATTTCGCGTATCATCGTCTTCGGCACTCCGGCGTTGACTCCGTACATCGACATATGGTCACCGTTGTAGGTGCACCAGCCCAGAGCCAATTCTGACAGGTCTCCTGTCCCTATCACTATGCCGCTTTCGCTGTTGGCTATGTCCATCAGGATCTGGGTGCGTTCACGGGCCTGCGCATTTTCGTAGGCGGTGTTATGCACGTCCGGGTTCAGTCCTATGTCCTTCATATGCTGCAGACAGGCTGCCGCGATGTCTATGTCTCTGAATGTTACGCCAAGTTCCGACATAAGGGAATTGGCATTGTCGTGAGTCCGCCGGGAGGTGCCGAAGCAGGGCATAGTCACCGCTATGATCCCTTTACGGTCCAATCCCATCTGGTCGAAGGCTTCCACCGTCACCAGAAGGGCGAGCGTGCTGTCGAGGCCTCCGGATACGCCTATCACGCACCTGCTGCAATGTATGTGGCTGAGGCGTGTGACAAGTCCGCGGACTTGTATGCTGAATGCTTCGCGACACTGCGCCTCTATCTGCTCAGTGCCGCCCGGGAAAAAAGGGTGGCGTTCGAGTTTTCTGTAAAGTTTGGTTTCGAAATCAGTGTCTGCCGCATCTCCGCAGTCTATGTGTGCGTACTGAGCGCCTGTCTTGTTGTAGGACCAGTTGTCCGGCCAGGCGTCTCCGTCCAGAGAGAACGTTCCGCTGTGGAGCCTGCTTCCTTCGAGTGTGTCCAGGTCTACATCCGATACTATCCACTCGCAGGTGTGGTCGAACCGCCTGTTTTCACAAAGCAGCGCACCGTCTTCGTAAATCATACTCGATCCTCCCCACACGAGATCGTCAGATGATTCGCCGAATCCGCTGCTGGCGTAGACGTAACCGCAGTGCAGTCTGCCCGAAGTGGCGCAGAGCAGCGATTTGCGGAAGTCGTTCTTGCCCACCGTCTCGTTCGAAGCCGAGAGGTTGACTATTATGTTGGCTCCGCTGAGTGCTGCATAGGAACTTGGCGGAATAGGCACCCAGACGTCCTGGCAGATTTCTATTCCTATCCGTGCCTTTCCCAAACCAAATATCTGGAGAATGCCCAGACTGCATTTCTGTCCGGCGTAATCGATATCTATCAGGCGGTTGCCCAACACGGTCCCGCTTTCGAAATAACGGGCCTCGTAGAATTCGGCGTTGTTCGGGAGATACATCTTGGGCACCATACCGTATAGTCTTCCCTTTCTCAGGACGGCCGCGCAGTTGAAACGGCGTGCATTATATATAAGAGGAATGCCGACTATTATCAGCGCCTCACAGTCTGCGGTCAGGGCAAGCAGGTTTTTCAGCCCCGTCTCCGTGTGGCTGTAAAGTGTGTGCTGATTGAACATCTCTTCACACGTGTAGCCGCTGATGCTCAGTTCGGGAAAGGTGATTATGGAAGGACGGCACTCGACCTCTATCTTATGGCATAGCGCAGCTATCTGAGCCACGTTTGCATCTATATCCGCTACTCTCACTTGCGGACAGGCCGCCGCAACTCTTATCAATCCGTAGTTCTCGTTGTTCATATCTTGTAAGCGCTGTTGCTTGCAAAGTTACTTAAAAATGGCTAAATTTGTCCGCTTTGCATTTATTAAAAAGTATATAGTGATATTCGTCATGAATAAAAACAGATTTTTAATTGCCTCTTTAGGAGCCGCTTTGATGATAGCCTCTTGCAGTACACCTAAAAACATACCTTATTTTCAGGATGTTGTAAACGGCAGTACGGACTCCATAGCCGTGTCCAAGACCATAACTATGCGTCCCGGGGACAAAATCTCCATTATTGTGAACAGCAAGAATATGAAGATAGCTTCGATGTTCAATCTTTCCTATGCTACGCGGTATATGGGTTCCGTTTCGGACGACGTCCTCTCGACGGGCCAGACTACCGGTGTGCAGGGATATATGGTTGAGGAGGACGGAACCATAGATTTTCCGGTATTGGGCCGTGTGCACGTGGCCGGACTGACTCGTGACGAGATATCCCGTCTGATAAAGGGTAAGCTTATCTCAGAAGGTCTTGTGCAGGATCCTGTCGTCACGGTGGAGTACCTTAATCTGAAAGTGAGCGTGCTTGGAGAGGTGACCAAACCGGGCAGAGTGTCCATAGACAGGGATGCATACACTATTCTGGATGCGTTGAGTGCCGCCGGTGACCTTACCATTTACGGAATGAGAGAGACCGTGCGTGTCATAAGGGCGGAGAACGGAGAGAGAAAGACTTATGTGGTCAATCTCTGTTCGGCCCAAAACCTTTATTCTTCTCCCGTCTATTATCTTCAACAGAACGATATGATATATGTGGAGCCTAACGATGTGAGGGCACGCCAAAGTACGGTCAACGGAAACAATGTACGAAGCACATCATTCTGGGTGTCCATCGCTTCGCTTCTTGCGACGGTGACGAATACCGTTGTTCTGGTTTTGAATTACACAAAATAATCTAAAATTTATGGAATCATCTTTCGATATAAAAAAACTGATTTCAGTTTTACTTCATAATTGGTATTGGTTTGTAATTTCGGTGTTCGTATGTTGCGGCATCGCTGTGTATGTCGTGTTGAGTACGCCTCCGATGTATAAACGCGACGCCATTCTTCTTATTAAGGAGAGCAACACCAGGCGCAGTGCCACTTCAGATGTGGAGGCTATGCTCTCGCAGGTGGGTCAGACTCCTTCCAAATTGGCCAATGAGATAGTGGTGTTCCAGTCGCCGGCGCTGATGTCGGAGGTGGTGGAGCGTCTCGGTCTCACTACGGAATACGCTCTTGAAGGCAGGTTGCGCAATACCGTAGTCTATGCGTCCCGTGTGCCTGTACTTGTGGATTTTTCACAGGTGCCGTCAGAGATAAGCGTGTCTCTTACCGTTACACCTAAAGCGGACGGCGTGCTTGGCGTCAGCGGGATAAAATATTTCGAGAAAGGGGAGAAGTACAAGCTGCGCGACGTCTATGAGATAAAGTCCGGTGATTCTCTGGACCTGCCCTTCGGAAAAGTGACATTTACCAGGAATCCGTACTATTATTCCGACAAGCCGTGGAAGAACCCGGAAAAGGTGACCAAGCGTACGCTCCGTGCCGCCACGTCTATGTTTATGAGCGAATTTTCCGCCAGTACACACGACTCCAGCAAGCGTATGTCCGATGTGCTGAACCTGACTTTGACGGATTATAACGTAAACAGGGCGGAGGACATCATAAATATGCTCATCACTGTCTATAATGAGAAGTGGGTGATAGATAACAACAAGATGGCCGCCAGTACCTCGGTTTTCATAGAGGAAAGGCTTGCAACCATCGCCGCCGAGCTGAACAAGGTGGACAACACCATTTCCGAATACAAGACGAAGAACAAGATTCCTGACGTCACCGAGACTTCGAGGATGTACACCAGCGAGGTGACGGACATCGTAAAGCAGGTACGTGAGCTCGAAAGTCAGATTTCCGTGGCCAAGTATCTGCGGAATTTCCTGAAAGACGTGGATGATGCCACTCTCATCCCTCTGCCTTCCGGAATCAACAGCCAGGGCATCGCGTCACAGGTGACGGAGTACAACAATATCCTTCTAAACCGTAACAGCCTGCTTGCCGCGTCATCGGAGAAGAACCCTATGGTGGTGGAACTCAGCGAGGCGCTCATCTCCCTGAAGGATGCCATAATAAGGTCCGTGGACAATTATGTCGCCACTCTTGAGGAGCAGGAGCACATCGCTCTCACCCAGCAGAGTCAGACGGAGACCAGAATCGCACAGAGTCCTTCACAGGCTATGGACCTCATTAAATATGAGCGTCTTCAGAAGGTTCAGGAGAACTTGTACCTCTATCTGCTTCAAAAGCGTGAGGAGAACGAGTTGTCACAGGCTTTCTCAGCATACAACACCCGTATAGTGAACCCTCCTTATGGAAGCAACACTCCCGTGTCGCCGCGCAGGATGCAAATTCTTCTGCTGGCGTTCCTTATAGGTCTCGCTCTTCCGTCAGCATATTTCTATCTGATGATCGTAACGGATACCAAGATACATTCAAAAAAGGATCTTGACAATCTTACCATATCTTATCTTGGAGAGATTCCGCAGGTAGGCTCTCCTTCAAAAGGTGCCGGAAAACTTATCGACAGACTGATTAAAAAACAGGATGGAAACGAACCTCTTTCCAAACTTGTCATTGAAAAGGAAAGTCGCAACATCAGCAACGAGGCTTTCCGTATCATAAGGGCCAACCTGGAATTCGCCTGCAAGCCTTCTTCGGACAAGGTCATAATGGTGACATCTTTCAACCCTGGTGCCGGTAAGACGTTCATTAACGTGAATCTGTCTTCCGCTATGGCCATCAACGGAAAGAAAGTGCTCCTGATAGACGCGGACTTCCGTCGTCTGACACTTTCCACATTCCTGGGCTTGAAGCATAAGGGATTGGCGGATTATCTGGCGTCAGCCAAAGAAGATATCGACGGATATATCACTAAAAACGTCAATTTCGAGAATCTCGACGTGCTTCCAGTAGGTACGCTCCCTCCTAACCCTAGCGAGCTTCTCACTAACGGTGATATTACCGGACTTATGGAGGAATTGAAGATGAAGTATGATTATATATTCCTTGACTGTCCTCCTATAGACATCGTCGCCGACACTCAGATCATAGCCCCTTGTGCGGACCGTACGTTGTTCGTGGCAAGAGCCGGTCTGTTCGACAAGAATCAGATTCCTGACATCGACAAGATAAAAGAGGAAGGGAAATATAAAAATCTCACCCTTGTGCTTAACGGTACCACTGCTTATGGCGGAGGATATTACCATCGCGGCTATGGTTATGGCTATGGTTACGGTTATGGCTACGGCTATAGAAAGGACGGCGGATATTATTCTTCAGTTAAATAATGTCGCTTTTCTGCCATAAGAGGCCGCTGTCTGAACTGTTCGACGGATATGTGGATTTTCACTGTCATATCCTTCCCGGAGTGGATGACGGGGTGCGTGCATTCGAGGAAAGTGCCAAGATACTGTCCTTATATTCGGAATTGGGAGTAAGGAAAGTGTTTTTCACTCCGCATATTATGGAAGACGTCCCTAATTCTCCAGGAGATTTGAAGAAAAGATTTGCGGAGTTGAAGGAATATCTTGTGCAGAACGAAGTGAAGGCTCCCGAGATGGAATTGGCCGCGGAGAATATGATGGACTCGCTTTTTACCGAGAGGCTGTCATCTTCGGAAGTGCTTCCTCTGCCGGGCTCTGCACTGCTGGTCGAGACGTCCTATTATAATCCGCCGTTGAATTTGCAGGATATTCTTTTTCAGGTGAAATCACAGGGGTACAGTGCCTTGCTCGCTCATCCGGAAAGATATATCTATATGGATGACAGGAATTATGAGGATTTGAAGAGAAAAGACATTCTTTTTCAGCTCAATCTGTCTTCTCTTTCCGGGTTTTACGGCGAGACGGCACGGAAAAAAGCGGAGAGTATGCTTAAAAAAGGCTACTATGACTATGTGGGAACGGATCTTCACCGTTACTCGATGTTGGAATCTTACCGTAAGGTCAAACTCTCCGATGGACTTTGGAAGTCACTTGCATCCCTGATTGAAAGCAGTGCTGCAAAAGTTTTAAGATAAATCGGATTATTTTATTAAATTTGTAAGATGATTGAAGATTTGAGAAAGGATATAGAGCGTCTGGTCGCACTTTATGAGAATGAAAAAAAACGTGGTGACGATCTGGCTTCCTCTCTGGCGCTTTCCCAGTCCGAAATCAAAGAATTGAAACAGCGTAATGCTGAATTGACAGATAAGTTAAGAAAACTTGAGATCGCCAATGCGTTCGCGTCAAAAGACACTTCTTTCGAGGCGAAGAGCAGTATAGACAGGATAGTCAGGCAGATAGACCAGTGCATAAAGTTGATCGAGGATTAGGATGGCTCAGAAGATAACGCTCAAAATCGCAGGAAAGGATTATTCGCTTCCTGCACAAAGCCCCGCTGAAGAACAGAATATGCGTATCGCAGCGAGCAAAATCAATTCTCAGCTTGAGCGTTACAACAGTATGGTCGGGCTCTCTGATTTTGACAAGCTCGCACTCGTGTCTCTGACATATACTATGGAGATGCTTCGTCTCACCAAGTCGGAGAACGTCCTTGAGAGTTCCATTCAAAGTATTTCGGCTGAACTCAAATCTTATCTTGAAGGTATTGACAGATAACCGTTAGTTCTTACTCGCTCTAACAAACAAGTTCTACGGAACCGGGTAAGCTCTTTGCGAAGATGGCAGGCCCTTAAGTGGGAAACCTGAACCGCGGAGGCCCCCAAATCTTATCTATGATAAGTTTCAGCCCAGAACTGACGGTTTTTTATAAAAGACTAAATTTTAACGTATTATGTTTTTGTATTATATAATTGCTGCCATAGTGGGCGCCGCTCTCGCTTTGGGAATATATATAGCAGTAAATCGCGCGGTGAACAAGGGACGTGCAGATGCCATAATAGAAAAGGCTACTGTGGAGGCTGAGAATATCAAACAGAATAAGATGATCGAGGCCAAAGAGCATTTTCTCCAGCTGAAAAGCGACTATGACCGTAAGGTCAACGACAGGAACAATCAGCTCAGAGACCGTGAGAACGGAATCAAGAACAGGGAGAATCAGCTCAACCAGCAGTCCGGTGAACTTGGCCGCCGTCAGAAAGATCTGGAATCGCAGAAGAATCAGCTCAACGCGGAGCGTAATGAATTGGCCAGGCTTCAGAAGGAGGCGGATGCTCTTACCCAGCAGGCCAAGCGTGAGCTGGAAGCCGTTGCGGGGATCAGTGCGGCTGATGCCAAGAATATGCTTATAGAGAACCTGAAGGCGGAGGCACGCAGCGCAGCCCAGTCTTATATAAACGATACTATGGACGAGGCTCGTCTGAATGCCACAAAGGAGGCCAAACGAATAGTCATCAACACTATACAGCGTACAGCCACGGAGACTGCCATAGAGAATGCGGTGACTACTTTCCCTATAGAGAATGACGATGTGAAGGGTCGTATCATAGGTCGTGAAGGACGTAACATCAGGGCCCTCGAGGCGGCGACCGGTGTTGAGATTGTGGTGGACGATACTCCTGACGCCATTCTTCTGTCAGCTTTCGATCCGGTCAGAAGGGAAGTTGCGAGACTTGCTTTGCACCAGCTGGTTGTGGACGGACGCATACATCCGGCCCGCATAGAGGAAGTGGTGGCTAAAGTCAGCAAACAGCTTGAGGACGAGATCCTGGAGACAGGTAAGCGCACCTGCATAGATCTGGGTATACACGGAATGAATATCGAGCTTGTAAAGCTTATAGGACGTATGAAGTACCGTTCATCTTACGGACAGAACTTGCTTCAGCACTCACGCGAAGTGGCAAACATCTGCGCCATAATGGCTTCAGAGCTTGATCTTAATCCTAAGATTGCCAAGCGCGCCGGTTTGCTTCACGATATAGGCAAGGTCAGCGAAGAGGATCCTGAACTTCCACACGCACTTCTGGGCGCCAAGTTGGCCGAACAGTATAAGGAACGCCCCGAGATAGTCAATGCGATAGGCGCGCACCACGAGGAGATGGAGATGACTTCGATTTATTCTCCGCTTATACTGGTGGGAGATGCGATTTCCGGAGCGCGTCCTGGCGCACGCAGGGAAGTCATCGAAAGTTATATCAAGCGCCTTAAGGGTATGGAAGATCTTGCTACATCGTATAAGGGTGTCACCAAGTCATATGCTATCCAGGCTGGAAGGGAACTTCGCGTGATAGTGGGTGCGGATGAGGTTTCAGACGATCAGGCGGCTAGGCTTTCCACCGATATCGCACAGAGAATTCAGGATGAGATGACTTATCCTGGACAGGTCAAGGTTACGGTTATAAGAGAAACCCGCTCAGTGGCTATCGCCAAATAAGCGGGTTACAATACGGAGAGAGGCTTGTTTTTAGAGCCTCTCTATCATTTTCTCGAACAGGGCAGTCATCTTGCAGGAAGCTTGATCGGCTGCCTTTACTATAAGTTCTCCGTCCGTCTTGTAGTCTTCCGGCATATCGTCGTGCGCGAGGTCGGTTACTACGGACATTCCGAAGCAAGGGATATTGCAGTGGCGTGCCACTATGACCTCCGGTACGGTACTCATACCCACCACGTCGCTTCCTATGGTGCGGAAGAACTTGTATTCCGCAGGAGTCTCATAGCAAGGCCCGGTGCATCCTATATATACACCCTCCTGAAGATTCATTCCCATTTCCAGGGCTATCTTGTGTGCCAGTCGGCGCAACGCCGGGTCGTAAGGTCTGGACATATCCGGGAATCTTGGTCCGAATTCATCAAGATTCGGTCCTATGAGTGGGTTGGGAAGCAGGTTTATGTGATCGCGGATGATCATAAGATCCCCTATCGCATAGTTGAGGTTGATCCCTCCTGCCGCGTTGGATACGAAAAGGTAGGAGATGCCCAACAGTTTCATCACCCTGATAGGGAAAGTCACCTGCTGCATCGTGTATCCTTCGTAAAAGTGGAAACGGCCCTGCATAGCCAGGACTTTCTTGCCGGCCAGGTCTCCGAAGATGAGATTGCCCTTATGGCCTATGGCTGTGCTTTCGGGAAATCCCGGAATCTGCTTGTAAGGTATGGTGACAGGGTTCTCTATTTTGTCTGCCAATGCTCCGAGGCCACTTCCCAATACTACTCCCACAAAAGGGGTCTGTCCTCCAATCTGCTCTTTAATATACTGCGCTGCAGTAGAGTAAGCGGTCATAAAATCTGTCATAATGTTCTGATTAGTTCAGTAAAAATGTTTGTCATATTTTCTGCAGCCGAGTTCGCTGCCTGCACCACGTCTTCTCCGTCGTTGGCGTAATCATCATTCAGAATATCAGCTGCGACATTCGTGACTACGGACATACCGAACACCCGGATATCGCAATGGCGTGCCACTATGACTTCAGGCACGGTGCTCATTCCGGCGACATCTCCTCCGGCTATCCTGAGGCACCTGTATTCGGCCGGTGTTTCGTAACTTGGGCCAGTATCGCCGCAATATACGCCTTCCCGTAAGCTTATGCCCAGTTTATCGGCAATCTCGTGAGCTTTTCTTATGAGTGCCGGATCGTAAGGCCTGGTCATATCCGGAAATCTCGGACCGAATGATTCCTGATTCGGCCCTATGAGAGGGTTGGGAAGTACGTTTATCTGGTCGCGGATGATCATCAAATCCCCTATTCTGTACTCGGGGTTAAGCCCTCCTGCGGCATTGGACAGGAAGAGAGTGTCAATCCCCAAGACTTTCAATACCTTGATAGGATAGACGGCCCTTTCCATACTCCCTGATTCGTAGTAATGGAATCTCCCCTGCATCGCAATCACACACTTTCCTGCCAATGTTCCGCAGATCAGATTGCCTTTGTGACCGAGAGCCGTGCTCCTCGAAAAGCCGGGGATGTCCGTATAAGGTATGACTATGGGATCTTCTATGCCGTCTGCCAACGCTCCCAGACCGGTGCCGAGCACTATTCCTATGTGCGGCCCTCTTCCGTCTATGTGATCGAGAATATATGAGGCGCTTTTCTGATAGTTGCTAAAAGGTGTCATTCTTGTCAGTCTGTGGTTCAGGGTATTCTTTAATAGGAATTTCTCCCCCGAAACACTCGTCCTTGACATATTTCAGGGCTTCTTCAAGTCCTTCCTTGAATTTTTCGAAGTCTTCCTTATAAAGAAAAATCTTGTGCTTGTCATAGGTGTATGTTCCGTCTGCAGCGGTGTGCCGCTTGCTTTCGGTGATGGTGAGATAGTAGTCTTTACGACCCTTTGTCGTCTTGACATCAAAGAAATAGGTGCGTTTTCCAGCTTTTACGGGATAGGAGTATACATCTTCTGCTCCCCTTTCGCCTTGTGCGGCGTCAAAATCATTCCTATACATAAAATTTGGTATTTTAGTTTGTACAAAATTAGAATAATTTTTGAATAGATATTATCTTTGTGCGAATTTTTGAAATATCGTAAATGCTGAATAGACAAATTCTGCGTATAAAAATCTTCAAGACGGTATACGCATATGCTGAAAATCCGACAATGTCTCTCGCTCAGGCACAGGCTTATTTCGACGCCTTGTGTGAGGGGACAAGAGATTTGTATCTGTTTATGTTGTCATTGATTCCCGCTCTCACGTCACAGGCGGAATCCCGTATGCTGGCGGCCCAGGCCAAGTTCCATCCTACGGAAGAAGAGAAGAACCCTAACCGTAAATTCGTGGAGAACTCCATCTCGGATCTTCTTTCTCAAGACCCGGATTTCCAGAAGCTTATATCCAAAAAGAAACTCAGTTGGGATCAATACGACGCTTTCTTGTGGCGTCTGTATGACTCGTTGAAGTCAAAAGAATATTTCCAGGCTTATATGGCCGAACCTTCGCGCAGTTTGAAGGAAGATGCTTATCTTTGGATAAAGATCTTCGAGAAGGAACTGGAGGACAATGAGGATCTGGACACCATACTTGAGGGTATGTCTATATGGTGGAACAATGACTTGGCATACTCGCTGACATATTGCTGCAAGACGATGAAGGAATTGGCCAAGGGAAAGAACTGGGCGCTTCCGGAGTTGTATCTGAGTCAGATGGAAGGGCAGGAAGGCAAGGAGTCCGACAGGGATTTTTCTCACGCCGTACTGCGCAGGGCCATCCTCGATTATGACAAAGACGTGGAGAAGATAGGCACTTTCACGCAGAAGTGGGATATCAAGAGGGTGTGTGTCACGGATCTGGCGCTCATCGTATGCGGTATGGCGGAGGCTGCGGCTTTTCCTGACCAGCCGACCAAGGTAATTATGAACGAATACGTGGAGATATCCAAATATTTCAGCACTCCGGACAGCAATGCATTCGTCAACGGATTGTTGGATAAGATTATTAACATTAAAAAATAACGATTATGACAGTTTTAACAGCTTTTCTTCAGGCCAACCCCGCCGCTCAGGGACAGGGCGCATCTTCTTGGAGCTTTTGGATAATGATTATTCTTATGTTCCTTATTATGTGGCTTTTTATGATACGCCCACAGCGCAAACAGCAGAAGGAACTTGAGAAATTCCGTAACGAACTCAAGAAGGGAGACAAGGTCATCACAGCCGGCGGTATTTATGGAACTATCGCCGAGGTGGATGAGAGGACCGTCCTTCTCAAGGTGGATGGAGAGACCAAACTTCGTGTAGACAAGTCTTCCATCGTTCGTGACAGTACTCCGTCAGCATAGACCCTTTGAGCTTTGAAACGTTCCGTTTCCATTGCACTTGCCGCACTCGCTTCCATCACCATATGGATAATCAGTAATCTGAGCGAGGAGACTTCCGATATTGTGAGCGTCCAGGTGGTCGCTCACAGTAATATCGTGGGCCACAGCAATGTGAGCGGAGAGAGCGTGACCATAGCCGCCGTCGTTTCGGGTTCGGGCTTTTCTCTTCTGCGGCTCAGTTTGAACCGCAATTCGATAGTGGATGTGACTTTCGACTCGGAAGATTTGGTCAACAGGGAAGGGGACTTCTACACGATATCAGACAATTCCCTTTTTAAATATGCTTCGCAGATAATGGGGCCGTCCGTTAGCGTCAAGTCATTCCTGTCACACTATGTGACGTTCCGTTTCCTGACGGAAAATTACAAGAAAGTGCCTGTCGTTCCGGTATCGATGGTATCCTGTAGGGATCAGTATATGCCTTACGGCGAGCTGAATATCTCGCAGGATTCCGTGATTGTCTACGGATCTCCCGTGAGGCTGGAGTCTCTTGACAAGATTATGACCAGGCAGATTGTTCATCGCGACGTGTGGCGCAGTATCCACGGGGTGGTGGAGCTTGAGTGTCCTGCCGGAATGCGCCTGTCCCAGAACCAGATAACATATTCGCAGGAGATAACGCGATATGTGGAATATACCACCACGTCGTCCGTTTGGGTCAAGAATCTTCCTAAAGACAGAAACCTCACCATTTTCCCGGAAGCCGTACACGTTACTTACCGCTTCGTGTTCCCCGTTTCCGGCACTCCTGCACAAAGCGTGTCTTTCTATGTGGATTATAATGAATTCATCAATTCTCTGACGGGAAAATGTATGATACACGCCGAGAATCTTCCGGATGTCGCCATCGATTGGCAGTGCAGCCCTCAGATGTGTGATTGTGTGGAGACTGTAGTGGAGCAGGGAATATGAAAAAGATACTGGTAACAGGGTTTATAGGCAGCGGTAAATCGGCCGTGTGCCGCATATTGGAGCAAAGGGGATTTCCTGTGTATGACTCTGACTCCAGGGCTAAGGCTTTGTATCAGAGGGGTGATTTCGCCGACAAGATACGCAGCCGGCTTAGTATAGAGATCTCTGAATTGGGAGGGATCTTTTCCGATCCGGAAAAATTGATCGCGCTGGAAGCGATAGTGCATCCGGCCGTGTTGGAGGATTTCAATGCGATGGCTTCATCCTGTGCGTCAGAGCTTGTTTTTTTCGAATCGGCTATAGCCGGGACTTCGCCTGTTTTCGCCGGGGTCTTCGATCTTACGGTACTTGTCCGTTCCGACAGGGATAAGCGTTGGCAAAGAAACAGGAAGGCTGAGACCAGGGACGCATTCCAGAAGGAACCGTCGCAATACGATTTTTTGATAGAAAATAACGGGTCACTTGGTGACCTTGAAAAAAAAGTTGACTTAATAATAAATCAGTTATGAAGACAGATTTAGCAAAAATACTTACAGTTTCCGGAAAGGGCGGACTGTTTCTTTATGTGGCTCAGGCACGCGGAGGAGTGATAGCGGAGAGCCTGAAAGATAAAAAAAGAATCATATTGGATGCACACAGCAAGATAACCACGCTTGCCGACATCGCCATTTATACTCAGACAGAGGAACTCAAACTTTCAGAAGTCCTGCTCGCACTCAACAAAACCCTCGAAGGGGGACAGGCTCCAAGTGCAAAGTCAGGTGAAGCTGAACTTAAAGAGCTTTTTGCCAAGGCTGTGCCTGATTATGACGCCGACCGTTTCTATGTCTCTCATATGAAAAAGGTGGTCGAGTGGTATAACGAACTGCTCGAGCACGCATCTTTCGACTTCGTCAATCCGGAAGAGGATGAAGCATAGTCTGCGGACACTTACCTTAGGCTGTTCCAAAAACAGGGTAGATACAGAGCATTTCATATGCCAACTGGGTCCGGATTTTTCGATTGTGGATGAGAATGACATCGATTCTGCAGTCGATTATCTTCTTGTAAACACCTGTGGATTCATAGGAGATGCCAAGCAGGAGAGCATAGACGCCATATTGGAGTCCGTAGAGCAGAAAAAGAAGGGGCTGATAGGTCAGATTCTGGTGTGCGGGTGTCTCAGCGAGAGATATTCCAGGCAGATGCCTTCTCTTATCCCTGAGGTGGACGCTTGGTTCGGAGCACGTGAGACCGATTCCATTCTCAGGTATCTTGGCGTGACTCCAGACCATTCTCTTTTTAAATACCGCAAACCTACGGAGTGCGGCCCGGGCACGGCATATCTTAAAATATCGGAAGGCTGTGACAGGAGGTGTTCGTATTGCGCCATTCCGCATATCAGGGGAGCTCACAAGTCCGTTCCTATGGAGGAACTCGTCGCTGAGGCGCTTCAATTGGCTGAAAAGGGAGTCAAAGAGCTGATTCTTATAGCGCAGGACAGTACATATTACGGACTGGACCTTTATAAGCGCAGGGCATTGGCGGAGCTGATTGAAAGGCTCTCTGCCATACCGCAGATACATTGGATAAGGATTCATTATTCATATCCGGACCAATTCCCCGAGGACGTCCTGGAGCAGATGGCACATAACCCTAAGGTGTGCAAATACTTGGATATTCCGCTTCAGCATATAAGCGATCGTGTCCTGAACGCTATGCGCCGTCACGTGGATTCCGCCTGGACCAGAAGTCTGGTGGCAAGGCTTCGGAAAGAAGTTCCCGGAGTAGTTCTTCGCACCACTATGATCGTGGGACATCCCGGAGAGGCGGAGGAGGATTTCCGGCAGCTGCTGGATTTTTGTGCGGATGCGAAGTTCGAGAGGCTTGGCGCATTCAAATATAGTGAAGAGGAAGGAACCTACGGAGCCGAGCATTATAAGGATGAAGTGAGCGCTGAACTGAAACGCGAGCGTTATGACGCTCTTATGGAGGCGCAGAGCGAGATTTCATATAACTATAATCAGAGCCGTGTGGGAAGCGTGCTTGAGGTGATGGTGGATGAGGTGTCTTCGGGTCGTCTTGTTTGCCGCAGTCAATACGAAAGTCCTGAGGTGGACGGGGTCATCTTCGTGGATGTGCCGCAGGGAGTGGACCCGCAGGCTTTGCCAGGAAA
>CAVHGF010000031.1:0-25561 GCA_963635625.1 Treponemataceae bacterium | reverse complement strand
CGTCCTTAGGGATTCGAACCCTAGACCCACTGATTAAGAGTCAGTTGCTCTACCAACTGAGCTAAGGACGCAAAGATATTTCAACTCTGTGACTCGTTCGGGGCTCGAACCCGAGACCCCCACATTAAAAGTGTGATGCTCTACCTACTGAGCTAACGAGTCTTCCGCCCTGAAAGGGATTGCAAATGTAGACAATCCAGTTGAATTATCCAAATATTATTTAATAAAATTTTTTGTAAACTCGCGGCTTCTGTCATATCCGTCACGCGGAGCACCCCACATAAGGAGGAAAACCAGAATTCCCAAGATTCCTACGGCAATGAAAGTGACAAATACCGAATCCCATCCGAAATGATCGGCGATGAAACCAACTCCAAGAGCAGAAAGAGCCGAACCTACGTATCCGCAGATGCCCGTCAGTCCGTTTGCCGTGGCGGAAGCCTCTTTCGTGGCCTGATTGGCAGCGTTTATGCAGATGAGGGCTTGAGGGCCATATATGCAGAAACCGCTAAGAGCCAGTACAATAGTTGACGCCAAAGGGCCGAGAGACTCGTCAAAAGCGAAAAGCGACAGAAAAACCACCGCGCCTACCATACAGAAAAGACACATCCTATGCGATTTGCCTTTGAATATATGATCGGAAGCCCAGCCGGCGAACACCGTTCCGAGCACAGCCATAAGTTCAAACAGCGCCACGGACCACGCCGCGCTCTTTATGTCCATCCCCCTGTCTTCGGTAAGGAATTTCGGGCCCCAGTCAAGCACGCCCATACGAAGCACATATACAAAGACATTGGCCATAGAAAGCAGCCACACCCACTTATTGCGAAAAACCATATGCCTGAGGAAGGCCTTATGCGAGCCCGGGATACCTTCCAGTTTCTCTTTTCCCGTTTCCGAACCCTTCACTTCCGGAAGACCGACGCTTTGAGGTGAATCACGAAGACCGATCAGGCAGAGCAAAGCACCTCCCAGAGCGACAATGGCAGGAATTATGAAACACCAGCGCCAAGCCCCATAATGCGCAGCGAAAGACATAACTCTTTCATTTTGAGCCGCTACCGAAAGTGAATCCCAGTTCTTGATGCTCGCACCAAGATTTTCGGCAATGCGCGACACCACTTGAGGATCATCTCTCATATCCGCTCCCAAAGCAGTCATTATAAGTCCGCATATAAGCACTGCGGCGAAAGATCCTACACTGTGGGACGTATTCCAAACACTCATCTTGGTAGAGAGCTCGCCGGGCGCTATCCACTGCGGAAGCATCCTGGCACAAGTAGGAAAACCGAAACCTTGAAAATACTGATTGAGCACAATCGTGACACCCATAAAGAGAATCAGTGTATTGACAAACTGCGGCCCGCTGTGCTGTCCTGTAATAAGATAAGTCAGGTCTACACCGAAACCGAAGCAGAAATTGGCCAATGCGCACAATCCCAAACCTATGGCCATAAACAGACGGGCGCTCACCCTCTCCACGATAAAACCGTTGACAAAACGGCTGAGTCCGTAAATCAGCGAGCCTATGGCTATGACGATACCGAAACTGGTGTTGGTGATACCGTACTCGGCAGTAAGACCCGGCATCGCAATGGAGAAGTTCTTTCTGACAAAATAATAGATGGCATACCCAACCATAGAGGTCAGAATGATGCGCCACTGCCAGTACTTGAATGATTTTTTAGTGTTGCTCATTATACTCAGGTTTCGCAAGTAATAAAATTTTCAGTTATTGTATTTTGTAGTTTTTTCCATATCAAGGGCACTTACCAATATGCTCACCGGGTTGAATACAGGTAAACCAGTGCCGGCTTCAATCTGCCATTTACAAGTCTCACAATCAGTTATCACTGCCTCCACCTGTTCAGCGCTTATGGCGTCAAAAAGGCCTCTGCCTATTTTCTGCGACAAATCGTAGTTCTCTTTCTTGAAACCGAACGTTCCGGAAATACCGCAGCATTTCTGCTCCAGGACACGAAGTTCCAGTCCCGGAATCATCTTCAGAAGCTCTATGGAATAGAACTGCGCTCCCATACGCGCCATATGGCAAGGAGTGTGATAAGCTGCCTTCAGACGGAAATCATCCCGGAAAAACAACTTCACCTCCGAACTTTCCACCTTGTCAAAAAGCCATTTAACTGCCAATTCCACCTTCTGCCTGGCGTCGGCGGTATCCAGTCCTAGAATATTCTCGTACTCCTCCTTGAGTGTGAGGGTACAGGAGGAAGATGTAGTCAGGACCATATTCGGACTACCCTTTATACTCCGGAGATTGGTCTTGGCGGATTTGAGCGCTGCAGAGGCGAATCCGTTGGCAATCTGCGCCACACCGCAGCATTTCTGATTCTGAAGAAGATTCACCCCATAACCGCAGGCATTCATAAGCGAGAGAAAATCCTTTCCCAACGAAGGAAAGTTATAGTTGACATAACAACCGTGGAAATAATCCACACTGCGTGCGAACTTGCTCTGATCCGGAGCGTGTTTTTTGTACCACGAAGAGAATTTACCCCTTGAATACTTGGGCATAGCCGCCTTCGAACTAACCCCTATCGTGGCGTCCAGAACGGCCTTGGTCACACCCAAAGAAAGTGCAGTATTGGCAACGGGAGCGAAAGCCGTGGCAAGATTGCCCACAAAGTCCGTGGACGAGAGCATCCTGTCACGCAACTTATGATCGGAACGGGAATACAGAATCTTGGATCTCGCTATGATATCCCCGACCTTCACGCCCGAAGGACAGGCCACCTCGCAGCGCTTGCAATTAAGACAACTCTTTATACTCTTATCGAAAAACTCAGGGTCCTTGATTCTGTAACGCTGTCCGTCCGGTCCGGCCTGCTTGGGTCCCGGATATAGAGGATTGGCCTCCATCATAGGACACACCTGCGAGCAGATGTTGCACTTCAGACACTCTTTCAGATTATCTTGCATATCCATTCCTTATTGTCTTGACCATCGCACAGAATATCTCCGCACACATATAGGTTCTCCACCGCACGTCCGTTCTTAACCGCTTTTCCTTCAATTGACTGTACACCGAACTTTTCAAATGGCTGGACGGCGAAAAAGTCTTCCGCACACCACTTGCTCCTGTCCGGGTCGTACTTGACATCCAGGCCGAACATGGGTTCATAAATCCCGTTCATATCGGAAGTCAGTCCCCGGGAAAAGAAGCGTCCCGAGCACAAAACATATTTATCCGCCGACAGAACGGTAGATCCGAGATTCTCTGTATTAAGACTCTCCACCATAGTGTCGGAGGCCCAATTCACCTTCCTCACAGAATCGGAAAGAAGCAGAATGCCGCCTTTTGTACGGAATTCTTCACGAGAAGTATCCTCGCTGATTCTTCCCGGGCATATCAGGATGCAGCTCCGCCCTTTAGACAGAAACTCCATACCAAGAAGTGCGTCCCCTTCTCCTCCGCCAATTATGATAACATCACTTTTCATCTCCGTACTTTTTTCTTAAATACTCAGCCTGAGCGAGTTGCGTTCCCCAGCACACAGGAATGACACCCTTCCACCGTTGTTGCAGAAATTCCCTGAGGAACCTTTCCTCATCCTGCGGACGGCCAAGTTCGCAGGCTAACGCACGGGCAGCATTCCTTACGCAGAAGCTGCTTTGACAAGGACCCATTCCCACACGAGTGCGGCGTCTCAAATCGTCAAGAGTCTTCACTCCAAGCACCTTCACCGCATAGGCTATCTCCGCTCTGCTCACGTGCTCGCATTCGCACACCTCACGAGCGGCATCACCAGAAAAATCCATAGCCTCGACCTGACTTCCGTGCCTTCCATAAGCCGCCTTTTGAGCCAATGTAAACGTCTTGACCATATTTTTCTCCGAACCAGGCAGAGCACGCTCGGCCGTACTGCAAGGCTTCTCACAACCAAGCTTCCGACAGATGAGATCCGTAGTCTGTTCAGCCATAAGTCTGTAAGAAGTAAGCTTGCCGCCGGTTATGCTGACAAATCCCCTTACGCCATCTCTTGTCGAGTGGTCCAGAAGCACTATTCCGCGGCTTACGCTTCTTCCTGACGGGTCGCTGTCATTAGAGACGAGCGGACGTACCCCGGCATAAGCGCGTATGATTCTCGCGGATGCGAGAGAAGGCACCATCTTGCAGCCTTCCGTCAGCAGGATTTCCACTTCCTGCGGAGTAACCCTCATATCATCACACTGATCGAAAGGAACTTTATCCGAAGTAGTGCCTATTACGCTCACCACATCGCCGGGAACGAGTATATCGGCATTGGCAGGCTTGCGACAACGGTTGATGACCATCCTTGCCATCCTGTGCTCGAACACCAGAAGAGATCCTTTGGAAGGCAGCATCCCTATCCTGACGCCGGCCATCCCGGCTATATGGGCGCCCCATATTCCGGCCGCATTGATAACATAATGAGCATAATAATTCTGCGTGCAGCCAGTCGACTTGTCATAAACCTTCACCCCCTGCACGGTCACGTTCTCCTTGAGAAGAGACAACACCTCACAACGGGTGAGCACCTGAGCACCGTGAAGACGGGCGTCGAGGATATTGGCAGAAACCAGCCTGAAAGGATCCACCGATGCGTCAGGCACCTTGACGGCGCCTATGATGGACGGATTAATCTCCGGCTCCAAGTCCAATGCCTTCTGCGCAGAGAGTTTTTCACATTCGATACCGGCCTCGGTGCATTTCTTTATGAAATTCTCCTGATATTCCAATCCGTCTTCCGGCAGAGAGATGAAAAGACCTCCCGTAGGCTCCACGCAATTGGCGGCGACGCGGCGCAATATCATATTCTCCCTGATGCACTCTCTCGCCGATTCAGGATCCGAAACAGCATAACGTGCACCGCTGTGAAGAAGACCGTGATTGCGTCCGGACGCTCCGCACGCTATGTCATCACGTTCTATCAGCAGTGTCTTCAGCCCGCGTATGGCGCAGTCGCGGGCAGTTCCCGCTCCCGTGATTCCTCCACCTATTATTATTACGTCAAAAAATTCCATCACTCAAGTTTCGCAAGTAATAAAATTTATTGTCATTCAGCATTGTGCGGCACTTGCAAAACTTTCTTCCCCCGCACACGCTTCGCTTTGAGTCTATTACGTTACCCTTTCCCTAAATCCCTTTCCTCGGGAACGGGACTTGCTTTCGGCCTTACAGTCCGAATATATAGGTGTTTCGCACCTGCGAAACTTAAAATACATACTATTTTATCCTAAATGGAGCCTCGTCGTAAAGCATATAACGCTTGGCCTTGCGAATCCACTTCTGTTCCTCGCCCTTGACGTGTTCCTGAACTATATCGAAAGTTATATGTCCCTTGAGATACTCTTCGATTACAGGATCCGCCACCTTCACAAACAGGGCCGGAGTCATCTCGAACTGCGAATAATGGTCCGCGAAATAGCGCATCAATTCAAGTGTATGAAGCAGACTGTGGTATTGCGCCCCCGGCTTGAGTATTATCTGATATCCTTGGCAGGACTCCCCCTGATATCGTCCCGCCGACGGGGTGAACGAACAAGGTCGCATTATGACCTCCTCAGGGTGAGGCGGAAGGACAGTCCCTTTATTGTTTATCCACGGCGCTCCTATATACTCGTATGGTCTGGACGTGCCTATGCCGGGAGTGATGCTCGTATTGTTCCACAAGCCTCCACCGCTATAGAAAAAAGCGGAGAACATACCGGGGAGGTCAGGAGAAGGCGCTATTACCCACGGCATTATGTCCCGGCCCATACAGTTGCACTGAGCCGAGATTACGTGCAGGGCGAAGCGCGCCCCTATCTCATCATAATACAATGCACACAGTTCCGCCAGGGTAAGTCCGTGTCTGTGAGCGACTTTCGCCGTCCAAATGTCCGACTCCACCGCACTTTGAGTACCTTCCACGATACGTCCGAGAGGATTGATATGGTCTATTATGTAAATCGAAGGCGAACTCTCCATTCGCGCGCAGGTGCTCATCAGACGGCACACGTCACGTGTATAATTAAAATACCTCACGCCCGCATCCTGTATGTCCACCACCACGGCGTCCAGTCCTTCGAGTTCAGCCTCGCTGAATTCTATGTGCGATGTTCCGGGAGTAAGTTCAGTGGTGGAAGGCGCAAAAACCTTCGCAAGGTTACCGCGCTGTGCGAATACGTCATACAGATAACGCTCACTGACCGTATCGAAGCAGCTCTGTGTACAGAAAACGGCCACCCTCCCATCCCGGAGCGCCCTGTCCATCTGCTGCTCTATAGGCGTAGTTCTGAAACTGAACATTACTGCGCTATTATTTTTCCGGCCAATTCAACCACCTCTTCACCGAGTTTTACAGCCTGCTGTTCAGTAGGAGCCTCGCTGTACACCCTTATGATAGGCTCAGTGTTGGATTTTCTGAGATGAACCCAGCTGCGGCTCTGCTCGAAATCTATCTTCACACCGTCTATCGTGTTGATCTTCTCCGACTTGAAATGTTCCTTGAGAGCCTCCAGAATCTTTTCGATAAGGGAGCTGTCGGAAAGGTCAATCCTGTTCTTGGCTATATGATACTGCGGCAGAGAGGCCTTCAGCTCACTTACACTGCATCCTTTGTGCGCAAGATGACTGAGGAACAGAGCCACGCCCACCATAGCATCCCTGCCATAATGAGAGGCCGGATATATCACGCCTCCGTTGCCCTCTCCTCCTATGAGCGCATCCACCTCGTGCATCTTCGTTGTGACATTGACCTCACCCACGGCTGCAGCATAATATGTTCCTCCGTGTTTTTCGGTGATGTCACGAAGCGCACGTGAAGACGACAAGTTGGAAACGGTGTTACGAGGGCTGACACCCTGTTTTTCCGCCCTTTCCAGCAGATAATCAGCCACACTCACAAGCGTATACTCCTCCACGAACGGCTCACCGTTCTCGCAGATGAATGCCAATCTGTCAACGTCCGGGTCCACACTTATCCCGAGATGGCAGCCTTCGCTCACCACCGTGCGGCTCAACTCCTCAAGATTCTTCGGGAGAGGCTCCGGATTATGTCCGAAATCGCCCGTCGGATCTCCGAATATGGTCACGCACTCCACTCCCATCTTCTCGAGAAGTCGAGGCATAATGATGCTTCCCACGCTGTTTATGGCGTCCAGGGCCACCTTGAAATGAGCGTTTCTGATGGCCGGCACATCGACCGTCTCAAGACCGAGAACAGCTTCTATATGCTCGTCCGTGTAGTCGTGACACTCAATATGGCCCAATTCCTCCACCGGAGCGAAGTCAAAATTCTCGCTGTCAGCCAGATCGAGAATCTCCTGTCCCTGAGCTGCCGTAAGGAACTCGCCGTGCTCGTTCAGAAGCTTGAGGGCGTTCCACTGTTTGGGGTTATGGGAAGCCGTAAGGATTATACCTCCGTCGGCTCCGGCGAATTTCACAGCCAATTCCGTAGTAGGCGTACTGGCAAATCCGCATTTGACCACATCCACGCCGCAAGCCACGAGCGTGCCGCACACCAGATTCTCCACCATTTCTCCGCTCAGACGAGCGTCTCGTCCCACCACAATCTTATATTTCCCCGAATTCGGAGATCCTTTGCGTGAGGGCAGAGTGGCACAATAAGCATAAGTGAATTTGACGATGTCTACAGGTGTAAGCCCCTGTGAAGGCTTGCCTCCGATTGTTCCTCTGATACCGGAAATTGATTTTATCAGTGTCATATTACAAGTTTTTTCCTGAAACTTTCATTCTACAAATTTAGCATTTTATTCACTCAAGTTTCGCAAGTGACAAGAATTATTGTAAAGCGAACATAAATGTGTTCAGTATTTACGGAACTGAAGTTGTTAATAACGAAGAATTTGAAGTCAAAAGAGAAAAAATGTTATCTTTGTGGGATTTCTAGTATATACCTATTATGAAAAAAGAATACATCAGTCCTGAAGTCGAGATAGTGGACATAAATTCAGAGTGTTGTTTTGCAGATTCCACTCATTCTAATGAAGATTATGACTATGAAGTTTTTGAATGGTAAAAGCCTCCTTGTCACCGCGGCAGCGGCGATATTGGCCTTGGGAATCTGCGGATGCAAAAAAGATCTGCAGGAAAGTTTTCAGCCCATAACATTCACCGCCGTAATGGAGGAAAGCAATACGCCTTCCACCAAAGTGGACATCATCATAAACAAGGAGACAGCCAAGGCGCAAGTGAATTTCACTGAAGGAGACTACATTATAGTGTGGGACGGACTACGCAACACACAGAGGGTGCCGCTTACAAAAGACAATATCAATGAAGACGGTTCCGCCACCTTCACCATCACCATCGACACAGCCACAGGCTATTATTATGCATTGGCCTCGGATAAAGACATATTTGATTCCACATTTCAGGGCGTAGGCATCTATACTGCCAATGGCGCCTTCAACGACATAGCGCAGGGACGCATTCCGCACGCATCTTGGGCGCAGTGTTCCAAAGACGAAAGGAAATTGGTATTCAAGAACAAACTATGCCTGTTCCGATTCGATACCGTCAGCGACGAGGCCGCAAAGATGGTGTTCACAGGCAACAATGACGAAGATGTGACAGGATGTCTGCGTTTCAATAAAGATTCCGGCAATGCCAAGCTTTACTCCGATGACAAAGCGGAAAAATATGTATATAAGGACATAACGGTACATATTTCTTACTGGAACGACGATTGCTACTTCGCCCTGCCTGCCGGGATCACCTTCGAAAAAGGCTTTACCCTGACGGTCTATGACAGCGATGACAATATGCTCAGCCGAGCCACTACAGACAAGAAGTTCACCACGGAGGCCGGGAAAATATGGGATCTGGGCACATTGGAGATGAGCGCGATGACTCCATACGAATTGTGGCAGGAAGGCTACAGCCTGGACATAGGAGGAGTCAAATACAACAAACTCACCTACGGCGACGCCACCCTGATAGAAAAAGGGGGAAAGGCGGCAGGCGCAGGAATTTTCTTTATCAATGAGGAAGCCACGGCTGTTCCCGCCTATGCCGGAACCACTCTTTATATTGGGAACAACCCTTTGACCTACGCGAAATTGAATTTCGAAGGATCTCTTCAGTTCGGGGCACCGGGAGTATTGGCATTCAGCAATATAGAGATGGAATCACCTAAGGACGCACCGCTTCTGGATATAAACAACAAGGTAGGCGACCTGGTTTTCGACGACTGCAAGATAACCCTTCACAACGCGGTGCTGGACAGGACCACTGCATCGAAATGCATAGACAATCTTACCCTCACATATTCGAAATTCATAATCGACATTGCAAAAGACAGTACGGATGTGAATTGTCTTCTCAATACAGGGTCTGCAACAAGCCTTCAATACAGTATGAAGCAGATAAAGGTGAAACATAATGCGTTCTGGAGCAGCGAACCGCGTGAATTCCGCATCGTGCGTTCTGCCGGCATAACGGATACGGGCGCAAGCGAGGCCGAAGATATTGCCAAGGGGGTAAGGGTAGGCAGCCTGTGCGTTGAGAACAACACCTTCTATAATGTAGACAACTCTTCCTATGCGCAGGAGTTCCTGTACGGCTACAGACCGTTCTTTATGCTCGGCTCTGTCACCGGGACACTTTCCATCAATGCCAATCTCGTCTATTCCACTGCACCCCTGGACTTTACTGCCGACGGCACGCCTGTTGGGACAAGCCGGATCGCCAATATCCTGAGGTGTTATTATGACACTGCAGCCGACAACATAATGGGCAAGCTTTCCACCTCGGACTGGTACGGACTCAACCCTTCAATCTGCCAGTTGTGCATCTACACCGAAGGTGGCGGAAATCCTACCGTCGTCAAGAAAATAAGCACGGGACTGAAGACACTTACGGAAGACCCGTTCATAAGTATAGACCTCTCCCAAGACATCTATAAGAAGAAAAGAGCTTACGCCGAATACGGAGCGAAACTATAGCCTTATGGAAGAAAAAAAGCATATAGGCCAATTGTTCGACAACATAGCCGGCACTTACGACAGATTCAATCACGTACTGTCCTTAAACATAGACAAAAAATGGCGTCGGAAGGCGGTGCGCGCGATGAAAGCAGCCGACGAAGTGCTGGATGTTGCGACAGGGACTGCGGATCTGTCCATAGAGCTGTTGCGCCAAGGCAAGGCGAAGCACATCACGGGGATGGATCTGTCCGGCGAAATGATGAAAATAGGATCACAGAAAGTGTCGGCGGCGGGATTGGAAGACAAGGTGGATTTCTTGTTGGAGGATGCCCAACAGATGAGCTTCCCGGACGAAAGCTTCGATGCCCTTACCTGCGCATACGGGGTCAGGAATTTTTCTGATTTGGACAAAGGACTCGCCGAATTCCACCGCGTCCTGCGGCCGGGGTCGGAGCTGATGATTCTGGAGTTCTCATACCCTGATCGCAAAATCGTGCGTTTCTTCTACGATTTTTTCTTTACGCATATGATGCCGACAATAGGAGGCGCCATCAGCAAGGACAAAAAGGCGTACATATATTTCAAGGACAGCGTGAAGAACTTCATATGGGGAGAGGAGATGACAAAGCATCTCGAGGCGGCGGGCTTTAGGGACTGCACCTTCAGAACTATGACATTCGGCATAACCACAGTGTATTACGCAAGAAAATAAGTTAGAATGAGAAATTTCATATTATGGTTCAGGATAATACGTCCGCAGACACTGTTCGCCTCGCTCACCCCCGTTCTCGTAGGTTTATATTCCGTAGGCGTCAACGATACGCTGACGGCTGTTCTGACCGCATTATGCGCTTTATGTCTTCAGGTCCTTTCAAATCTGATAAACGACTACTTTGATTTCAAACGCGGAGCGGACAAATCAGGACGTGTCGGATGCAAGCGGGCATTGGCCGAAGGCTTGGTAAGTGAAAAGCAGATGATGCACTCGTGTCTCGTGGCTGCCGTCCTGTCCGTCGCCACCGGAGCTTTTCTGGTCTACAAGGGAGGTTACGTGATACTTCTTATCGGTCTGTCCGCCCTGCTTTTCGCCTGGCTTTACACGGCGACGTCGCATTCGCTTTCATATCTGGGGATAGCCGACATTTTCGTATTCCTTTATTATGGTGTCATAGCGTCCTGCGGAACCGCCTACCTGCAGATTCACGCCTTTTCGCGGACGGCTTTTTATGCCGGAGCCGTATGCGGGCTCATCTCGATGTGCGTGCTTATGATCAACAACCTCAGGGATATGGAGGAGGACAGGAGCGTGTGCAAACGAACCGTCCCCGTACGTTTCGGGAAGACCTTCGCCCTCTGCCTGCTGCTTGCGGAAGTGCTGCTTATGCCTGTCTTCGCCTATCTGGCATTCGGCCTCTCCCCTGCAATGCTGATAATAGTGCCCGCCCTGCTGCTTTATTTTATGATTCTACGGGCTCAGGGAGCAAAGTACAACAAATGCCTTCTGCTGTGCGGGCTGGTAAACGTATGTTACTTCCTGCTTTGCCTTTGCATATAACCGGCTTCATACGACTAATTTATTACTTTCAAAACTTGAATTGACAAAACGATGAATTGGAGTATTGTATGGACGGTACTGCTGCTGATAGGATCGAATATCTGTATGACATTCGCCTGGTATGGCCATCTTAAATTGCAACAAATGCACGTTTCCGACGGCTGGCCGCTGATATTGGTGATTCTTTTCTCCTGGGGGATAGCTTTTTTCGAATACTGTCTGCAAGTGCCGGCCAACAGGATTGGCTCGCAGATCAACGGCGGTCCATTTTCGCTTATCCAGCTGAAAGTCATACAGGAAGTGATAAGTCTTACGGTGTTCACGGTGATAGTGACCGTGTTTTTCAAGGGCGAAGCTCTGCACTGGAATCATCTTGTGGCATTTGCCTGCCTGATACTCGCCGTATTTTTTTGCTTTCTTAAATAATTTTACTACCTTTGCGGTCCAATTTTTAAACACTAGTGTAATTATGAAGACAGCAATTCATCCCGAAAACTACCGCCTTGTAGCTTTCAAGGATATGTCTAACGGAGATGTATTCATCACCCGCTCTTGCGCTACCACGAAAGAGACCATTACGGTGGACGGTGTTGAGTACCCAGTAGTAAAGGTCGAGATTTCAAACACTTCTCACCCTTTCTATACCGGCAAGACGAAGATCGTCGATACTGCCGGACGTGTAGACCAATTCTACCAGAGGTACAAGGCAAGAAAGAAGTAAGATACTTCTCCAAAATAAAAAAGGCTGCGAAATTCGCAGCCTTTTTTATTTGCATTCCGGATAATCATTTCGTGAAGTTGAGTTCTATCTGGAAAGTGGTTGTGTCGTTCCAGAGAGTGGCAAAATCTGACGGTTTCTCCAGACCAAGCATAGTAAGAATGAATTTCACGCTCTCTGCCGACGCCTTCACATCTTCATCATCTGATTCAAGAAGGCTTTCGAGCAACTGGTCGAAGGCAGGCAATGCAGGAATAAAGGCGTTTACGAAAGGATCGCACATAGCCTTGTCCACATAGAGTTTCAAAGCCTCACCCTCCTGATCATATTTCAATGCTATGCCGTTCTTCTGAATTTTCGCCAATTCAGCGCTGAGAGCATCCGTGTCCGCACCGAATCCTTTGAGAAGCTGAAGAATCTCGTTGATTTTCTCCGGAGTGATGGCATCATCCTCACCCTCGGAAGCGTCTGCAAGCACATCAGCGTCAGGCACTATATAAAGGTAAGAATCACGACAGAACCAGAAGGCCTGATTGTCTGCATCAGTAGTCACCCAGCTGTCGTGAGTGCTGCCATAGATGTAGTTCTCACCGGTTTCGTCAGGTTGAGGAGAGTTGTCCTTGTCAGTATCCTCCGTCCAGCATTTGACTGTGACATTACCGTCGGCGAGCAAAGAGAACTGATCCAGACAATTGGCGTATTTTGCGCCAAGTGCGACAGATGCAGCCTTGGCAATGTTAGGAACCGTTACATATGTAGAAGACTCCTTGAGCGTCCATTCAAACCATATCGGACCTGTCGTTGGAGCTTCGTCGACTATAGGAGCCACCCTGTTCACTTTCCAAGTTCCTTCAAGTGTTCCTTTACCCAGCTCCGTAACGGCGGTATTCACTTTCGCTACGACCTTGCCTTCCAAAGATATGCTTCCGTCCACCGTAATCTCATAGACTCCGATCACTTCGCTTGTCTTGGTTTTCAGAAGGATGGAAGGTCCTTCAGGCATAATGACAGAACCGGCGAAAGAATAAAGCCCGTCTTCTTCAGACTTTGACAAGCTGACAGGAACAAGTATCTGCTCATAACCGGGAACTATCGCGTTCAATGTCACGGTTGCGGCAGAAGCACTTTCAGCCTTGACACTCACTGAACCGCTTTCCGACTTGACACCGTTCACAGTAAAATCGGCACTCTCGCTTCCGGCTGTAACTTCCTCTGAAGGAATGGCTTTCCACGCCGTGTCGCCCTTGTTTTCTTTATCGCAAGACGCGAGAAGAAAAAGTGAACATACCAGTCCACTTAAAAGCAAAATGTTTTTTCTCATAATAGATAATATGTTATAAGTTTTCAATTCATCTTTCCGGCCAATCGCCTGACAAATTGGCACAAAAGCATATATTCAACCTTAACCGCAAAAACCGTCCCAAGTACAAAAGAAATTTATTCAAATGATTTTGCTTTTTTCAATTTTTTATTTACCTTTGCACTCCCTTGAAGGAGAAATGCTGGGTTCGTATAACGGTTAGTACTCAAGATTCTCAATCTTGCAATAGGAGTTCGATTCTCCTACCCAGTACGAAAAGAAGCCGACTGATTTTTCAGCCGGCTTCTTTTGTAAATGAAAACGTGTTGGAAAGATTTTTGTTGTAAATTTGCACTCGTGTATACTAAACCGACTTATTTATATGAGACAATTTGAATCTTTGAATCAGTTGTATGATTACTCTACCTCCGCTTTCGCTTCACTGAAAGCAAATACCACATCCGACGGTAAAGGAGGTTACACTTATAGAGAATTCAAAAGAACCTGCGACAGGGTGTCAGAGGCTCTCGGCAGCTATGGCGTTTCGTCCGGTGATCGTGTCGCCATCTATTCGGGCAGCACACCGAACTGGGCGATTGCATTCTTCTCGGCGACGGCATTCGGAAGAGTCGCCGTTCCTATCCTTCCGGATTTTTCGGAAAATGAAGTTACCAACGTACTGACTCACTCCCAGACCAAGGCCCTTTTCGTATCGGAGAGATTGCTCCCGAACATAAACGAGGAGTGCAGAAAGGCTGTCCACGTGATTATCGACATCGCCACTCTGGAACCGGTTTTCGTGGATGGAGTCAAATTGGCAGAGCCCGTGAACGGCACCGAGCAGGCCACCATCACAAAACCGAAGGGGGAAGATCTGGCGGCGCTCATCTACACGTCAGGCACCACTGGAAAAGCCAAAGGCGTGATGCTTTCACACCGCAACTTCACGAGCAACATCTACGGTGCATACCGCTTCTACGCCATCAACAGCAAGGACGTGTTCCTGTCCGTGCTGCCATTGGCACACACTTATGAACTCTCCATTGGCCTGCTGTATCCGTTCTCCGCTGGTGCCTGCGTGGCGTATATGGCCAAAAAGCCTACGCCAAGCGCGCTCAAGGAAGCTATGCCTGTAGTAAGGCCGACGACTATGCTTACGGTACCGCTCATCATAGAGAAGATCTACAAGGGCGTGATAATTCCTAAAGTCAAGAAGAGCAAGACCCTCTCGTGGATGAACCGTCATATGAGCAGGACCTTCAGCAAGATGGCCTGCAAGGAGATCAAGCGCTATTTCGGTGGAAGACTCAAATTCTTCGGCATAGGAGGAGCGCCTCTCAATAAGGAAGTGGAAGAGTTCCTCTACAAGGGCCGTTTCCCTTATTATATAGGATACGGACTCACCGAATGCGCTCCTATGGTGGCGGGATGCAATTTCAAGAACACCAGGCCGGGAAGCATAGGATACCCGTTCCCGGATATGGAGCTCAAGCTCTATGATGTGAATCCGCAGACGGGCGAAGGCGAAATCGTGACAAAAGGTCCTAACGTAATGATGGGTTACTATAAAGATCCCGAGAGGACCAAAGAGGCGTTCACTGAAGACGGATGGTTCAGAACCAATGACTTGGCAGTCGTGGACAAGAAGGGGCGCTATTTCATCAAGGGCCGTCTGAACAATATGATACTTGGCGCTTCAGGGGAGAACATCTATCCTGAAGAGATAGAAAAGGTTATCAAGGACGAGGAAGGCGTGGCCGAAGCCATCGTCATCCAGAGGAACAAGACCCTTATCGCCCTCATCGAGCTGAGCGACGGACTTGTGAACGATGTTACCCAGTTCAAGGACAATCTGTTGGCAAAGGTCAACTCCAAAGTGTCCAACAACTCCAAAATAGGTGAAGTGCAGGTTATGAAAGAACCTTTCATCAAGACCGCGACACAGAAAATACGTCGCTTCCTGTATAAGGACTCAGCTCCGACCATAGAAGAGGAGAACAAGAAAAATGAAGTCGGAAAAGACTAATGTAGCCAGGCTTCTGGACGCCGCGGGAATCAGCTACGCCCTCATACCGTACGAGTATTCGGAAGATGATCTGGGGGCGCAGCACGTGGCGGACTCTCTGGGAGAAGATATAAACCAGGTGTTCAAGACCTTGGTGCTCAAAGGGGACAAGACTGGCGAGTTCGTCTGCGTCATCCCGGGAAATATGGAGGTGGACCTCAAGACTGCTGCAAAGATATCAGGCAACAAAAACTGCGAGATGCTGCATATGAAGGACCTCCTGCCCACCACAGGTTACATACGTGGAGGTTGCAGTCCCATAGGTATGAAGAAACCTTTTCCCACATATATCTACGAATCAGCACTTTTGTATGACTATATCTTCATCAGCGCCGGGAAAAGGGGTCTGCAGGTCAAGATTAACCCTCAAGACCTGATAGATTATGTAAAGATGGGGATCTACCCTCTTTAAAAAGGATTACTCCACGTAGAGCACCAAGCCCTTAAGGTATTCTCCTTCCGGATGGAAGATGTTGACCGAATGGTCTGCAGGCTGATTGAGCCTGTCTATGATGCGCACCTTTCTTCCCGTTTGTGCGGCCGCACTGAACACGGCCAATGCAAACGCCTCCTTATCCACTACCTGAGAGCAGGAAAAAGTGAAAATTATGCCGCCGCTCGCGATTTTGGAAATAGCCATCGCGTTGAGCCGCTGATAAGCCCTCAGCGCATTTTTCAGCGCCCCGCGATGCTTTGCGAAAGCCGGCGGATCCACTATCATAAGATCGAATTTGCCTTCCGGAACCTGAGAGAGAAACTCCTTGGCATCGGCCACGTGCGAGAGGTGATTGGCAAATCCGTTGAGTTCGACATTTCTGTCGACAAGAGAAATGGCCCTGGCGGAAGAGTCCACGCTCTCGACGCTCACCGCCCCGCCCCTGAGGGCATAAACGGAAAAACCGCCTGTATAGCAGAACAAATTGAGGACTCTCTTTCCTTCCGAGTATTTGCCGACAAGAGCCCTGTTGTCCCTCTGGTCCAGGAAGAAGCCTGTCTTCTGACCCTCGCTCCAGTTCACCCAAAACTTGTTGCCGTTCTCTCTGACGACCTGTTCATTAACTTCAAACCCTTCCGCCTTGTAAAGATATCCGTCCACAAGATTAAGTCCCGCCTTGAACGGTGCCGTTGCAGAACTTTTGTCGTAAACAGCCTTGAGACGCGCGCCATAAACCTTTTGAAGCGCTTCACAGATCTGCCTTTTGGCACGGAACATTCCCACGCTATGAGCCTGCATCACGCATACTCCGTCATACCAGTCTATTATAAGACCGGGGAGGTTGTCCCCTTCTCCGTGAACCAGACGATAGCAGTCGGTCTGAGCATTGTCAGTAAGAAGAAATGCCTTTCTGGCGTCATATGCACTCTGAATGCTTTCCCTCCAGAATTCGGGAGTAATGGTCTCCGAACTGAACGAAAGCATCCTCACGGCTATGGAACCTATCTGATAATGTCCGCAACCCAGAAGACTCCCCTGTGAGGACCATACGCTAACCACATCTCCCTCGCTGACATCTCCCACACTCTGTGCTATGGCGCCTGAAAACACCCACGGATGGAATCTCAGGATGGATTCTTCCTTACCTTTCTTTAGTATTATCTTGCTCATCGCGTTCTAACGGATTTTTAGGAGAATTCTGCAGCTTTATATACATTTCCCTGCACACCCAGGCGTCAGTGGCGGCATACAGCTGCTGCGAATAAGTGAGTGAATCATTCTCCCAGTTGGACAACTGTTCTTTCTTGGATATTCTGAAGCCAAGGATAATGGCCGTCATTTTCTTGACGCTCTTGTCCTTTATGCCCCACTCCCACACGATTCTCTGAAGGTCCACAAAATCGTGGGCTCTGAACGGGCAGAGCCGCTGAAGCCCCTTCACGTCATCATTTGAAGCCGCACCCACCTTCACTATCTTGGGGCTGGACAATATGGAACAAAGACTTTTCCGCAGTCCCATCTTGTTAAGTCGGAAAAGATATGCCTTTTCCGGGCCGGAAAGCTGCAGCAGTGCGACATCGTGATGATAATGATGCGCTTCGAAAGAAGGTCTGGTCTCCGTATCGAAGCCTATGACTTTCTGTCTTTTAAGATATGCCAATGCCCTGGTATAATGGAATCCCACGTGGTCTATCACTTCCACACGTCCCGGAAAAGATTTCAACGGGAGGGACTCAAGTTCCCTGGGTTCTATGCTTTGACTAAAAATTTCCGTCTCCATCTGCCTTCTTTATGACTACATCTCCTTCCGGATTCAGGGAAAGGAGGAATGACTCACTCTGAGGATAGGCTATCCTGTGTGTGAAAGCGTTTCTGAAACGCAAAACCCTGTAACACTGAACAGCCTGAGCCCTTACACTGTCAAAAGACGTGTCCCGGGCTTCAATGTAATATTTGCCGCCGTCGCGGAATGTCACCGTATCCAGGCTTGCCGGTATCAGATGGTCAAGCGAATCCGTCTGAACCGAAGGGTCAAGGTTGATTTTCAAGATAATCTCCCCTGCAAAATCCGGAAGCGAGTCAGATACAGCCCTGCCGCTGACATTGTCGAAATCATCACAGCTGAGCATATAATCTGAAACTGCCTTGACACAATCCTCTCTGCCGTACACTACTATGCCACCCCGTGAAGAAGACAGCCGATCCGCCTTCCTCACCTCTGACGGTGCGTCACACGAGGCAAGGGAGAATATGGCCAAAGCCATTATGAAAAGATGACACTCTACCTTTTTCATTTGCGGCGCAAAGGTAACAAAAAAAAGAAGTTTTTGACAATATAAAGCAAGACCGAGAGGAATACGGCTATCATCCACGATGTCCTGACCAGCAAGGTTCCGAGTAGAATCACCAGACAGTCAACAAGGAAAAAAGCTCTTCTGCTCTTGATCTCAGCGCTGTCATCCCTTGATATCTTGAACGAGAACATAGGCACGTCGCAAAGCATAAGAGAGACCATAAGCAGACTGACCAGAGGAAGGAACCACGCATACGAACAAAGCGCTCCCAGCACGGAATTAGGCTCCATATCCGCATAACAGCACAATGAAGCCACGCATATTGCTCCGGCAGGGGCGGCGAGCCCTCGGAATGAACTCTTCTGCCTTTCATCCACGTTGAACTTGGCAAGTCTGAGAGCCGTTCCAATGCTGAATATAAGCGGAATAAAAGCAAGCCAATCTACAGAAGTCCATACATAGGCGCGCATATTGTCAAGCATCATCACTGAAGGCAAAACCCCGAAGCTGACCATATCACACAAGCTGTCAAGTTCCTTGCCCATAGGCGAATATGCTTTAAGCGCGCGAGCCGCGAGCCCGTCACAGAAATCGAACACGGCGGCCAGAAGCATCATATAGAATGCCACATCGGATCTCCCTTCAAACGCAAAAACCACACCCACGATGCCGGCGGCAAGGTTGAGTGTGGTTATGGTATTGGGAATGTGTCTTAAAAACGACATTACTTTGAAAGAACGTTAGGATGTTTTTCCACAAAATCCTTAGGAAGAGCGCTCTTGTGGATGCAGATGTCCAGTGTCTGGCCCTTCACGAAAGCTTCGCTTGCATACCAGATGCCGTTATATTTGCCTGTCTCACCCCAAGAATTCTTTACAAGGTAGTATTTGCCGCCCCACTGGTCTTTGGCGATACCGTAGATCTGCATACCGTGGTCATCGGTGATTGTCTTGTTGAGGAATCCCTCCTGACGCGTCTCCTGAGTAGGAACCAGTTCCACGATAGGGTTGGTCTTGAGTTTCGCGTCCTTCTTCGCCTTGGCCTTGGCAGGCTTATCTTCAGCCTTGCCTACCCAGTGCTCCTGGTCGGAACCTGCTGTGGATTTGGCATTGACGTCAACCAGAATGGCAAGTCCGTCACGTGTAAAGCCCGGTTCACTCACGTCGCTTCCCCAGGAAACAGTGTATCCGTTCTCGAGAGCGTAATCGAGGATGGACATCATCTCGTCGACTGGAACGTTATAGAACTCATCCCAGCGCCAGTTATCCGCAACTTCGAACGGGAAATAGGTATAGAAAGGATGGTGAGTGAACGATGTAATGGTCACATAATCATCAGGATTGAAATTAAGCGCGTCTCTGTATGACTCAGGCGTGTATTCCACTCCGTCAACGGTGAATTTCTCAGGATAGCTTCCATAATACTCGTTGAGAACTGCCTGGAAGCCCCTCTTCCAAGCCGTGGTAAGAGTTCTGTTAGGGTTCTTGACCACTGCCTCCACATAAGCGCGGAGCACGGCGTCGAGTTCGCCCTGAACAGGAAGCTCAGTCCCGTAATTCATACCTGTCATCTCACTCTGAGGCACGATACCGTAGAGACGGATGACATCCAGCACGTCCTCCCCCTGAGAACCGGCAGAGAATGTAAGATTACCGTCGAGCATCACATATTTGTCAGCCCTGTCCGAATACGAGTGGCTCACGACAAAGAACTCTGAAAGATCAGGATAGTTTGCGGGATCCGTGATATTGTTTATTCTGATGATTTCACTTTCCACGAAACTTATGGCAGAAAATGCCCAGCAAGTTCCGCTCCTGTACTGATTCTTAACGGATGTCACAGGATTCTCCACTACGGTGGTGAATTTATATTCAGGAAAATCCACCTTAGCCTTCTGCGCGTTAACTGCCAAGCTGACAGCAAATACAGCGCCCAATGTTAAAAATACCTTCTTCATATCTAATAATTATACTACTCAAGTTTAGCGCTTGCAAAAGCTGAATTATACCTTTGCAAATCGTTCAAAATTACAAAAAAAATCCCTACTTTTGGCAAATTTCAAACAAAATAATAGCATCAAAACTTTTTATTACAAACGATAGATTATGAACAGACGGCTGATTATCGCTTCTTTAGCGGCTCTATCACTGCTTTGCTCCTGCAAACATTCAAAAAAGACTTCTCCTGACGAGACTCCGACGACCTACCTCACAGCGTTCGTCGACCAGGAGGAATACGGCATCTATTCCCTGAAGGACGAGATGAGCGAAAAAGTTCTCGCTTTCGATATGGATGCAAACCAGTTCATCACCTCGGGAAAGTCTTCGAAACTTTTCTATAAAGTGCTTGACTTCAAAAACTCCACCTATCTGTATATCGATTTCAGTTCCTCGGTGACCTCGCTCAAGGAGAATTCCACGGCATTGGCAGATATCCTGATTGACGGAATAGACGGAATATCGGGAGAATACAAGAATACAGGTCTTGAGATAGTGAAGGTCATAAACGGAAAGACATACCTTCGTGACAACCTCGACGACATAGGATATATAATTGCCCAATAGACAGATTATGAAAAAGACAATACTTTCACTTTCAATACTTTTCATCTTTTCTTCACTTATCTGCCGTGCAGATTTCACAAGCAGGGAAAAGGTTGAGGAAATAGCAGTCGAATGGTTCGGCGACAAAAATTTCACAATCACGCTGGACGAGAGTTCCTCCTTTTATTATGTAAACGCGGCCAAAGGCGGCTGGATTCTGGTGTCGGCGGAAGATGCGACCACGCCGATATTGGCATATAGCGAGGAGGGCGAGTTCAAGGCGGATCGTCTGCCGTCCAACGTAAGCAGGTTTCTGGGGAACTACACGAAAAGCATAGACGCAGTGCGTCAGGCCAAGCTTACGGGATCAGACGAAGTGAAAAAACTCTGGAAAACGGCAGGCGCGCGGACCAAATCAAGTACCGGCAAACTCCTTCAGACAGCATCCTGGGGTCAGGAAGAGCCGTTTAACCTCTACTGCCCCACGGTAACCGAAGACGGCAAACAATACACCGCCGTCACCGGGTGCGTAGCCACATCGCTTGCCATCATCTGCCGCTACCACAAATGGCCGGAATATGGCAAAGGCACCATCGGAGGATATTCCTACACCTCCGACTACAGGAAAAAAGTCAACATCCCGTCCTACAGCATAGACAACAACCACTACGATTATTCTTCTATGCCGATGACCTACACCTCATCCGCCACGGCTGCTCAGAAAAAGGCCGTCGCCACGCTGATGCACGATCTGGGAGTGATGTTCAAGGCCGAATACAACTACGGGACAGGTACCGGCGCCTTCACGGAAGACATACAACAGGCACTTTTCGAACATATGGGGTACAGCGGCAACGCCTATCTGCTCTATCGTGATGCGTGTTCATCTGACGGACAGTTCCTGCGCATTATCAAAGAAGAGATAGACGCCAACCGTCCCATTTCCTATTCCGGCGTTTCCGGAGATGACGGCGGACATCAGTTTGTCTGCGACGGATACGACTCTAAAGACTACATACACATCAACTGGGGCTGGGACGGGAACGACAACGGATACTTCACACTCACGCTCAATATTCCGGACAGCTATACCTTCTCTGAAGGCCAATCCATACTTGTAGGGCTGGAACCGGACCGTGACGGCAGCACCACCAACAACGGAGGTCCGCTATACTACATTTCAGATTCCGACAGCAATGATTACAAAGGCATAACCATCAGCGGAGGAAGCATAGCCGACAAGAATTTCACCGTAAAGGTCGGTGCCATCTGGAATTCTGATTATAACACAGACTATAAGGGCAGTCTGCGTATGGCCATCGTCGACTATCGCGGAGATCTGAAGGAGATCATCTCAGATCCTCAGCAGATTACTCTCGAAAAAGAAGAATACATTTCTCTATCCTCCGTCAAATGCACTTTCAGCAAGACACCTGTGCTTGGAGACAGAGTAGTGGCACAGTATCTTTCCAAAAGCGGCGAATGGAAGACCATAAACTGCCTGGCTACCTACGCCTCCTTCACCAATGCCATATCAGTGATAGACACTCCTTACCTGCTGATAGAAGAATCCTACAAGACAGGGGACAGTTTCATCCTTGACATCGTTCCGGGCAACAGCCTCATTTCAAGCTACACCTGGACTTTCGACGGCTTGAAGCAGAGTCACGTGAGCGTAAGCCCGCTGACCAAGGGGGAACACACCATAAACGCGAAAGTAAGCTTGAAGGACGGCACCGTACAGTCCATCACCCAGAAGATAAACGTAGAATAACTACCCTTTCAATCTGGCAATCATATCTTGCGCATAAGCTCTGGACGCACCACCCTGCCCCAGAGCTTCTTTTATCTGCGCATAGCCCTGAAGCATCTTCGAGGTATACGGACCATCCTCCAGAATACGGAGAGTCTCTTGCCAGAGATTGTCAATATTGAAGTCCTCCTGGATGAATTCCTTGAATACAAGCGAATCCACTATCAGATTCCCGAGACTCACGTATTTGATCTTATCCATCACGTGAAGGACATTTCGGGCGAAATAAGCCGTTAGAGGGGAGGTGGACCAGCAGACCATCTGCGGCGTACCGATAAGAGCCGCCTCGAGAGAAGCCGTACCGGAATTCACGACAGCCATCTTCGCACCTTTCAGCACCGAATAAGTCTGTCCGTACACCACGCTCACATAATCCCTCCTTCCGTCCAAAAATGCGGCATAATCGGATTCTTCTCTCGACGGAGCACCCGCAACAATGAACTTGTATTCCCGGAAGCGCTCGTCAGCGTGCATCCTGTCCGCCAATTCCATACAAAGCGGCATAGTCCGTGATATTTCCGCCTTACGCGAGCCGGGGAGCAGCGCCACATAAGGCGACCCCTCACATACGCTCACATAAGAATAATTCTCCACGGCCTCCACCAGGGGGTTTCCCTTGTAGACGAAAGGTATTCCGCATTTCGTGAAGAACGGAATCTCGAACGGGAACACTATATAGAGCATATCCACATAGCGCTTCAGGAAATTGTTCCGGTATTGGCGCGACGCCCAGGTCTTGGGCGCTATATAATAGAAGACCTTTATCCCCTTCTTATGGGCGAATTCGGCCATCTTCATATTGAAACCGGGATAATCTATGAGAATCAGCACATCCGGATCGAATTCCACTATGTCCTTCTTGCACTGCCTCATATTGCGAAGCAGAAGACCGGCCTTTGAGAACACGTCGCCAAGTCCCATCACGGCACCTTCCTTATAATGATGCAGCAGCTGTCCTCCGACCGCGCTCATCATATCACCTCCCCAATAACGCATCTGCGCCTGCGGGTCACACTCGAAAAGGCCTTTCATCAGATTGGAGGCGTGAAGGTCTCCGGAAGCCTCGCCTGCTATGAGAAAATATCGCATCAATATCCCAATTTTTTAAGTCTCTCCACCTCGGCATAGTCGGTGTTGTCCAAAAGATGCGGAGTGATGGCTATATAATTGTTTTCATTGGCCCAATTATCCGTATCCTCATCATTGAAAGAGGAAGGGACCACGTCGCCTGCCATAAGGTACAGCTCCTCTCCATCCTCAAGCAATTCTCCGCTCACCTCTTTTCCCAGTGCGGAAGGCGGCACGAATTCGTTGATCCAGCATTCCACCCCCTGGGTACAGGCCTTGACACCTTTAATCTCGGAAGCCGGGACGTCGGGGAAATTTATATTATAAAGTATCTTTCCGCTGATGGGAAAATTCTCGAGCAGATTATCCAAAATACCCGGCAGCAGATCTTCCACCACCGAGAAATCGGCATCAGCGTGCATATTGTCCAATGACACGCCAATGGCGGGCACGCCAGCAAGCGCAGCCTCCCTCGCCGCACCTATGGTACCGCTGTACCACATCGCCGTGGAGGCATTGGATCCGTGGTTAATTCCGCTCAGCACCAAATCCGGTTTTTCATCCGCAAAAAGGACATCCACGGCATATTTGGCAGCCGTGGCAGGCGTTCCGTCCACATAATGCCAGGACACGCCGTCCACTATGCCCATATTCTTCACTGCTATGGGTTTATAGCCTAAAGATACGGCCATAGACATTCCGCTCTGATGATTTTTGGGGGCCACCACCGTCACTTCTCCATAGTTTTTCATAATCTTCACCAGGCTTGCAATGCCCTTGGACTGATAACCGTCGTCGTTTGTAATCAGAATTTTTCGCATCTTTTCAAAATTTTCGCAAAGATATTGATTTTCGAAGAGTTTTAACTAAATTTGCACGCGAAAAATCGGTTAAGATTGTATAACTTTATTTAATATACTATTAAGAAAATGATTAGACTTGGTATTAACGGATTTGGCCGTATCGGACGTATGGTCTTCCGTGCAGCAGTTGAAAACTTTGGCAACGACATCCAGGTAGTTGGTATCAACGACCTTCTCGATGCAGATTACCTCGCTTACATGCTCAAATATGACTCAGTTCACGGAGAGTTCAAGCACGACATCAAAGTTGAGGAGAACTACCTCATCGTCGACGGTAACAAGATTCAGGTTTTCGCTGAGAAAGATCCTTCACAGATCACCTGGGGCGCTCTTAACGTAGATGTAGTGGTTGAGTCAACAGGTTTCTTCCTTACAGAGGAGCTCGCTTCAGCACACCTCAAGGCAGGCGCTAAGAAAGTCATTATGAGCGCACCTTCAAAGGACGCTACTCCTATGTTCGTATACGGAGTCAACGACAAGACTTATGCAGGCCAGACCATCATCTCCAACGCATCTTGCACGACCAACTGTCTCGCACCTATCTCTAAGGTCCTCAACGACAAATTCGGTATCGTTCGCGGTCTTATGACCACAGTTCACGCTGCAACAGCTACACAGAAGACTGTTGACGGTCCTTCAAAGAAAGACTGGAGAGGCGGTCGCGGTATCCTCGAGAACATCATCCCTTCATCGACAGGTGCAGCAAAGGCTGTTGGCAAAGTTCTCCCTGAGCTTAACGGCAAACTCACAGGTATGTCACTTCGTGTGCCTACATCTGACGTCTCATTCGTCGACCTTACCTGCGAGCTCAAGACTCCTGCTACATACGCAGAGATCTGCGAGGCTATGAAGGCCGCTTCAGAGGGCGAACTCAAGGGCGTACTCGGATACACCAACGAGGCTGTCGTATCTACAGACTTCCGTAACGACGCTCACACATCCATCTTCGACGAGAAGGCAGGTATCCAGCTCGATCCTACATTCGTAAAGGTTT
>CAVHGF010000030.1:0-27157 GCA_963635625.1 Treponemataceae bacterium | reverse complement strand
ATATCTCGGTTTGGATTCCAGATATACGTTTTCTTTTCTTGCCATCGTGCTTGTGGATATTGTTTAAGTTTACCAGGGTGCAAATGTAATTGTTATTTTGCGCTTGTGTTTGATTTATTTTTATAAATATTTATCCTATATTTGCAAAGTGAACGCGTAATTTTATTACTTGCGGAACTTGAGTTAGAAATAAGTTGGACGATGGGTGTTTTTCAATACGATTATGTGAAATTGCCGCCGGAAAGGCAGATTGGCATTCATTCTCAGAGAACTTGGGAACTGAATTATATCCTGAAAGGCAGCGGAATGCATACTATAGGGGAGATCCGGGCACCGTTCAGAGACGGTGAGATAGTGCTTGTGCCTCCCGAGGTGCCGCATTGTTGGAACTTTGACTCTGTCTGCACTGATTCATCGGGCGACATTGCCAATATCACCATACTTTTTGATGATTCCCTTCTGGACGCGGTTCTGTTGGCATTTCCGGATATGAGGGAATGCATTGGCAGGATGATGGACAGAAGGGAGAGCGCAATTTATTATTATGGGCGGACGCTCCGGGAGCTGGGGGAGGTGATGAGCGCGATGAGAGATGAAGATGCAGCGCTTCGGGCGGCCTCGTTTCTGCGTGTTCTTGTTCTGCTTGGCAGAGATTCTGACGCCAGGCTGTCGGACTGCCTGAAGATTAGTTCGGAGGAAAGGCGGAAGATGAAGATACGCACCTTCATCTCGTGTAACTGTCTGCGCAGTATCACGTTGAAGGAGATAGCCTCTTATGTGGGGATGAACGAAGTCGCGTTCTGCGTGTTTTTTAAAAGGGTTTTCGGGCAGACTTTCGTGCAGTATCTGAATGCGCAGCGGCTCGAATATGCCCGTTATCTTCTGGAAAAAGGCAATATGAGCATTACCGAGGTGTGTTATGCCAGCGGATTTGTCTCGCCGCCGTATTTCTCCAGGCTTTTCCGACGCACGCTCGGGATGTCCCCGCAGCAGTACGCCAAGCTGCACGCTCCAGGCGAATAGTTTTGCAAGTGCCGCATAATGCTGAATAATAATAAATTATATTACTTGCGAAATTTGAGTAATGACAATAAATTATATTACTTGCGAAATCTGAGTATGAAAATTGATCACATTGCATTGTATTGCAGAGATTTGGAAGGGATGAGAGATTTCTTCCGACATTATTTCCATGCCAATTCCAACGATCTTTATCATAATCCGCGCACCGGCCTCAAGACGTATATACTCACCTTCCCGGACGGAGAGTCGCGTCTTGAGATTATGACGCGTCCCGAAGTGGAAGGTGATAATGAATGTCAATTCCGATCGGGTTACATCCACCTTTCTTTCGCCGTAGGAAGCAAGGAAGCAGTCGATACGCTTACCTTAGGGCTTGCCGCTGACGGTTATGAGACGCTCAGCGGACCGCGCACGACCGGAGACGGTTATTACGAAAGCTGCGTAAGGGGCTTTGAAGGAATTCTGATAGAGATTACGGTGTGATGCAAGTCTTTGCTCGGGTCACAGGGTTTGTATCGACTCGGGCGTGTACTTCCTTTCCATAGTTTAATCTAAAATTCCAGTCTGAATCCCTTGCTTTTCATTGTATCGTAGTTTTCCTTGTTGAAGGTGTAGTTGACGGCTATTCTCGGGCCGGCGTTCTTCGGTCTCTCACCGACTGCTTCAAGAATGCCCAATTTCAGCATTTTCCCTGCAAAATTCCGGCGGTCAAACTTGACTTCGAGGATTGACTCGTAAAGAGCCTGGAGCTGCGGCAGCGTGAAAACCTTGGGCATCAGTTCGAAGCCTATCGGCTCGAAATGTATCTTTTCCTTGAGCTTTCGAAGGGCGACTCTCAGAATGCGGTCATGATCGAAGGCGAGGGGAGGGATCTTGCTTATAGGGAACCATCTGGCATCAGCTGCATCATCTGATCCCTTCACGTCAGCTTTCTTGACAAGGGCATAGTGCGCGATGGTGATGACCCTTTCCCTGGGGTCCCTTCCTGCATCGGAGAAGCATCCGAATTCCTCGAGATAGGCCGTTTCCAGGCCGGTTTCTTCCTTGAGTTCCCTCCGGGCTCCCACTTCTGCGTTTTCATCGACCGGGCCCTTCTCAGGATCCAGCTTAAGAAATCCGCCGGGGAATGCCCAACACCCCTTGAATGGCTCCAGCCCACGTTCAACAAGGAGAACGGACAGTCCGTCCTTAAGGTCATATCCGAAAATGATGCAGTCTGTCGTTACAGCAGGATGCGGATATTTGTACGTAAATGCCATGATAATGAGTTTTTAGCGTCTGTTTAACGCAAAGTTAGGTTTTGTTTTCAAATAATCCATAATTTTTAAGTAAAAATAACGCAAGAGGTTGCGTGCTTATTTTCATCCACAAATAATACGTCATAATTTCAGTGGTATTTCCATTCTTGATAGGGAAATTCAACACTTCTGAAGAAAAAACAATCTTGTAACCCTGATTAAACAGTTTGTCGATAGCCGCGCAATAAATCCTACTGATACGATTGAACAGGTTATTTGGAAAATGCAGTCCATTCGCGGCAACCGTGCGTCGCAGATTAGCCGGCGTGGCGGCACATACTATAAATAAACGATTATAGATTTATCCATTTTCTTATATATCTTAGCAACCTACCGAGGTGGGTTGCTGGGACTTTTTCGTTTTTGCGGTATATCTCTGCGTTGACTCGCTTAATCTTCAATCCATAATTTTTATTCAGTTCTCGACACTTCCTCATGAATTTCCATCCGTGCCCCTTGATGCCACTGTCGTGTCCATATGTCTGCCATATCCAATGGTGTACCATTTCATGAATGAGAACACTGCTTAACGACTCGATGGTCCAATCCACATTTTTCGCAATCCATATTCTTCCGCTAATTGTGCCGTTTGGATTCCTATGGTGCGTGTACATTCCCAATTGATGATTTCCATATAATATGCTACATTTGCAATGCTTTAAACTGCCAGAAAAATAACACGCATTGAACTCCCTGAAAAGATTTTCAAGAAGTTCCTTATTAATTGTTGGATAAGATGTGTTGCTCATATCATTTTGCTTACGATCGCAAGCCGCGCAAGGCCATCGACACGTCCAATCTCGAGACACGTGAAGAACATATATATCCTGACGTTGAGAACAGGGACGACTATGTCGAAATACCTCCCGAAGTCACGGAGACACTGGTATATGCCCCGGCACGGATGTCCTTGACGATGGTGCTTCAAAATTTAAGGTCATAGACCTGTCCTACTTGATACTGGGTTTCCATTTCGGTGTCGCAGTTGAGTTCTTGCTTGATGAGCATAAAGTTAGTGTTTTCGTTGAATTATTGTTCCTGGGCCTCGTCATTTGACCCGCATCTGACTATATCTACTGCGTTATAGATACTTTCTTTCCTGTGCAATTTCATTTTTTTTCGTGAGAAAGAGTTGGGGCGTATTGCGGTATAGAATAGCGGACATCAGTTAGTTTGATTACAAGAATGCAGTATTCAGTTAAAATGGTAGAGTTGATACCGAATCCGAAAGAACAGCAGGACCAAAGAATTCGCGAGATTATCAGTGAATCCACTCAGTATGCCGAGTGGCTCCCGATTCCGGAAGAGTTCCACAGCGGTGAGGAGATGGGATTTGATTTGGGAGGCGTTTCTATCCGAGGCAATGTCGTATTTGATAAATATGGTGTTACGGTTAATCTCACTTCTCCAGTCGTAAACAGGGCCTGTAGAGATATATACCATCGGAGGCAGACTTTCTTTTCCAGAAATCCTCCCAGAGCCAGCCTTTTTGTCGGGGGAGTGGAAGAGGGACCGGCCATTCCTGAATGCATTGAAGCTGCGAAGGAACTGCTGGTAGGATTATATACCGACTGGTTCATTCTTCAGAGCAGGAAGGAATCCATAAGGCTCAGGTTGAAGGCGTTTCCTGAAATCCTGAAGAATTTTGCTGACTATGAGAAGGCGAGGGTGGAGCCTATCAAAAAGAAGATCAAGGAGCTTTCCCGTAAGAGCGGAGAGAACAAAGGACGTTTCAAGCGAGGGGAGATCACTCAACCGCAATACATAGAGAACAAGCGTCCGCTTCACGACGAGATTGTATCACTGATGGCCGAGGCCAGAGAGAAGGATCCTTTTCGAACGGTGTTCTCTTCGGAGCTTGATGATTGTGAGTATGCAATGGATAAAAAGAAATTTATAGAGTCTATATGAGTATGAGAATTCGCATTATATGCTGCTTTTCGATAGCGGCGCTGCTTGTTATCGGAGGATGTTCTTCGAGAAGGACATCTCCTTCTTGGGAAGATCTAACCACAGCTCAGAGGCTTGAATGCATGCGTTCGGATACGGCATGGATCAAGACTCTTGATTCTCTTGCGGCAATCAGCGTCGGCTCCGGTGCAAAGTGTCTGGACGCAGTGAAGCATACCTTCATCTGGGACGGCAGATTATGGGTTTACAATCAGGACTGGGGAGGAGTGCTTGAGATCCCTGCCGGATATGTCCCTGAAGATGACCTTTGGCAGGCGGAGTTCTCATACCACGGCTCTGCTATTGTTTCCCCGGATTCTCTTGTGTACATCAGCCATTATGAGGGATACCAGTCCTTTCCTTATGAGGAATTCCGGGAACTGACGTTGGAGAGCTTCCGCCAGGACTCTCTTCTTGTATCTTTTTCCTTCAGGGAAGGGACTGTCAAGTATGAGGGAGGGGGGGAGAGTACCGTCATTACCGTGGAATCAGTCAATGTCGATGGAATCAAGGGTTACTTCAGATATATTCATTCAAGCCCCGAGTCGGTCGAATACGCCGTTTCCGTCCAGTATCCGTCAGAGATGGAAAGTTCTTACGGATTCCTTAAGGCAATGTTGGACCATTACCCGTTCGGACCGCAAGGACAGAATCCTGAATTAGAAAACTAAATAATTAGATAACTAATTATGTTGAGAAATTTCAGCAAGAACGATGTCATACGTTTTATGACAAATGCGCTGCAGGCACACGTGGTGGAGATGTTCGGTCACTGTGAGTTCAACCCTGACAGATTCTTTGGTTGAATGCCGCCGCGACCTTGTCATAGGAGGCGAACGCAGTCTTTATGAAACCTGCCGAGTCCCTGGGGCCGAAGTCTGACAGGTCAATGCCGGATCGTCCCTTTGAAAACTCCAGAAACACCTGCTCCTGATTATCGTCCCCTTTCAGGGTCAATGCCAGATTGTCCTTTGTGAGAAGATATGCGTCAGGGCCGCATTTGCTTGCAGCGATTCCGCAGTGGAGCTTGCGTAGCTCGATTATGATTTCATAGGCGGATTCGCTCGCCTCCATGCAGGGCTCGTTGTCATCAAGCACTGCTTCGCAGTATGCCTGGAGAGCTTCCTTGGCGGATGCCGCTCTCAAACATGCTTGTATGTTCTGTGGGTCCAGCTCCGGGAAGAACACCGGACGTTTCATTGTCATTTGCAGTCTCATAACCATATATATTGCAAATCAGCAAGCGTATTTTTTGAAAGGAACACCAAATTCACCTGCAATCTTGTGAACGGGTTCGCAAAGGGCATGGCGGATGTTCCAGATGCGCTTTCCGGCGGCATTCGCGGTGCAGCCTTCCATTGCCGCCATATCCTTCGGCGTGAATCCTTCCTCGAGCCACTGCTCGAAACGCTGATTCTTGTCGCTGAGCTTGCGGGTCTGCGCCTTGATGCTGTCCTCGAACTCCCTTCTGTTGAGGTCCCTGTCTGCTTCAGACTCGCTGAGAAGGCCGCTCATAATCTGATTGAAGCCCTTGCGAGAATCGCAGGTCTCGTCGAGGTCGAATTCCTCTCCGTCCTCATTCTCGAGAGTGAGGGCGTATGAGATGGGGATGCGCTTGAGCTTGTACTCGAACGCGGTGATGACGCAGTTGGCTGCGATGCGGCTCACCCAGGTCGAGAGTGCGCCCTTGGTGGAGTTGTAGCTGTCAAGAGAACGACATGCCTTGTAGATGGTGTTGCCCGCAATGTCTTCGATGTCTTCCTTGGTGAAAAACATCTTCATGCCCTGCTTGTCGGCGTATGCCTGGGCAAATCTTGAAGCTGCGAATTTCGCGTTGCTGATGATGGTGTTCTGCTCTTTGGCAGTGAGGGGGCGGGTGTACTGGCTCATAATATGTTATATTAAAATATTTGACAAATTGTGTAATGCTCCACCGTGGCTTCTTGGACTCGGTTGGCGCACCTGTCAGGCACACATACCTGACTATTTGGCAAAGAACTTTAGAAAACCTGTCACGGGAAACCAGTTCTTAGTTTTGCGTATATTTTACGCAATAACCGTGCCGGATTGAAAAACTGTCAGTGAAATATTTGAAAAGATATTGGACATTCTTGAGACGGGACTCATTATACGATACTCCTGAGGCAAAAGTTTCACGCCCGTAGCCAGAATTGACCGTCTCCTTGTAGGCTTCCCATTTCGGGAAGAAACCGCACTTGAGCGCCACGTTGCGGGATGCTTCGTTGCCGCAGTATACGTAGGTAGGAAATAACAAATCAATTTGGGAGTATACATAGGTATGAATATAGATTTTCAGAAATTCGCGAGTCTCTCGCAGGGAATCAGCCCGATGACTCTCGGCCGTTATGTCGGAGCAGTTGACGCATATCTCAATCCGTCCATCATAGAGGAGCGCAAGCTCAATGTGGCGTCGATGGACGTTTTCTCACGCCTTATGATGGACCGCATCATCTTCCTCGGAGTTCCGATCGATGACGATGTCGCCAACATCGTGCAGGCGCAGCTCCTTTACCTTGCATCCGTCGATGACAAGGCGGACATCTCCCTCTATATAAATACTCCCGGCGGAGTCGTTTCTTCCGGCCTCGGCATCTACGACACGATGCAGCTCATCAACCCTGATGTAGCCACCATCTGCACGGGGATGGCCACAAGTATGGGAAGCATCCTTCTCTGCGCCGGAGCCCCCGGCAAGCGTTCCGCTCTCCCGCACTCCAAGGTAATGATACATCAGCCTCTCGGGGGTGCGAAGGGACAGGCTTCCGACATCCTCATTGAGGCCAAGGAGATAGAGAAGTGCCGTGAAGAGCTCTACAACATCATCTCCGAGCATAGCGGGCAGCCTTATGAGAAGGTGTTCGCAGATGCTGACCGCAACTTCTGGATGACCTCCAAGGAGGCTCTCGAGTACGGCATGATTGACAGAATCCTCGGTAAGAAGGTCGAGACGGCTAAGAAGTAGTACAGGCAATGAACTCTACCGGAGACAAAATCATAGACACTATTCTGAGCAACTTCCGTGAGAAGGTGCTCAGTGCGCGAAAGGCTGGCGTCTACATAGATATTGAAGATATCTTCGAGACGGCGGTTGCCAGAACCGTGTACACGTTCAAGAGGCAGAAGCTTGATGAGAAGGAAGTCAGAAGGCATATCTGGACAGAGGAAGAAGCGATCAGGGAGCGATGCCGCAAGATTGTCCTTGAGCTGGAGAAAAGGGACCGCCTTCTGGATATAAGGAAGACCGGTGTCGGCTCTCTTCTTGATGAGTTCGCCGAGAATTCCCAATACAGGATCTCCTACAAGCTCCGGGGCAACAGCACCGTGGGGATAAAGGTGACCATACCGTTCACCGGGCAGAAGCTTTGTTTCAACACATCTTTCAAGAAGGTTTTGAGCGACGGTTGGCAGGACTCCGTCCGTAAGGATATAGACGAGTTCATGGGTTTGGTTGACAGGCTCGGGCGCATACGGATTACGAACAGATAGGGGAGTAGGGTAGAGGACATAGTCTGCTTTCGCTCTGTGCCCCTGATTAGTTGTTCAGGGCGATGACCTTCCCCTGCATCGAGAGGTAGATGAGGCTCGCGTAGACCGTGAGCCCGCCTCTTGTGAGGGCATCCCTGTAGGCTCTCTGCTGAGGAGCGTAGTGCCCGAGGAATCGTTTGCTCTCAGGGTTGAGAACGTCCCTGTCCGCGTGCGGGAGGTTCTTGAAGTCTACAAGGACGCATTCCGTCTCGGAAGTGAACCACACAAGGTCGATGGATCCGATGGTCATCTGGCCGTTGCGGAGCTCTCTGAACGGGAGCTCGTGCTCTATTCTGACGGCTTTGCCGTAGGTCTTCGCAAGGAATCCGCAGAGAGACTCAATGGATGAAATCACCGCCTCAGGGCTGGTTAGCACATCCTTCAGACTATGTCTTTCGATTGTCTGCGCTGCAATCTTCACGCTCTTCGCTCTTGCAGCGGTGGGGTCGTAAGCGGCGAAGATGTTATGGATGCAGGTGCCGACCTCGTCATCCTTGGCTTTCGAGGCCTTCGAGATGAGCTGAGGGAACGGGTGCCCGTCGTCATTGAGGCAGGAGGTCGTCGTGGCCTTCACCAGTTCCTCGTCACCGATGAAACTCGGGGACACTCTCTTCGCCTTGGTTTCGCTGCATGGAGCGACCTTCTCAAGACAGTCATAAGTCGGGGCGAGAGGCTCCGAAGGAGCATCCTCGGCATCTATCTCACGGTAGAAGAACTTCGGTGAGCCGGGGCCCCAGATCTCCTGATAAGTGTTGCTGGCCCAGTTCTTTCCAATACTTGCTTCCCATCCTATATTTGGATAGATCTCACGAAGAGTATCTGTTAAAAACCTGCAACCTTTGACATTACTATCAAATTGCCCCACTTCAACGAGAATATCTCTAGCTCTTGTAGTGCCCACATATAGAAGTCGTCTACCTTCCTTTATCTGAGCGTCAATGTATTCAGAATAGTTACCTGCTCCGGTAATTTGGTCTATGCCATTGCGGAGTTCGTCAGGAAGTTTACCGCCATAAACATTGTGCAGGCGCGGGGAGTATGTAATGTAATAGCCGGGATAGAAATTATTGACAGTTGGAACTTCTTTTCGTACAGCTCTGACATCCCAAAGGAAACTCTTGGATACCTGTTTGTCAGATAGCAAATCACTGCTCAATGAGAAGAGGATGACAAGAGGCCACTGGAGACCCTTGGATCCGTGATAGGTAAGGATGTTCACGCCTTCGGATGCGTATCCTTCCACCTTTATCTCTCCAGCCTCAATCTGGGATATGAACCCTTCGACGGTGGCGCTCATGCCGAGCGTGAGGCAGTTGGCCTCGTAGTCCCTCGCGTTCTGGATAAGAGCCATAAGGTTGTCCTTCCTGGTCTCAGCCTCGCCCCACTTGGCGCAGGTGTCAAGGAGGTCCATACGGATGACAAGACCCCTTACGATACTTGAGATGCCTTTGTCGGAGAGTGACTCACGATACTCGAGAAGGAAGTCCGTAAGCTTCTGGATGTCCTCATAGTCCTTTCCGAGGATATCCCCGAGTGAAAGGCCGCAGCAGAGCTTTGAGAGTTCTGCGGTGAGGAGCTTCGAGTCTCCGAGGATATAGTTGAGCATCAGAAGGACCAGACGGATCTCCAGCTTGGTGGCATCCGCAGTGCCCTTGATGACAACCGGGATTCTGTACTTGGTAAACTCGGCGACAATTTTTTCGACATCGTTTTTCGTGCGGCAAAGCACTGCTATGTCGGAGGCTTTAATGGTGCGGAGCTCACGCGTATCCTTGTCAAAGACCTGTTTAATGTCAGCCCTTCCATCAAGGATGCGGCGTATTTCAGAAGCTAAACCCGTAATGGTCTCATCTTTGTTGGGGACACCGGGCGCACCAGTTTTTCCGTTCTTGAGAATCTTGCCAGGTTTGAGCGGGCAGTTCCAGTGCTGGAGGTTCGGGATGCCTCCGGGAAGCGACTCCGTTCTATAGGTCGGCTCAAGGACCACATCCTCCCTGTCTAGCTCAGGGAAGACCTTCACGAAGACGTCATTGGTGAAGTCAACGAGGGGCTTGAGGGAGCGTCTGGAGACATCCAGGGTGTCGGTCTTAAAACCATCTTCTCCCGCTTTTTCCTTTCCGCGGATATTGTCAGTCAGGGCCTGGACAAGTGATGTGTCACAGGCGCGGAATCCGTAGATAGCCTGCTTGGGGTCGCCCACCCAGTAGCTTCTCGTGACAAGGTCACTGAGACGGTCGAATATCTCCAGCTGCTTGGGGTTGGAGTCCTGGAACTCGTCGACGAACACGTACTTGATGCTCTCGCGGATTTCATCCTGCACGACCTTGTACTTCTCTTCCTTGAGCATAGCGAGGAAGTAGTTCTCCATGTCGTTGTACTCGATGATGGAGTTGTCCTTCTTGTACTGCTCGAAGCTCTCGCGCCATTTCTCTGCGATGGTGAAGATACGGTTCGCACAGTCGCGGATGATAGCGTAGTGCTCGTTGGCGCTGCAGGTCAGGTCAATCAGCTCGAGAGTCTTGCTGTGGCTTTCCGCGAGGTCGGCGATGCCCATGCTGTCTGCCTTGGAGATGATCCCGGAGACGGCCTTCTTCCAGAAGTCATAGTCCAGACGGGAGGACATCATCTCCTTGAGGTCCACCTTCTCTGCGTAGGCGCGGAAAGCCGCGATGTCCTCAGCGGAGGTTGATCCTCCGAGAGTCAGGTTGATGTACGCCTCCTTGTTGTCGTCGTTCATCACCTCGCACTTGGCGCTGATGCCGAGAAGGTACCAGTACTTCTTGATATACTTGTATGCGATTGCGTGCACCGTGCCGATGGACGCCGCGTCAAGCTCGGTGGCCTCGGCGTACATTCCCTTCTCGAGGAAGCGTATGCGGGCGTTGCGCTTGATGTCGGCGGCGGCCTTCTCGGAGAAGGTCGTCATGATGACCTCCGAGGAGGTGCACTCGTGGTTCTCCACGTGCTCCGCGAAGGTGTTGGTGAGGAAATATGTCTTTCCGGAACCTGCTCCGGCGTTAAGGTATTTGATATTCTTCATAGCGTCTCTATTTGAGTCCTCCCTTCAGTGTGATGTTCTTGTCCCCGTAGGCCTTGGCCTTGAGGTCTTGCTTGTCGAAGTCGAAGTCATGCTCGAGCGGATAGAGATCCTGCTGGGCCGTATAGTCGAGGTCCGCGATTTTCAGTCCTTCTCCCTCCTCGAGGATGCCCTGACAGAGCTGGCTCCAGCGGTAGACATATCCTTTGGCGGCCATATCGAAGATGTCCAGCGAGTCGTTCTGCTCGACTTCCTCTACAGCGTCATTGTCCAGGAGGGTGTTTTTCGGGGTGAAGAGAGTCTTTCTCGGGATAGCGTAGTATCCGATGAACTTGACTTCGCCGGCCGGGATGTCAATCTTGTTGCCTTCGGCATCCTTGCGGAATCCTCCCTTCTCAATGACCTTGCGGTAGACGGCCAGCTGAAGCTCGCGGTTCTCCTTGATCTTGCGGAAGTAGGTCTTGCCGCTGTTGTACTTGAAGTCGATGATGACGTACTTTCCGTCTTTCGGGTCCTTCAGCAGACAGTCGATCTTGGCATATACGGGGCCGATGTTGGCAAGTTCCGCCGTGGACTCATACTCGAACCCTTCGATGGTGAGGTTGTTCTCGATGATGATGCCTAGGAGAATCTCCACGCTCTCGCGAAGACTCACCCTGTAGCTCTTCTCCTCCAGACGGTTCTCCTCCAAGCAGAGGATAAGGCCCTTCTCGGAGATGACTTCGTCAAGGAGCGCATTGAAGATCTCTCTGTGCATATTCATCATCGCCTTCGGATCATAGGAGCATTTCTGACCGAGGGTCTCTATATAGGCGTGCGCCACGTTGCCCTCAGTGGTCTGCACGTCGGCGACCTCCTCGGTACCGTACTGGCGGTATTCTTTCACATAGTCCAGAAGGTAGTCCACCGGGCTCATAAGGAGGGTGTTGATGCTGCTGTAGCTCTCCGCCTCGCGGTGGAACCCTTCGAGGATCTTCGGGTCGAAACGATGGACCGTGGCCTTGCCGTGGTCTGTCTCTACATCACCCGAGGCTGACTTCTTGATGGAAGCACCTTCAGTTGAAGCAATGCAGCTTGCAATCTCGGCAAGGAGGGCGCTCTGGGTGGTCTCCACACCGCTGATGCGGCGGCAGGTGACGATGGTCACGTCCCCGCAGCGGCAGAGCCCTTCCATCTTGTAGTCCTTTTCGTTTCTTGCGGCCTGCTCCTTTTCGGGAACAAGAACGCCGGCTGCATTGAGCGCCTTTATCTCGCTTCTCGAGAGGAAGTCATATTCGAACGGGATGCTGTTGTCGGTCGTGGATGCGAACCAGACAAGGTGTCCGGCAGGGGAGAAGATGTCGGCGACATTGCCGATGACATTCATCGCCCCGAGGCGTGCATAGTCCGTGCTGATGTTTATCGGAGTGCAGATGTGGCTTGCCCAGCGGCAGAACTTCTCCACGGGGATGGTCTCGCCCTTCCAGTTCTCAAGCAGGCGCAGGACCGCTCCGCAGCTGCGCTGCAGAGCCTGGAACTGTGCGTTGAGCTCGCTCTCTGGATTGACATTGCTACCGGCCCAGGTGTTAAGGTTCTTGACAAAGGTGATGACCCCCGCGACGGGTGCCTCTCCTGCAGGGAGACCCTTGCTCTGATTCCACATACCGATGAACTTGAGTGCGCTCTTGCAGTTCTTCTCGTCGAGCTCTTCACCTTCCCAGCCGTACTTCGCGTTCTCAAGGATTTCATCCCATCCTTTTCCGAAGCCGCCCTCGGAGCAGATATGCTCGAAGAGTTGGCGTGAGACGCCCCTATAGAAAGGTGTTCCATCCTTCTTCTCCTCCTTCGTGTGAAGCTTCCCGAGGGGAGTCTTCGGAGACTGGAGATAGGACTGGAGCGATGTGATGTCGGCAGGGTATCTGAAAAGCGACAGCCCGAGAGGGAGGAGACGCATCACGGCGCCGATCCCCTCGTCGGCCGCACCGATGCCGGGCTTGCCGAGTGTATGCAGGATGTCTCCGAGCAGAGCCTCGTCGGCCTCCGCCACGACATCCTCTTCTGAGAGGTCCTGCGATGCAATCCACTCGTGGGCCGAGTACTCGTTGTCGAAGTCCATGATTCTGCATCTGGATGTCAATCCGTTGCCATACTTGGATACGGGAGTCTTCACCAAGTGGTACTCGACCACCGGAGTCCCGTACTGTGCGTTGATGGAATCGAACAGCTTCACAAGGACCGGCTCGAGAGCCTCTTTCGGGCACTCCACGATGATGCGGTCGGATGCTCTGAGCACAGGCCTCTTGGCTGCCACCGAGAGTATGGTTCTCCACCTGTCGGCAGAGCCCGGGCAGTTGAAGTGCCCCTCAATCTGGGAGAGCACCTGAATCTTATCGCTCTCAGCGACGCTCTTGCCGTCCCAGCCTACCTTCACCAGGGCGTCTCTCCAGCTGAGCATCAACTCGGCCGTCCCGAAATCATCCCTTTCGAAGGACTCGGCATAGAAGATGGTGCCGCCCTTGGCTTTGGCAGCGGACAGCGCCGCCTGCATTGCTTCCAAGTAGGCGATGACGCGGTCAGCGTGCTCCGCGTTCGCGCAGGTGAGACCTGCACGCAGTTCAAGCTCGCTAAGGAGAGCTTCCTTACCGACGAAAGTCTTCCCCAGACCGCAATCCGATGCAGTCAGGAAGACCGAAGAGTCATAACGTGGATTGAAATATATCGTCATATGCAATCTTTTATATCTTTATCTACTCCGGAATTGCCGATGCTGCGCTTGACGGTGGCATTCGTCGGGATGCTGCTTCAGCCATAGTGAATAAGAATTAGCTGTTATGCGTTGCGTTGTAGTCGGCTTTGACGATGATCTTGACAATTTCAAGACTAAGAGCGTCCTGGTATACTCTGAGCTCGTCGTCTGATTTGATGTCGGCCCTGCCCATATGCCAGCGGATTGCCATCATCTCCATAGGACAGAGCTTCAGACCCCAGTACTGAAGGAGAACTACCGATTTGAATCCGTGCCCGCCAAGGGAGAATAGGGGTTTCTTATGATGAGGCTTTCCGTCAAGGCCTATCTGGTACTGGTCGAACTTGCATACATCGTGAAGAAGAGCGGCAATGGTGACGCTGTTGGCAGGAACCTCAGATTCGTGCCCCGGGTTCTGGGCAAGGAATTCTGCGCGAAGTTTCATAGCCTCGTCATAGACCTTGAGGGAATGATTCACAAGACCTCCTTTCCAGTTGCTGTGATGAACGACGGACCCTGGAGCTGTGAAGAAATCACCCTTCTTGAGCTTGTCAAGAACGTCTTCTATGCCTTCACGGCCGGTCGCCGTAAGGAGCGAGCGGAACCTTCTCTCTTCATCCGTTTCAATGAGCTTATCCTTCTGGTGCTGCTTAATCTCGGCGGCAAAAGGGGAGTCCTGTCCGTCACCCTTTGACATCGCAAATTCAACAATCTCAAAGCCATAATTCGGCAGTAACTCCATAAATACGCTTGCAACAACATTGAGTGAGTTCCCGAAAGCGCCGCATCCCCATGCTCCGAGAATGAGAACCTCATTCTGCTCCTTGGCCGCCACATCAAGGATTCTCTTGATGCGCTTTGCGATAAGCTCACGATACCCGTCAGGATAAGTCTGGGGCTTTCCGCGCAGCTCCGGAGCGGCGCAGGTGATGACATTGACTTTGTACCAGTCGCTCTCCGGCATCATCTTCGGCTCGATCGGTTCAGTCCTTTCATCAGTCTTGAATACGATCACATCAGGAGTGTATATGAGGTCGTCATTGCCCATAATGGTCAATCTTCCGCCATCATAGTCCCGCCGGTGCTTCTGATAGAAAGGCACGTCCATTGCTTGAAGGCAAGGGTACAAAGTGGAGCATCTGCAAAGGGATTCTTCCTGTGCTCCGGCATCGAAAGGAGCGCCGCCGATGCTGTGGTTGTTCGCATAATTCAGAACCGCTACTCTCTTTCCGGGATATCCTTTGGCCGCCTCGAAACTGCGCTTGCCGGAAACGATATATGAGGTTTCGACACCTTTTACTGCTGGAGCGACAACGTTGTCCTCTTCGGAAACCATATACTGGTTCTGAATAGAGGAGCGGATTGCTGCGGCAAGCTGCGGGATTGTCTGGTAACTCTTGACTGTGTCAATCATGACACGTTGGTTGATTTGTCTGTAGTTGAAAGCCATATTTTCTTCGTTATTTTTCCTTAATGTACTTCAAAAGTGTCCAACTCTTTCCATCTGCTCTGACTTTTAAGCCAATTTGAGAGGGGTCTGAGGCGTTTTTGCGGTTATTGAATCAGTGATTACACAAATATCGCAAATTGTAAGTATCATAATCTCAAATTTCTATTGGGGATAAATCTCAACGTGACTGCTGCCGGAGCTGCCGTTCTTTATGATCCTGATCTGCGTGGTGATGCGCTCTGACATTGTATCGGTATGACTTATCACACCGACCTTCTTGCCCTGGGATGACTGGAGCATTGCCAGAGAGTCTATTACTGTGGCAAGTGTATCAGGGTCGAGTGTGCCGAAACCTTCGTCAATGAACAGGTTCCCGAAGGAGATGTTTCGCGAAGAGAGCGAAGACAGGCCGAGCGCAAGGCCAAGGCTGACGATGAAGGTCTCACCTCCGGAAAGGGATGTCGTGTCACGCACGTCATCGGCGCGGTCATGGTCAATGACACGGATTCCCAGGGAGTTCTTCACCTGCTGAAGTTCGTAGCGGGTGTTGAACTTGCGGATCTCGACATTGGCGTGCTCGATAAGGAAACGGAGTGTATAGCACTGCGCTATCTTGCGGAGAGTCTTTCCGTCGCCACCGATTGCATCTGTGATCTCCTCCCATTCGTCCTTAAGGAGTTGCGACTCCTTTTTCTTGTCATACATACTGACCATCTGCTGCGTGGCGTTGTCGTGACGCTGGAGACGCGCTTTTAAGTCAACAAGCCTGGCGTTGGACATACCTTTGAGCTCAAGTTCCCTTTCAGCGAGCGCTTCTTTCTCCTCGGCAGGTTTCTTGGACTGATGGTCATCGTGCTTTTTCTTCTCATTTTCGAGAGTGGTTTCGGCCGACGTGTATTCTTCTGTCAGGCCCTTTTGCTCCTGACGAATCTTTTCCCAGTCATCGGTGGCCGAGTAGAGTGTGGCTATATCATCCTTGCTCAGAGGATGTGAATGATTCTCGTCGCTGTTGTATGCTGTGAGCCACTTCTCCAAGTCTTCTTTTTTCTTGGAAAGTTTTCCCTCTTCAGCAGTCTGCGCCGTTTTGGTCGCCTCCACCCGCCCCTGCAACCCGCCAAGTTCTTCGCGCATTTTGCCTATGGATTCGGCTTTCTCTTTCACGGCATTGTCGGCGGACTCCTTGGCCGTGGAGAGTTCTTTCTCGTAAACCTCCGGATCCTTGTCGCCAATCTCAGCCTTCAAGGCTTCTTTCTTTGTATTCACGTCTGCTGTAGCATTGTCGAGGGCCGTTTTTGCGGCATTCATTGCAGCCTCCTTCTCAGTCTGCTGTCTGAGCAGGTTCCCGGTCTTGCCTTGTTCTGCCGCCAGAGCAGTTTTCGCTTCAGTCAATTTGTCTTCGGCTGCTTTCTTCAGAGCAGCTTCTTTTTCTGAGTGTTCCCTGAGGTTCCTTTCGGCAGTTTCTTTGGCTTTGCGCAACTGCTCCGCATTCTTGATCAGGTTGTTGTAAGCAATCAGGTTCTCTGCGGCATCCGAGGCCGCCTTGTCAATGCCGCTCTTCATCGCTGAAAGAGAATCCGCATCTTCAGGCCAGTCGGAGTGACGGCTTGCCACCAGACTCCATTGGTCGGTGAGTCCGCTGATTTCATTTGTCAGTGACTCGATGTTTTCGGCAATGCTGTCAAGTTTGCCCTGATTGGTGCTTTTTTCGCCTTCAAGCGCCTGCTTGCCTTCAGTGGCTTTGCCGAGGTCAGATTCCTTAGCCGCAATCAGGCCCTTCAATTCACCAGCGACTGGAAGGAAAGCCTCCTTCGAGCTGTATGGATGGTGTGTTGCTCCGCAGAGGGGGCAAGGAGCTCCGTCTTCAAGAGTCTCGCGATGCATTTCCCAGTTTTCGCTGGTCATCAGGGTGTAAGACTTCTTGAGGGTGTCCAACTCGCGGGTCATACCTTCGATGTCGAACTTCTTCAGCTCTTCATCTATCGTTTTGTTACGCGACGAAAGGGCCTTCTGCTCGTCCTGCTTCAACTTCAGGTCACCGGCTTTTGCCTTGATGTCTCCACGGATTCGGATCGCATCCTTGATGTCTGTCTGTGCGCTATCGGCCTTGCTTTTTTCTTCCTGAAGCTTGTCAGCATCCTTGCCCTCGAGCTTTTTCAATTCATCCTCATGCATTGAAGCAGCATCGGCTGCTTTATTCTTCAACTCGTCGCCTTTCTCCTCACCAGCCTTGATAACTTCGTCCAACTTTGTCTCGGCATTCTTTACAGCTTCGCCGGCCTTGGTTATTTCAGCCTCGTTGTCCTTGACGGCCTGCTGGGCCTTGTTGAATGCGATCTTTGCCTCCTCGTCTGCAGTGGTCTTTTCAGATACGACCTTCAGGGCGGCTTCCAGCTTTGCTTTGATTTCACGGGCCTTGTTGATGTGCGGTTTCTGTGCCTCAAACTCGTCCGCCTTGCTCTTGGCGGCGTCCTTCAGCGAAGCCAGATTGGCTTCTTCGTCCTTGATGCCCTGCTCTTTGCCGGAGATGCTCCCGCCCAGAGATTTGAGCGTCTCGATGGATTTGTTTATGTTCTCGTTGCAGGCAAGGATTTCCTTATGCAGGGCGACGGCTGGCAATGTGGCATCGCGCAGAGAGAGCTTGTCTGACAGCTCCTTTATGTTATCGAGATTCTGCTTTGCGGTGTTGAAATCGCCCTCATATCGAGTTATGTTCTCCGTGAACTTATCTTCGTCGGAATACCAGTTCAAGGCTTCCGCGATCTTCCCCAGCTCCTCCTTTGCTTTCTTTTCAGCTTCTTCAAGATTGGAGACCTCCTCTTTGAGAGCAGCAAGTTCTTCCTCCGGGATCAGGTCTTTCTCCTGAGCGGAGAAATAAGCGACGATCTGATCATAGGCCTTCACGGCAGCATCTTTCTTCTCCTTTATCTTTGTCGCGATGTTTGCATAGAGATCCTCGCATCCGATAAGCTTCTCAAGCAACTCGTAGCGCTCGTTCTCTTTGGCGGTAAGGAAATTGGCGAATGACCCCTGGGCAATGAGAACCGTTCGGAGGAACTGTTCGTAGTCCAGTCCTATGATGGACGGAAGGTCCTCCCAGTTGGCGTTCTCTTCTACAGGCTGGCCATTCTCCGTGCCGAGTTTGTAGAGTGATGTGATGACATCGCCGTAATTGACCCTCTGGAATCTGACATACCATTCCGCGCGGTACACGCAGCCGTTGTTCGCAAGGAAGGTCAGCTTGCTGTATCCCTCTTTCTTCCCCTTGGTAAGGATGTTGCGGGGGTCTGTTGGTGCGAGACGGCTCTTCTCGCCATCGTCAGGCTCTCCGAAAATCTCTATGTTCTGATTTCGGTCACCCTTCTTTTTGGGATAGCGCGGAGTCCTGTTGTACAGGGCAAGGCAGATTGCGTCGAGAATGGTGGACTTGCCGCTTCCGGTAGGTCCCACGATGCTGAAGATGGTGCTGCTGCCAAGGGCTCCTTCTTCAAAATTGATGGTTTCGCCCTCCTTGCGGTCAAGGGAGGCAAGATTAAGTATTTCCAGCTTTATGAATTTCATACGTTCGCAGTGTTTTCGTTGATTGATTCCAGCAATGTCTTGAGCATTTCCTCCTGGTGCGCCGTCATCTCCTTGCTGTTCTTGACTGCGAAGGTCTCCTTGAGCGTCTCCAGAGGGTCTCGGTTAAGGATATCGTCGATGCTGTGTATCTGCTCCTGCCCCTTGATTGTGGTTAGATCCAGCGCAGGGATGATTTTCTGAATCCTGCAGAGGACGGCGTTCTTTGTCTTGACGACAGCTTCAAGTGCCGTGATGTCATCGTTGCTTACTTTCTCCAGCTTTACCTTCAGCACGAGGTATTCGAAGTTGTCATCGAGCTTTCCGTCCACTCTGTCTTTGAGCTCGGTATTGATGAGCTTTTCCAGTTTATTTGGCGTCAGTTCGGAATCATCTTCAGGAAGGACGCGGAGCCTGTGCTGCGGGACATACTCAATGAAATCTACGGACGGCCGCTTTTTCTCCTCACTGAAAGAGACAAGATCAACACCATGCTTGTAGTCAATCTCCGCGAAGGACATCGGGAGTACGCTCCCGGTATATCGGGCCCAGTCGGTATTCCATATGTGCTGGCGCTTGTGGATGTGTCCGCAGGTCATATAGTCCGGATGATCGGTCCATCCTTCCATATTCACTTCTTCCTGTCCGCCGATGACTATCTTCTCACTGGCATCTTTCGAAGCTATCTCCGCACCCTTGGCGTACAAGTGTGCCATCAGGATGAGAGGCGTGTCGGGATATTTCCCCCTTGCGTGTGCCGTCAGTGCACGCAGGAAGCCGTTCACTCCCTCTGAGTAGCTGGCGTTCTGAAGGATGTCGCTGCGAAGATAGGGAACAGTGAGCACTACAGCCTTGTCGCCTTCCTTTCCGGAAACGGGGACGCAAAGGTCATCATAGTCTATAATCCATTTGCCTTCATCTCCAGAAGCATACCAGGTCCTATGGATGTTGCCACGTATCTCAACCTTGTGGCGGGTCAGCAGAGCTCGCGGCGCTTCCAGACGGCTGGCAGAGTCATGATTGCCTGCCGTGATGATGATCTGCATGCCGGGGCATGCCTGAGTGGCGTCGGCGAGGAACTCGTAGTATGCCGATTGTGCGGCAGCCGAAGGGTTGCCGTTGTCGAAAACGTCCCCCGCTATCAGCAGGGCGTCCGGCTGTTGCTCCTGAATCTTTCCCAGGAGCCACTGGAGAAAATGCTTGTGCTCGGGCAGACGGTCGTTGCCGTGAAACAGATTGCCGAGGTGCCAGTCGCTGGTCGTTAGTATCTTCATGCGAAATTGTATGTGTTATGTGGATTAATACGTCAAATTTACTAAATTCTTTCTACCGGTAGTTCATTATTTAGCAGGAATGCTCTCGCTAGCCTCCAATTCTGCAATCCATCAGGGAATTTTCTTCGCGACATTCTCGTTCATGCGTCAGCTGTACAATCGTGAGCCTCTCGCCGAGCATAAACTCCCGCTTCTCCTCGAAATCCGTATCGTCATCCTTGCAGTACCTGAATTCCGCGTTAATGACTTCGTCCCCTATGGTCTGCAGCTTCTGTCCGGCGTAGTCCTTATCAATCATTGTCTCAGCGTCGTATCAGATTAAGGTAAAAAGCTGTCAAGGTCGCTGTCATCAAGAAGCCTGTCCTTCCAGCCAAGGCGCTTGAACTTCGGTATCAGAGGCTGGACGGACATCCTTTCAGGGATCGTCTGGAAGACATCCGTGAGCCTTTCGGTCGGGATGTGCTCATGTATGGGCTGGTGATCCCCGTCGCTGAATGTGACGGGAGTGTCTGTATCGGTGAAATCCGTCTCCACATTCCAGCTGATACCGCCCTGTTTCAGAAAAAGCTCCCCGAGATGGTTCACGCTCTGACAGAGGATATCATACTGCGCCGCCTTGATCCTGTACTCGAGGATTATCTTGTCAATCTCCGTTACAATGTCCGCGACGAGGTCGTCGAACTCGAACATAAAGTCCGCGAAGTCCTCTCCGGACAGGGCTATCCAACGCGTCGGTATGCGGCTCCAGGAGCCTTTGTAACCGCAAGGTCCTGCGGAACATCCGGCACCCTCCTTGTCGACGTAATAGGTGAAATTGTTGAGCTGCACCCTGGCGTTCGTGCCGTTCATTCTGATGTCCTTCTTGTCTACGCCTTTTCTTATGAGGCATGCAAGGGCTTTTTCCGAAACAAGCAGAGCGCGTCCCTGCTCGTATCCCTTGCAGGAGGACATCAGCCTGTCCCACATCTTGGACAGCCCTTCTCCGATGAGATTGAGCCTCTCATCTTCGAACCTTGAGATAAGGCGTATGTGCACGCGGTTGGGATAGCCACCGACCAGAGTGTTGCAGAGGTCTTGGTCAATATTGCGTATCAGCGTCCCGGCGTATTCCTTGTCAATCATCGCCTGCCCTCTGTCAATGGATTTCCATAGTGCAGACCCTTCCGAGCTTGGACATCCAAGCGTGGTGCTCTTCGTAGCAGTCCTGGTTCTGGCAGACCCAGATTATTTTGCTTCGCATACCGTCGGGAAGCGTCGGGGCGGGAGCGTATCCGTCGGTGAGAATGAGAAGGCCGTCGTAGCCGTTCTCGTTGGCATAGTCCACCGGCTCCTGGAAGGATGTGCCGCCACGTCCGAGGGCGGTGACCTCCTGCATAGTCTTCTTGAGGCTCTGGGTCTTGGTGATGCCGCAGTCGAACTGCACCACGTCGATTGCCTCGAACCCGTACTTGAAGGCGCTGTTGACCACACCGTAGAAGTAGGAGAGTGCTTCGGAGGAGATGGAGCCTGACACGTCCACCGCGATGAGCAGCCTGGTGTCGAATCTGCGGATGGAACCCATCTGGTCGAAGCCGCTGCGGCGGTTCGGGCGCATACGCGTGAGCTTGCGCTTGCTGCTCAGGACGCTGGCCCTGAACCCAGCGAAGACGGTCTTCCAGTTGATCTTCGCCTTGGTGGAAGCCTTGAGCTGTTCGGCGAAGTTGCCGGCAAGGGAGCCCCACTTGGTGGTGGATTCTATGATGCCGTTGATCTTCGCGACGTACATATCGTCCTCCTCCCAGAGTTCGCTGAGGGCCTGGTTGCGTCCGCGGTGTTCGCTGGCTTTCTGTTGGGCCTCGCTGCTCTTGTCGTCGCCCTGACTCTGTCCTTCTTCCTGACTGTTGCCGGGGCTGGAAGACGGGACTCCGTCTCCATATCCGTCATCGGATTGAGGCAGGAGCTCCTGAATCTTTCGGGCATACCACTCGAACGGCTGGTTGGGCTCTAGGTCGAAGTCCTTCGGGGTCTCGATCTTGAAGTTGCCGTAATGGTACTGGTCACCTATGCATACGTTGCTTCCGAGCGCGATAGCCTCACCGCTGCACTGGTCCGGGCGGCGTTCGTACGGGTGCTTGAGAAGGATGCGGATAGCCTCCGTCTTGAGGGCCTCCTCAAGCGCCCAGTCACTCATCTCCCTGATGAAGTCCGGGTTGTATTCTATCCTTCCGCGGCCGCATCGCACCGGGCACTCCATGCCCGGGTTCTCCACGATGTCGTGTGAGCAGAGGGTCTGGAAAAGGGCCATCTCATAGCTAATGTACCACTTTTCCATTATCTGTGATATTCTGCTGTCCATACGCGTTATCAGACCTTGATGCTTTTGACGTAGATGACAAGCGCCATAGTGAGCACCCTGCATTCCTTGACGATGAAGCTGACGGCTCCGGGGTAGGTCTTCGACACGTAGAGCGTGGCGAAGTGAGCGGCAGCTTCCTTCTTGTTCTTGGCAAGGAAGTCGAAGTACGCTTCGATGTTCTTGGAGATCTTTTCCTTGTCCTTGTCGGAAACCTTTTCGACTTCGAGCGAGCGGTAGATGCCGTCGTTGACAACTGAGAGTTCGTGCACCTGATACCCTTCGAGGGTCTTGACGTTCTTGTCGAAGTTGTAGAGGATGTCACGGCCCGAGAGAATCTTCTTCGAGGCGACGCTTGCAAGGAATGCGCTTGCAGCCTTGGCCCCCACTATGCTGCTGATAGCCTTCGTGTGGGCGGTGCTGAGGTTCTGGGTGCCCGAGATGATGTCGGACACTCTCTTCCACGCACGGCGGTCCGGGGTCTTGTCAAGACCGGTGTCGGCGCCTTCCCTTGAGTCGGGGGTCTTGTCGAGCCAGATGGAGTCTTCTTGTATAAAATCTATGACCCTCTGGTCAACCCCGGCCTTCTTGGCCCAGAGAAGCCACTCCTGAGCGGTAGGGGAGAAGGTGATGATGTTGAAGCGGCTGACGAGCGCCGGGTCAAGGTCTGTGAGCTGGTACTGGTCGCCCTCGTTGACGGCGGCGATGATGCGGCTGCCTTCCGGCAGCTTGCGGCCGGCGAGCTTGCGGTTGAGCGCAAGGTCCATTATGGTCTGGAGGATTTCCGGGCGGGCGCGGTTGAGCTCGTCAAGGAACAGTACGATTGGCTTGCCGTCCACCGGGAACCAGTAGGGCGGCATGAAGGTGGTCTTGCCGGTGGCCTCGTCCTTGCTCGGGAGGCCCAGCAGGTCGCCCGGGTCGGACATCTGTCCGAGGAAAAGCGCCACGACGCTCATTCCCTTGGCGGCGTAGTATTCAGTGAGGATTTCGGATTTGCCGATGCCGTGGTTGCCCACGAGCATAATGTTATGCTCCGCAGGGGTGATGTCAAGGACCTGCATGAGCTCGGTGATGTTAGATCGGATATTGCTCATAATAAAAACGTAATTCTGATTGGTTGCAGTATATACTCCGGAAGAAGCTGACTATTTCCTTTTCAATTGCCGGATACTTGACTTCGCTGATCATTCGGTGTAGTTTTCCGGGTATGTCCAGGCATAGTCATAGTGGTCTTCACGCAGACTCATCTGGGGCCCGTAGTTCTGTATATACCTCACACTGTTCGAAATCATTTCCGGGATTCCGTCAATTATTTGCTCGTCCCCCAAATCGCGGTAGCGGATATAGAATTCCAGGTGACTCTTGTAGTCAATGCGGATGCAGATCTTCAGGCGGTATTTCTGATACACTATGCAGTAGGGAAGGGATGCCTCCCTGATTTTCGGCTCGATGGTGCATCCGACCTGGACGGCACGTATCTGGTTCACGGCATGCTCCTTCTGGACGGCGGATAGTTCCTTGCGAAGTTCTTCCGAGAGTTCCACTTTGTATCTGTCCCATTCGCTGAAAGCATACAAGTAGGCGTCCATGACGGTATAGCCGCGATTTGTGGCTTCCTTCTGTGCGACATCGATGAATCGGTCTTTGGCCTTCACCAACCGAAAGTCAAAATTCACGGACTCGATGTTCTTGTGCGCGTATTCCCAGAAGTCTATAAGGACAGCCTTTATTGCGGCTGAAGATATTTCATCACGTGCTGTTATCATATCAGTGGGCATTTGCAATCATTCCTTGTGGCGACACCCTGATGGAGATGACCCTGTTACGCAGCCTGCGGTACACTTCGTCATTCTTCCCGCGGACCATTCCGACAAAGGCGACCTTGCCGCGAACGGAGCGGTACTGCTCCTTCGTGAAACCGTACATCTCCATCTGGAAGATCTCCGCACGGAGGTTCTTGAGATACTTGCGGCAGACGTTCACCCTGTCGCTGACGATGATGCCGGTGACCTCCTGTCTCGAGCCTTTCTTCTGGAGCCTGGTCTTCTCCTCGTTGATAGTGAACCCGTAACCGGATATGACTTCACGGAGTTCTTTAAGAAACGACCCGTTCTTGGAATAGACGCAGTGCATGCTGCTGAAGGTGATGTCGTCAGCATATCGGGAATATGTGAGACCGTACTTCTTCGCGAGGTACTCCAGATTTCTGTCCATCTTGCGGCAGACTATGTTCGAGAGAATCGGCGAAGCCGGGGAGCCCTGGACAAGGACATTCTCCGGGAGGTCGTCTCCGTCGGTCGTGACGGTGCAGACGATGGAGATGTAATGCGCAACCTCGTCGTTAACCCCGGCCTCCCTGAGGGTCTTCCTCACCATCGCTGCAGTGATGCTCGGGAAGAAGTCCTTGAGGTCCGTATTGAAGACGTAGTTCTTCCCGACGTGCGCGTCCGCATTGGTCCTGACGTTGCGCATCTCGGTGAAACCGTTCACGCACTTGGGGGCTTCATAGAGCATCGTCAGAAGAAGCGATATTGCCTTCTGCGCTCCCTTGAGGTATCCGGTGGGCGTAGTGATGGTGCGCACGCCTCCAGACTTCTTCGGGATGGTGAACTGATGGTAAAACTTGTTGCGGAACCTGGGACTGGCCACGTTTTCAAGGAAATGCTCCTGTGCCGGGTCAAAGAGAGCCCAGCCGCAGGCATCCACTGCAAGACGGCCGATCTCCTTCCAGAGGGTGGAGATGGTGGTCGGGAACGTATCGGGCAAAATCACTGTCTTTGGCATATTGATGTGTGAAAGACATCCTGAGAGATACCGGTGATGTCAGAGCGTGGGGCTCGCGCGGCGAATGTTGAGCATGCGGTTCCGAAGGCGTAGCGCGCAGTACCTGTCAGTACATCGAAGATGTACATTCCTGCGGGCTAGACGAGGAAGCGCAGGCGCAGACATTCGAACTGTTCAAACATTGTTATCGGGGTTACGATCCCCGACATCCGCCGGTTTCAGCGGACAAGGTCAAATGTGGGCCGGTATCTCAAAGAACGTCAGTTGCTATATATTACTCCTTTTAGAAGCCAATCTTTCTGCATTCCCCTCCTTTTCCCTGGATGAGCTCCTCCCCGCAGTAGCCTTTCACCTCCGCGAAGTCAGGCTCGGTTCCGTCTATGATTGACTTTATCATCTTCTTTCTCGAGATGTTCTCTATCTGGCCTCCGGAGAAGTCGAATCCTTCGGCAAGTTCGCGGGCCTGCTCGGCGGTGAGATCCGGAATCATCGACTGCCAGATCTTGGTCTTCGGCTCGAGGCCGGGCTTGTTGAACTTGATCTTGTAGAGGAATCGTCTCTCGAACGCCTTGTCAAGGTTCTGGGTGAGGTTCGTCGTCGCTATGAGGATGCCGTCGAGCTTCTCCATCTCCTGAAGAATGATGTTCTGGATGGCGTTCTCCATCTTGTCGACTGCTCTCTCGGCGCCTTCCTGACGGATGCCGAAGATTGCGTCGGCCTCGTTGAAGAGAAGGATGGGGGCCACCTCGGATTCCTTCACGAGAGCGTTGTACTTGTCGAACACACCCTTGATGAGCTTTTCGCTTTCGCCCACCCAGCAGGACTTGATTTCGCTCACGTTCACGGGAACGATGCCCCTTCCGGTGGCCTTCGCTATCTGGTACACGCTCTCCGTCTTGCCGGTTCCGGGTCCTCCGTAGAAGATGCAGGTGAAGCCCGTTCTCATGCCCGAGTTCTTGAGACGCTCGCAGGTGGCTTTGTAGTTCTTCTGGTCAAGAAGATTTGAGAGGCGCCTTATCTGCTCGCCCTCTGTCATATTGTAGAAGAGCTCCTTTGCCGGGATGTCGGCGGAAGATGTCACCTTGAGAGTTGAGCAGCGGTTATGGTTGCGCACGCCTCCCACCTCGGCGAAGAGGTTGGCCTTCACGGCATCCGTGATATGGAACGCCTCCGGATCGGCCATACCATTGTCGTTGCGAGGCTCGATGATGTGGAGCGCCTGAAGGTCGTAACACTCCGCATTGAAGCGCGAGCGGTAGCAGCCGACTTCGGACTCGTCTTCGAGGATGTCGTCGAAATCGCTCCAGCACACTTCATCGTCGTTGTTGTAGATGTATCTCTTTATGAGGGTGTAGAAGATGACCCTGTCTTCGGTGTTCATCTTTGAGCAGTCGAAGCCGGCTTCCTTCGCGGCTCTCACAATGCCCGTCTCGCTGCTGTTTTTGAAGAGTGAGTCAAGGTCGTCGAGCATCGTGTTGAAGTCGAGATTGTCGCGTTCGCGTGCGGAGATGATCTCGTTCATCTCCTTGAGGACGTCGGACGTGGTGGCTCCCTTTGTCTCGGGGATACGGTAAGGTTCGTTCTTGTTGAGAGCCTCGATGGTCTTTCTGCCGACGCAGAGCACGTCGTCACGGACGATGTTGATGAGTCTCTTCTCGGCGAGGCCCTTGAGAGCCTTGTCGTAGGAGAGAAGCTTGATGAAGCTCATGCCCATAGCTTGCGCAAGGTCGTGCTTGTCAAAGTTGTGCCTGCCCTTGTTCTCGATGATGAACGAAAGGATAACCACCTGTTCGGGGGTGATGCCGACCATCTTGCATACATAATCTATCTGCTTCTTGCAGATGTTGTAAACCTTGGGGTTGAACCTCATCTGACGGAAGTCAGTTGGGGCGTTGCCGCACTCCACGACATCGCTCATGCAGGAGAGTATCGTGGTCTCGTCGCCTTTGGCAGTGGAAAGGCTTAAAAATTCCTGAGCTTCTTTCATAGCCTGTGTATCTAAATTCGTCTGCAAATTAAAGTCGTTACCATACCAATTACTGGCAGAGGGTCTGAATTTTCTCCGGAGCCTCGACAATAATTACCTTTAAAACTCCCATCCCTTTCCAAAAATTTTCATCTCTGCCAAAGATGATCTCAAGATGGAAAAAGGAACTTGTGGAGAATGCCAGTGCGGCATTCGG
>CAVHGF010000029.1:0-27362 GCA_963635625.1 Treponemataceae bacterium | reverse complement strand
AAATTGTTCTCCAGATACCCTAAAAGACACAAATCTTGAATGGGATGAAGAAGCGCATAAAACTCATCCCTACGCAACCGATATTTCGAATAATGATATAGTATTTTCGATTAAGTGGTGCGGAAGAGAAGAAGAATATGCCTATTTTTTCTTCAAGAAAGAAGTACGGGAGGAAGTTATTCTTTATACGTTTGAGAAATCTGTGATAGACACTAATCTTCCTGAGGATTATTTGAGTGAAATGCTAAAATCTGTCATAGAACTATTGAATAACGGAAATTATATTCAAAAAGATAGATTACTTTATGGCGGTAACAATTTCCCTTTAGTAGAGTATTTTTTAGAAAGTACGATTTCATCTATTTCAGATAATTTTCTATTGAGATTTCAATCAGAGAGAGAGGGAATAACCCCTTTACCTCAGACTTTATTGAACAAGGAAAACGCACCCGAATAGGATGCGTTCTTTCATTTAGTATCAACACGTATATCGTTCCCAAAATTTATTGTCATTCGGCATTGTGCGGCACTTGCGAAACATTCTTCCCCCGCACACGCTTCGTTTAGAGTCTATTACGTTACTCTTTCCCTAAGTCCCTTTCCTCGGGAACGGGACTTGCTTTCGGCCTTACAGTCCGAATATATGGGTGTTTCGCACCTGCGAAACTTAAATTCTTATAACATATCACCAAGGATATATCGGTTCAAAGGCGGCTGGTCGCCCGTGATCTGTGAAGATAGAGGGACCCACGAAGTGGGAGGGATAGCGCGAAGCGTGTATCGTCGTGAACCGATATGTCCTTGGTGGAACTTGTTGAAAATGCTCTACATCAAGTTTGGTAGGTAATAAAAAGTATTGTCGTTCAGCATTGTGTGGTACTTGTGAAACTTAAATGCCCTACCTCATATTTCGCAAGTAATAAAAATTATTGTCATTCAGCATTTTTGAAAACCGGAAGATCACGGATGTGCCCCACACCGCACTCAGTGGCACATCGGTGCTCTTAGGCCCTGTTTTGAAAGGGGGCATAAGATCAGCGATGTGCCTTGTAGGCCCTTCAGAGCGTGATGAGCGATCTTCTGATTTTCAGCGATCTTCTGAATTCCAGCGATCTTCCGATTTTTAGAAAAGATTCTGATTGTGTGCGTAGAACTTGTCACGTCCTTGTCCTGCCTTTGCACCCTACGTTTGTGTCCTGCGTTTGTCCCCTGCCCGTTCCGTCTGCCCTGCAAGATTTGGCGGAGCCCTCCCTTGCTTGTTCCGTCTGACGTGTAAGATTTGGCGGAGACTTCTAATCCTCAGACGGCCTGTTGCCAAGCTAATAAGAACGGAAGGTGCCAGATCGTTTGCCGATTTAAATTTCCAAGCGCCCTGTCACCCGTGACATATGCCCGAGACTAGTGAACGGGAGGGACCCACGAAGCGTACCGCCTCTGAACCGATAGTCCGTGGCTTCTCTCAGAGACCCGAGTGGTGCTTAAATGACCCGAGGTGGGCTTAAATGACCCGAGGTGAGCAGAAATGACCCGTGCTGACCCGTGGAGAGCTTAAGTGAGCTGCGCCGGCAGACTTCCGGTCGAAAAGCAGGGGAACTTTTTTAGGTGGTAGTTCATAACTCGCTGATCTATCAAATAATTGGCATAAAAATTCCGTGTCAAAAATCTTTAAAAATATTTTGCATATCCGGATAATTGTGTTAAATTTGCAGCCCCTTGAAGGAGAGAGTGTCTCCTGACGGGATGGAGAAAGAATACAAATTATTAAAGTAATATAGCAATGTTACAACCAAAAAGAACCAAATTCAGAAGGGAACAAAAGAACCGTATGAAAGGTATGGCTCAGAGGGGAAACCAGCTGGCTTTCGGATCATTCGGCATCAAGACCCTTGAAAATTGTTGGCTGACAGCCCAGCAGATTGAGGCTGCACGTCAGGCTATGTCGCGTTTCATGAACCGTGAAGGCCAGGTTTGGATCAGGGTATTCCCTGTTAAGCCTGTAACCAAGAAGCCTCTCGATACCCGTATGGGTAAAGGTAAAGGTGATCCTTACGGATTCGTAGCACCTATCACTCCGGGCCGTATCCTTTTCGAGGCTGAGGGCGTTTCGCTCGCAGTTGCCAAGGAGGCTATGCGTCTTGCAGCGAACAAGCTCCCGGTAGCTACCAAGTTCGTTGTTCGTAGAGATTATGTTGAATAGTAAACAGAGGAGAAGAAAATGAAAGCATCAGAAGCACGTGAAATGTCTATAGCAGACCTTCGCGACCGTATCGCTCTCGAGAAATCAAACCTCGACACCATGAAGATCAATCACGCTATTTCTCCGCTGGAGGATACGTCGAAATTTCAGAAGACCAGAAGGGATATCGCTCTTATGATCACTATCCTTGCTGAAAAAGAAAAACAAAACTAAAGTAGAGCAGACTTATGGAAAGAAATCTTCGTAAGGAAAGAACAGGAGTAGTGGTCAGCAACAAGATGGACAAGACCATCGTAGTTGCCGTTGAACGTAAAGAGAAACATCCTTTGTACGGTAAATTCGTCAAGAAGACCACCAAATTTGTCGCTCAGGACGAGAATAATGAGTGCGGTGTCGGAGATACGGTTCTCATTATGGAGACACGTCACCTCAGCAAGACAAAGAACTGGAGATTAGTTGAAATCGTAGAAAAAGCTAAGTAGTAATATGATACAGCAGGAATCACGTTTACAGGTGGCTGACAACAGCGGAGCAAAGGAGGTTCTTTGCATCCGTGTGCTTGGCGGTACAAACCACCGTTATGCGACAGTCGGAGATAAGATTGTCGTATCTATAAAGAGTGCTATCCCTGGCGGTGACGCCAAGAAGGGTACAGTTTCTAAGGCTGTAGTTGTACGCACAAAGAAGGAAATCCGTAGAGCTGACGGTTCATATATCCGTTTCGACGAGAACGCTTGTGTTCTTCTTAACAACGCAGGTGAACTTCGTGGAACCCGTATCTTTGGCCCTGTTGCCAGAGAGCTCCGTGAGAACTTCATGAAAATTGTTTCATTGGCACCAGAAGTCCTTTAACATTTGACACTATGAGTAAGTTACACATCAAGAAAGGCGATAATGTAATCGTCATCGCGGGAAACGACAAGGGGAAGACCGGAAAGGTGCTTTCTGTCATCCCTGCCGAGAATCGTGCAATTGTTGAGGGTGTTAACCTGGTCAGCAAGCACACAAAACCTAACACAAAGGCTCCTCAGGGTGGTATCATCAAGCAGGAAGCCCCTATCAATGTTTCTAACCTTTCACTTGTCGATCCTAAATCAGGTAAGGCTACACGTGTAGGCTTCAAATTCGAGGATGGCAAGAAGGTCCGTTATGCTAAGAAATCTGGGGAGGAGATTAAGTAATTATGGCAAAGACAAATAAACCATCAGCAGGACAGGCAGGAGCTCCAGCGGGATATGTTCCTACACTTAAGAAAGTGTACAAGGAGCAGATTGTTGACGCTCTTATGAAGCAGTTCAATTATTCTACCGTAATGCAGGTTCCAAAGCTTGTCAAGATCACTATCAATGAAGGTCTTGGCGAAGGCTCACAGGATCGCAAGATCGTAGAGGAGGCTGCGGCAGAACTTTCTCTTATCACAGGACAGAAGGCTCTTGTGACCGTTTCAAAGAAAGATATTTCCAACTTCAAACTCCGTAAGGGTATGCCTGTAGGTTGCAAGGTTACTCTTCGCGACGTGAAGATGTACGAGTTCCTCGAGAAACTCATCCGTGTGTCTCTCCCTCGTATCCGTGACTTCAACGGCGTGGCTGAGAATATGGACGGCCAGGGCAACTACACCCTCGGTATCAAGGAGCAGATTATCTTCCCTGAAGTTGACATTGACAAGAACCCTAGAATCCACGGCCTTGAAATCACATTCGTGACAAGCGCACAGTCTGATGAGGAGTGTCACGCACTTCTTGCAGCGTTCGGTGTTCCTTTCAAAAAACATAATAAGTAAAGAATATGGCAAAAGAATCAATGAAAGCCCGCGAAGTTAAGCGCGCGAAATTAGTTGCTAAGTACGCCGAGAAAAGAAAGGAGCTTAAGGAAGCCGGAGATTGGGCTGCACTTGACAAACTCCCTAAGAACTCTTCACCTGTACGTATGCACAATCGTTGCTCTCTTACAGGACGTCCGAAGGGATATATGAGAGCATTCGGCATCAGCCGTATCCAGTTCCGTGAGATGGCTTCAAACGGCCTTATCCCTGGAGTAAAGAAAGCAAGCTGGTAGAAAATTAAAAAAGTTAAAAGATATGACAGATCCAATTGCAGATTATCTCACAAGGATTCGCAATGCCTATTTGGCAGGAAAGAAGGTAGTGGAGGTTCCTTCATCCAAGATGAAGGTGGCTCTTACCCAGATCCTTTGCGAGAAAGGTTACATTCTCAGCTACAAGGTAGTAGAGACTCAGCCACAGAATACCATCAAAATCGCTCTGAAGTATCATCCTCAGACAAAGGTGCCGGCAATCAAGAAAATTGAGCGCGTTTCGACTCCGGGTCTCAGGCAGTACGCTGATGTAGAGAATATGCCACGCGTCCTCAACGGACTCGGCATCGCCATTCTTTCCACATCGAAGGGTGTCATCACAGACAAGGAAGCTAAAGAGCTTGGCGTAGGTGGTGAGGTTATATGCTATGTATATTAATTTAAAAACAGAACAATAAATGTCAAGAATTGGTAAATTGCCTGTAAGCCTTCCGACCGGAGTGAGCGCTGAGCTTCTCCCAGGCAACGTAGTGAAGGTTAAAGGACCTCATGGCGAATTGTCCCAGAAAGTAGATCCGGACATTACCGTCACCATTGAGGACAATCAGATTAAGTTTGCCCGTCCTACAGACCAGCCACGTCACCGTTCAATGCACGGACTTTACCGCGCACTTGTACATAATATGGTAGTGGGTGTAAGCGAGCAGTTCACCATCAAGCAGGAACTCGTCGGTGTGGGTTATCGTGTAGCCCTCACGGGAAAGAACCTTCTCAACTTCTCGCTTGGTTACTCTCACGATATCTATCTCCTCCTTCCGGACGAGATAACCGCAGAGGTTCCGGATGTGAAGAAGGGTGAGAATCCTGTACTTATTCTCAAGAGTTGTGACAAACAGCTTGTAGGACAGGTTGCGGCTAAAGTACGTTCACTCCGTAAGCCAGAGCCTTATAAGGGTAAGGGTATCAAGTTCGTCGGTGAGCAGCTTCGTCGTAAGGCCGGTAAGACTGCAGCAGCTAAATAATAGGAGATCAGAATTATGGCATTGAATAGAATAGAAAGAAGACAAAGAATTCATTACCGTATTCGTAAGCACGTCAGCGGCACGGCAGAAAGACCTCGTCTTGCTGTTTTCAGAAGCAACAAAGCTATTTACGCTCAGGTAATCGATGATGAGCAGGGCAAGACACTCGCCGCTGCATCTTCAATAGACAAGGCTCTTGCCGCAGAATGCAAGGGTAAAAACGGTATTGATGCCGCTGCTGTCGTAGGCAAGGCAGTCGCTGAACGCGCACTTGCAGCCGGTATCACTACAGTATGTTTTGACCGTGGAGGATATCTCTATCACGGAAGAGTTAAAAGTTTGGCAGATGCTGCACGTGAAGGCGGCCTCGTATTCTAAAGTAACAGACTATGGCAAATACAAATGTAAAAAGAGTAAAGACATCTGATCTTGAACTTAAAGACAGACTTGTCGCCATCCAGAGGGTTACCAAAGTGACCAAGGGTGGTCGCCATTTCCGCTTTGCCGCCATCGTAGTGGTAGGTGACGAGAATGGTGTTGTAGGTTATGGTCTTGGAAAGGCAAACGAGGTTACCATCGCCATTTCAAAGGCGGTTGAGGACGCAAAGAAGAATCTTGTCAAGGTTCCGGTAATCAATACTACCATTCCTCACGAGCAGGAAGCTCATTTCGGCGGCGCAAAGGTATTTATGAAGCCAGCGGCTCCAGGTACCGGTGTAAAGGCCGGTGGTGCTATGCGTGCAGTGTTCGAGTCTGCCGGCATACAGAACGTTCTTGCTAAATCAAAGGGCTCTTCAAACCCTCATAACCTTGTAAAGGCCACTGTACAGGCTCTTACAGAGATGAGAGATGCCTATACGGTTGCAGGGCTTCGTGGTATTCCTATGTCAAAAGTGTTTAACGGTTAAGATGGGAGATATAGAATATGGCAAAGCTTAAAGTAACACAGGTTATCAGCAAAAACGGAGAGACAAAGCGTCAGATCGCCAATCTTCGTTGCCTCGGAATCCGCAAACTCAACCAGAGCGTGGAGCTTGAGGACACCCCGGTTGCAAGAGGACAGATTGCTAAAGTCGCTCATCTTGTCAAAGTAGAAGAAGTTAAATAAGGAGGACCGTATATATGAAACTTGAAAATCTCGCACCTGCAAAAGGTGCCACCAAAGCAAGGAAAAGAATCGGTCGCGGTGAAGGTTCAGGTCACGGTGGAACATCTACACGTGGTATGAACGGTGCTGGACAGCGTTCCGGTTTCTCACACAAGATTGGTTTTGAAGGAGGTCAGATGCCTATCCAGAGGCGTATGCCTAAGTTCGGTTTCAAAAACCCTACACGCGTAGAGTACAAGGCAGTCAACGTGGCCGTTGTTGAGGCTATCGCTGCGAAGGCCAATCTCACAGCAGTGGGAGTTGATGATATCAAGACCGCAGGATTTGCATCCAAGAACGATCTCATCAAAATTCTTGGTAACGGAGAGATTAAGACCGCTCTTACTGTTACAGCAGACGCATTCTCTGCTTCAGCAATCGCAAAAATCGAAGCTGCCGGCGGTAAGGCAGTGGTAATTGAATAATCTCCATGAAGAAGTTTATCGAGACAATTCAAAACATCTTCAGGATCGAGGAATTACGCAAGAGGATTGTATATACAGTCCTCTTGATATTGGTGTATCGACTCGGGTGCTTTATCGTGCTCCCGGGTATCGATGCGTCAATGCTTGCGAACCTGCAGAGCAAATCCAACGAAGGTCTTGTCGGCCTGTTGAATATGTTCTCGGGCGGTGCTTTCGGTAATGCCTCCATCTTCGCGCTGGGTGTGATGCCTTATATCTCGGCATCCATTGTCATCCAGCTGCTTGGAGTGTTCGTCCCTTATTTCCGCAAACTCCAGATGGAGGGTGAAAGCGGACGTAAGAAGATGAACCAGATGACCAGGGTTCTGACTATCCTCGTCATCTGCATCCAGGGACCTGCTTATGTAGCTTCTATTCACGGACAGATTCCTGCTGAGGCTTTCGTGGCTATGCGTAATCTCGGTTGGAGTTCATTCGTATTCAATCTTGTTTCCGTAATCATTCTTATGGCAGGCTCAATGTTTGTCATGTGGCTCGGTGAGCGTATCACGGACCGTGGTATAGGTAACGGTATCTCTCTTATCATTATGATAGGTATCGTCGCTCGTCTGCCTCATGCGATCGTCGCAGAGTTCTCCGAGAAAATGGCTACAACCAATGGCGGTCCTATCCTTCTCACCATAGAGCTGGTTCTCTGGTTCCTGGTGATCGTGGCTGCCATCGCGCTTGTACAGGCTGTCCGCAAGGTTCCTGTACAGTATGCCAAGAGGGTTATAGGCAACCGTCAGTATGGTGGAGTTCGTCAGTATCTTCCACTCAAGATCAATGCTGCCGGCGTTATGCCAATCATCTTTGCCCAGGCATTGATGCTCTTCCCTATCCTTTTCTCCCGTTGGGACGCGACCCGCGGACTTGCCGCTACGCTTGGTAACTACACTGGGTTCTGGTACAATTTCATATTTGCCATCCTCGTGATTGCCTTCACGTTCTTCTATACTGCCGTTACTGTCAATCCGCAGATGATGGCTGAAGAGATGAAGAGAAACGGTGGATTCATCCCTGGCGTAAAACCTGGCAAGAGCACTGTGGAGTATCTTGACGGAATACTGTCGAAGGTGACACTCCCGGGCTCAATTGCACTGGCAATTATCGCCATCCTTCCTGCCATAGCTATGAAACTTGGCGTTTCCAACGCATTTGCAAGTTTCTTCGGAGGTACTTCGCTCCTTATTATGGTAGGTGTGGTTCTGGATACACTCCAGCAGGTTGAAAGTTATTTGTTGATGCGTCACTACGACGGTCTTATGAAGACAGGCCGTATCAGCGGACGCTCTGGTATGTAGTTCTTTGAAAATTTTTAGGAAGATGGTTAAACCTAAAACTGAGGAAGAAATTGAGCTCCTTAGAGAGAATGCCATAATAGTGTCCAAGACACTGGCGGAAGTCGGTAAGATAGTCGCTCCTGGTGTGACAACTTTAGAGTTGAATAGAGTGGCTGAGACTTTTATTCGCGATAACGGCGCAATTCCTTCTTTCCTTGGATTTGAGGGTTTTCCTGCAGCTCTTTGCCTTTCTGTCAATGACGTGGTCGTACACGGATTTCCGTCAAACTATGTTCTGAAGGAAGGTGACGTGGTATCAGTAGATTGTGGTACTTTGTACAAAGGATATAACGGTGACTCCGCATACACTTTCCCTGTCGGGGAGGTGGATGCGAAGACCCGTAAGCTTCTTGACGTCACGAAGGCCTCTCTCTACAAGGGTATCGAAGCAGCTGTAGCAGGCAACAGAACCGGCGACATCGGATACGCGGTGCAGTCGTATGCAGAATCATTCGGTTTCTCAGTGGTTCGTGAGCTTGAAGGCCACGGACTTGGAAAGGAGATGCACGAACAGCCGGGAATCCCGAATTACGGGCGTCCCGGACGCGGCACTCACCTGGTGGACGGATTGGTTATATGTATCGAGCCTATGATTAATGCGGGCGGCCGTGGGGTTTACCTGGACAGAAATGGCTGGGCAGTCCATACGGCGGACCGTGCGAAATCGGCACATTACGAGCTTACGGTTGTTGTCCGTCGCGGTAAGGCTGAGCAACTGTCGACCTATGATTTTATCGAGAAAGATCCTACGATCAATTTTTAAAGTGAAATTTCAATGTCTAAACAAGTAGCAATAGAGCAGGACGGCAGAGTTATCGAGACTCTCCCCAATGCAATGTTCAAAGTTGAGCTGGAGAACGGTCACGTCCTTCTGTGCAACATCTCAGGAAAGATGAGAATGAACTTTATCCACATCCTTCTGGGAGACAAGGTGAGGGTTGAAATCTCTCCTTACGATTTGACCAAAGGGAGAATATCTTTCAGATATAAATAAAATTCAGTATTATGAAAGTCAAAACATCCATCAAAAAACGCAGCGAAGATTGCAAGATCGTACGCCGTAAAGGTCGTCTTTACGTGATTTGCAAGAAGAACCCTAAGTTCAAGATGCGTCAAGGATAATAGTTTAAAAGTATAAACTAAAAAATTAAAGTATAATTATGGCACGTATAGCCGGTGTTGATTTACCAAACAACAAGCAGGGAGAGATAGGTCTTACCTATATCTTCGGAATCGGTCGCTCTTCAGCCAAGAAGATTCTTGACAAGTGCGGCATAGACGCTTCCATCAAGGTTGGCGATTGGGACGATGCTCAGGTGTCTGCAATCCGTGCGGAAATCGCAGCAGAGTACAAGATCGAAGGTGAACTCCGTTCATCTGTCCAGATGGATATCAAGCGTCTTATGGATATCGGTTGCTACCGCGGAATCCGTCATCGTAGCGGACTTCCAGTGCGCGGACAGAGCACCAAGAATAACGCCCGTACAAGAAAGGGCAAGAAGAAGACTGTTGCCAACAAGAAGAAGGCTACCAAGTAAAAATTGATGAACTATGGCAAAGAAAACTACAACATCTAAAAGAGTTGTCAAGGTTGAAGCTTATGGCGAGGCCCATGTTTCATCAACCTTCAACAACGTTATCGTTTCGCTTACAAATGCCCAGGGTCAGGTGATCAGCTGGGGATCTGCAGGCAAATGTGGCTTCAGAGGAAGCAAGAAGAATACTCCGTATGCAGCACAGATGGCAGCGGAGGATGCAGCCAAGACAGCATTTGATGCTGGACTCCGTAAGGTGAAAGTATATGTCAAGGGACCGGGCGCAGGTCGTGAATCTGCTATCCGCACCATCAACAATGCTGGTATAACCGTTACAGAGATTATCGACGTAACACCTATGCCTCATAACGGATGCCGTCCTAAAGGCCGTCGTAAAGTTTAATTTTTAAAGGTTAAGAATTATGGCAAGATATACTGGTCCAAGTACCAAAATCGCTCGTAAATTCGGTGAGCCTATCTTCGGAGGAGACAAATATTTCGAAAAGAGAAACTTCCCTCCAGGACAGCACGGTCTCGCCGCTAAACGCAAGAAATCAAAAGAATACGGTAATCAGCTTAAAGAGAAGCAGAAGGTTAAGTATATGTATGGTGTGCTCGAACGTCAGTTCCACAACACTTATGTAAAGGCTTGCCGTCTGAGCGGTCAGAAAGGTGAGAACCTCGTTCTTCTTCTCGAAAGCCGTCTCGACAATGTAGTATACCGTCTCGGTATCGCTCCTACCAGGGCAGCTGCACGTCAGCTCGTAAGTCATCAGCACATTACCCTCAACGGTATTGTCTGCAACATCCCTTCCGTACAGGTTAAACCTGGCGACGTGATTGCAGTTCGCGAAAGGTCAAAGAGTCTTGAAGTCATTCAGGCTTCAGTGGCAAGCACCACCAAGTACTCTTGGCTTGACTTTGACGCTAAGACACTTACAGGTAAATTCCTTAATGTCCCTGTACGTGCTGAAGTTCCTGAAAGCATCAACGAACAGCTTATTGTCGACCTGTACTCTAAGTAGAACATTTAACACCCAAATAGAATTATGGCAATCTTAGCATTTCAAAAACCTGACAAGGTGATCATGCTCGAAGGTACTGATACCGTAGGACGTTTCGAATTCCGCCCTCTTGAGCCGGGATACGGACAGACTATAGGCAATGCACTTCGCCGCATTTTGCTCGCTTCTTTGGAGGGTTTTGCTATCAGTCAGATAAAAATCTCCGGCGTAGCGCAGGAGTTCCAGACCATCCCCGGCGTAATCGAGGGTATGCAGGATATCATCCTCAACCTCAAGCAGGTACGCTTCAAGAGAATGGTTGAAGGTGTCGAGACTGAGACAGCAAATATCGTTATCAGCGGTAAGCACGAGTTTACAGCAGAGGATATCTCCAAGGGATTGTCTTCTTTCGTGGTGTTGAATCCTGAGCAGCACATCTGCTCTCTTGAACCGTCAGTGAAGCTTGAAATCTCGATCGTTATCACAAAGGGTCGCGGTTTCGTGCCTGCTGATGAACTCAGAGACGAGAATACTCCTATCGGAACCATTCCTGTAGATGCCATCTATACTCCTATACGCAAAGTCAACTGGACGGTTGAGAACTGGCGTGTGGAGCAGAAGACGGACTACGAGAAACTTAATCTTGAGGTGGTTACCGATGGGTCTATTTCTCCTGATGAGGCTCTTCAGGACGCAGCTAACATCCTTATCTATCACTTCAGACTCTTTACGGATGACAAGAAGGTCTCTGTAGACAATGTCGTAGAGTCAGACAGCAAGGAACTTGACGAAGAAAGCCTTCGCATACGTCACCTTCTGTTGACCAAGCTCTCGGACGTAGGTCTTTCCGTAAGGGCATTCAATTGCCTCAAGGCAGCTGATATCGACACTTTCGCAGACCTCGTGTCATATAGCCGTAACGAGCTTATGAAGTTCCGTAATTTCGGACGCAAGTCCCTCAATGAGATAGATATGCTCGTAGAGCAGAACAAGCTCTCATTCGGAATGGATGTTACAATGTACAATATTGAACCAAAGAAAAAGAACGCATAAAAGATGAGACACAATAAATCCATTAATCATCTCGGACGTCAGAGCGGTCACCGCAAGGCTCTTCTTTCAAACCTTGCTTGCTCTTTGATTCTTAATAAGAGGATAACAACCACAGTGGCTAAGGCAAAAGCCCTTCAGTCTTATGTTGAGCCTCTTATCACCAAATCAAAAGAGGATACAACGCACTCACGTCGTATAGTTTTCAGCTACCTTAAGAACAAAGAGGCTGTCACCGAGCTTTTCCGTACAGTCGCTCCTAAGGTTGCAGAGCGTCCGGGCGGATATACCAGAGTACTTCACGTAGGTTTTCGTCCTGGTGACGCCGCAGAGATGGCTCTTATCGAACTGGTAGACTTCAATGAGGCCGCTTTGGCTGCCGCTGCGAAGAAACCGGCCAAGAAGACCACCCGCCGCAGCACGAAGAAAGCTGAAACTACTGTAGCAGAGGCTCCTGTAGAGGCTCCGGCAGCTGAAAAAGTTGCAGAAGAGAAAGCAGAATAATCCCTCTGTTGCAAAAATGTAGAGTATTGTCAAGAAATATTTTACATACATAGTCAGAAAAATGTAAATTTTTTATTGATTTTTTGCAAAAAACGCATTCCGGACACTTTGGAATGCGTTTTTTCTGTTTATATTTGTATATACAAATTTAACATTAGAACTATATGCGTTTATTCTATGCCTTCCTGGCTCTTCTGGTGAACGTGACGTTTGCTTTTGCGCAGACTACTCTTACGGGCACCGTTACAGACGCGATGGGACAGCCTCTACCTGGGGTTACTGTAGCCGTTCTTGAAAATGGGCAACCAAAAAGCGGTGACATAACCACGGATAAGGGAACATACAGAATCTCTGTAGCTCCCGGAGAAACCATCGAGTTTTATTTTTTGGGTTATACCAAGGTCACGAAAGTTTACAATGGTCAAAAAACTCTTGACATCACGCTCGAGGAGGATAACCTTTTCCTGGAGGATGCTGTCATCGTGGGTTATGGCCAGCAGAAAAAATCGTCAATCACCAGCGCCGTTTCGGCCATCAAGGGTGACGAACTTCTCAAAGCTCCTGCCACGAACGTGAGCCAGGTGCTTGCCGGACGTCTTCCGGGTATTTCTTCAGTACAGGAATCAGGTGAGCCGGGTCTCGACCAGGCATCGCTGCGTATCCGCGGTTCCGTCTATGGCGTAAGCTACATCGTGGACGGTTTCCCGGTTGACAACATCAACGACATCGATCCTGCCGACATCGAGAGCATATCAGTGCTCAAGGACGGTGCTTCAGCCGCCGTTTACGGACTTTCAGCTGCCGGCGGTGTCATCATCGTCACCACGAAAAAAGGTGAAAAGGGTGACGCGAAGATTACCTACAATGCTTCTGTCGGTGCTTCTATGAATGCCAATTTCCCTCAATTTATGGATGGCTTGCAGTTCGTCTCTTACTATAACATAGCCGAGATGATGGACCAGTTGGCAAATAAGGAGATCGCCTCGCCGGAGGAGTATACTCCATATTTCTCACATAAGGTGCTCGACCTTATCCAGAACGGCGATCCTGACGGCAACTGGGCCAATACCAATTACATAGACCTCGTGTTCGGAACCGGTATCAACCAGAAGCATAACGTGACCGTACAGGGCGGAACGGACAAGCACCGTTATTTCGCTTCCTTCGGTTACTTGAACCAGAAAGGTAATATCGACAACTTCAATTACAAACGCTATAACGTGCGCGCCAATCTCGAAAGTCAGATCACCAAGAACGTTGACTTTACTCTCGGTCTCAGCGGCGTGCTCTCCGACCGTCAGAGTCCTGCGTTCCTCTCCGGAGGATCCGATTCCGATTCAGGATACGAAGTGGGCTGGTTCTCGATCGGCCGTCAGACCGTGCAGATGCATCCGTATCTTCCAGTCACCAAGGACGGTTATTATACGGGAGCCGTGCAGAACAACCAGTCGTATCTGGTCAGCCCTCTCGCAGCCATCTATGAGTCAGGCTACAAGAAGACACGTGGCGCCGGGATGTCCGCCAATGCGTCCCTTAACTATAAGGTGCCTTTCGTCAAGGGTTTGAGCTTCAAGGCTACAGGCTCGTTCGACTATTCGCAGAGCTATAACAAGAACCTCAGCACTCCTTACACCCTTATGCAGATGTCAAAGGACACCGAAGGCAACTGGGTATGGTCAAAGCGTTCTGACAATCCTCATATCAGCGATAACGTGACCAATCTCGGAGAGGGAGTGACTTTCTCTCAGCAGATGGTAGGTCAGGTGAGCGCTTCTTACGCGAGAAGTTTCGGAAAGAACAACATCGACGCGATGCTCCTTGCTGAGGCACGTGAATACAAAGGTAACGGACTCTCGGCTTATGTGAAGAACCTTCCGTTCGCCGAACTTCCGGAGATCTCCAACGGTATACCTACCAATGATCCTGTAGGCGGATGGAGCAGCGCTTCCAGAAGTGCAGGTTACGTAGGACGTCTGCGTTATGATTACGATGAGAAGTACCTCGCCGAATTCACCGGACGTTATGACGGTTCATACAAATTCGCCGGAATGACCAAGAACCGCTGGGGTTTCTTCCCGTCGGCTTCACTCGGTTGGCGTATCTCCAAAGAGCCGTTTATGCAGAATCAGGACGTGGTGGATGACTTGAAGCTCCGCGCTTCCGTCGGTCTTCTGGGTAATGACTCCGTCAGCGAGTATATGTTCCTCAGCACCTACGGCAAATCGGTGAACGTCGTCTATCCTAACGGAATGTTCCCTTCTTATACTACATCGGGCATCGCCAATACTGACCTGACCTGGGAGAAGACCCTCAGCTGGAACGTCGGTTTCGATCTCACTATGTGGGACGGCCTTCTCGGTGCCGAGATAGACGGATTCTACAACTATACCTACGATATGCTTACCTACCAGAGTTCGGGATACCCGCCTTCGATGGGAGGATATTATCCTACCTGGGCCAATTATAACTCAATAGACTCCAAGGGTATAGATATCCTCATCACTCACCGTAACCATTTCGATCTTCTCGGAAAGCCGTTCTACTACGACTTGTCAGGTTCCCTGACTTATGCCTACACCCGTTGGCTCAAATATAAGGACGAACCTAACATCGTGGATTACCGCAAGAGAGTCGGGACCCAGTACGGAAGCATCCTCTGTCTTAAGGCTGACGGACTCTTCCGCAGCGAAGAGGAGATAGACAACTCCGCCTGGGTGGGAACAAGACCTAACGTGGGAGATATCAAATATGTGGACATCAACGGTGACGGTATAATAGACGAAGACGACAAGGGTTATTTCGGGCTCAGCAACCGTCCTGCCCTCACGTTTGGCTTCAATCTCAACTTCAACTGGAACGGCTTTGACTTCAATGCCCAGTTCACCGGAGGCGCTCTGTTCAACGTATCCCTGACAGGTAACTACTATAACGGATACGATGACAACACCATCTGGACACAGACATTCAAGGAGGGCGGTAACTCGCCGCTTTACCTCGTCGAGAATGCATACTCAGTATATAATACCAATGGAACATATCCACGTATAACCTTGTCCACCACTTCAAGCGGCGGCGACAACGGCTGGGCTTCCACATTCTGGATCAGAGACGGAAAATACATCCGACTGAAGACAGCGCAGCTCGGTTATACACTGCCTAAGAAGGTGACCGACTTTATGGGAATAGGTTCTTTGCGATTCTTCGTGGAAGGACAGAACCTCTTCACCATCGACGGACTTCCTGACGGAATTGACCCTGAGTCTCCGGGCGTCAACAACGGTTATTACCCACAGCAGAGACTTGTGATGGGCGGTATCACCTTAACATTCTAGTGGATATGAAAAAGTTAACGATATTTATTGCAAGCACGCTGCTTCTGTCATCCTGCAACGCATTCTTGGATATGACCCCTACGGACAGGACTTCTCCTCAGGTCATCTGGGGAAAGACCGCGTATGCCGAATATGCAGTGAACTATTTGTACTCATATATTTGGGATTTCAATGCATCTCCTACCGTGGCCGGCCTCACCGAGGCTCTCACCGACGAGATGAAGTATGTCTCATATAACTATAACGCACTCTGTTACATTCCTTCAGAGATCTCCTATGGCGGCAACACCCTCGATGCGTCTTATGTGGACAGCTACCTGGGGACATGGTCGACTATGATGACCGCCGTGAGAAAAGTGAACGAGGCCATCTCCAATCTTCACACTTATGGTACTCTCAGTGAGGATGATACCAAGCGTATTGAAGGAGAACTCCGTTTCCTCAGGGCATATTTCTATTTCGAACTCGTAAAACGTTATAAGGATGTGATCCTTTACGACGAAGACCTTACGGCCATCAGTCCGAGCGTGCCTCTGAACACGGAGACAGAAGCCTGGGATTTCATACAGTCCGACCTTGAATATGCAGCCGAGAACCTGCCTCTTCCGGGCGTGGCCAACGGCCGTCTGAACCAGGGTACGGCTTATGCGATGACCACCCGCGCAATGCTTTATGCCGGACGTTACGACGCCGTCATCGAAGCTGCCGACAAGGTTACGGAACTTGGCTATGACCTTGAGGGTAATTATGCCGACGTTTTCACGAAGACTACGGGGAACAAGGAGGCCATCCTCCAGTACCTCTTCAGTCAGAGTGACGGCGTGACCCACTCGTTCAATTTCTATTACACCCCGGGAGGTGACTATACCGTCGTATCCCAGAAGGGTGGCGGATATGGAGTCCCTACCCAGGAGATAGTTGAAAGCTATGAGCTCGCCACCGGAGGATTCCCTAATTGGAGCAAATGGCACGGAACTACTACGGATAATCCACCGTATGAGCTTCTCGAACCTCGTTTCCAGGCTACTATCCTGTACAACGGAGCCCAGTGGAAGAACCGTACCATAGAGCCTTACGAAGGAGGAACCGACGGATGGGCTACCTGGAAGACGGTGAAAGAGCCTAAGGGAAGAACGGTTACGGGATATTATCTGCGTAAGCTTGTGGATGAGACCTATGATGTCACCACTTCCGGAAGCAGCCAGCCGTTCACCTTCCTGCGCTATGCGGAAGTGCTTCTCAACAAGGCAGAGGCCTGCGTCAAGGGCACTGCCAAGGATGAGTCCACGGCCAATGCCATCGTGGCCAAGATACGCGCCCGCGTAGGCCTTCCATACACGAACAAATACGGTACGGAATTATGGAACGCCATCTGCCAGGAGAGAAAGGTGGAACTTGCTTATGAGGGGCTGAGGTATTGGGATCTCCGCCGCTGGGGAGTAGCCGCAGAAGACTATCCTGCAGGACTTTCCGGATATCAGCAGCACGGACTAAGGATTGTTTCCAACGAAGACGGCACCTTTACCTATACCTATGTCAGCGTAGACGAGAAGGACAGGACTTTTGAAAGCAAACTTTACCGTTTCCCTCTTCCTAAGTCGGAACTTGACAACAATTCCGCACTGAACCATACTCAACCGGATTCCAACTGGAATTAATAAAAGAACAGCAAATGAAAAAGATATTAAACACTATATTGGTTTTGTCCTCGGCTCTGCTGCTCGGTGCCTGCCACGAGCCTGAGTATGTGCAGCCGGATGAGAATGCCACCAAAGGAATCATAGCCATCAAGGCCATATTCCCGACAGGTACGCAATATGCCGACAAGGTTCTGGGCACGCTCAATGTTACAGATCCGGATGCCGACTATTATGCCATCCCTATTCCGTGGTATTATCCTATCACCTCGGACGATCTCACTTTCACCTATATGACCGATATGAGGATCAATGTCACATTGGCGCCTAACTATAAGTTGGTGCCGGGAGTTGTGAGACTTGACCTCACCGAGGAGAACGAGTTCACTCTCGAAGGTCCTGACGGCTTTTCGAAGAAGATTATCATCACGGGAGACAGAAGACTCCCTGATATGTGTGAACTTGTCACCTTCAGCATCAGGGAGGTGATGGTGGACGGCATCATCGACAATACTAAGAAGACTATCCTTATTCCTTATCTTGACGATCTGTCTTCAGTGCACGTCAGCGGACAGGTGTCTCCTCACGCCACTCTTTCCAAGATAGGCGACAAGGTCTATAATAAGGATGTCGCTTATAATCTCAATTCAGGTCAGACAGTGACGGTTCTTGCAGAGGACGGCACCACGAAAGGAGTTTACACGGTCACCCAGGGCACCCCTGATCTTATCGATATGGGCATAAACACCAATTCATTCCAGGAGCTTTTCAACATAGATCCTGTTGCCAATCTTGGCCTGCCTGATTATAAGGCACTTACTTATGTGTCTCTCGCAGGTGTAGGAAGCAATATCGTGGTATGTACCGGAGAAGGAGAGCCTGTTCTCGTCAACCGTTTCGACGGATCGAAGGCCGGTACGATGAAGATTGGCGCATCTGACCCTGTATGCATAGCGGGAGACGAGAGTGAGCATATTCTAATCACCAATTTCGCCGAGGCCGGAGGCACAATCAATCTTTACCGCAGTGATGATCCTTCGAATGACCCTGTCCTCTTCCACAGTTTCGTAAATCCTCTGGACGCATCTTCCGGAACCGGTATCGGTCACAGGATGAAGATTATGGGCAATCTGGACACGGAGGCTGTCATTACGTTCACAACCGAGGGAATCGATGGGGAAGCTGGGACTGTTGCCAATCGCGCTCTTTACCTGAAAGTGGAGAACGGTGCGGTAGTGGGAGATCCGCAGGAAGTATCATTCGCATTTACCGTAGGAGGATCTGTCGGCTGGGGGTCTGCTCCTGTAGGTTTTGCCACCGTAGTGCCTGCAAGTCTTTCTCCTGACCAGGATGGCTGGTTCCTGGATTTTTATGAGAAGAACAGTGTCGACGTAGAAGGAGACAATTACGTGCTTCATTATTTCGACAGGAACGGGAATGATAATGGCGTGACATATTACGGCAACTGGGCAAATAATCCTAACTGCCTTGATTCCAAGAGGTTCAATAACGCCACCTTTATGACTCTTCTCTGCGTGAGCCATTTCCCTAACTGGGGTATAAGTCCGAAGTTCAGACTTTACGAGATTACCGACCCTACGGCTCCGACTCTCATCTCCGACATCTCTACTGCTTATTATCAGAAAGGTGATTATGCGAGCGGAATAGGAGCTTCGGGTGATATCTGTCTCTGCCCTTCATCTGACGGATTCCGTATCTTCCTTTATTATTATGACCATCACGCACAGTCTCTCGCCGCTTATGTGGCTGACTGCATAAAGAAATAATATGAAGCCGATAAGATTTGTATCTCTTTTGTCACTTTGTGCTTTTCTCGCACTCGGGTGCGAGAAAAAGACGCAGAGCAATGTTCCGGATTGGCCGTGGGAAGACCCGGTGGATCCTGACCCTGTGGAGGAAGGCTGGAACGACGTTACCGCTTCTTTCTCTTCACTGCCGGAGTATATCAAGATATTCCGTTCTTCCAATACGCTTCTCGAGATTAACGCCATAGCTTATATCGCCGAGGTGGACCTCTCCAAGACCGGTTTCGAGGTATGGGGAATCAACGCACCTGACCTTCAGGGCTGCGATGAGCCCCTTCAGACTCCTTCCCAGGTTTACGAGGCTAAGGGAAAGCCATCTGTGATAATCAACGCCGGGTATTTTTATACTGATGACAGCGGCAAATCATATTCTTCAAGTCTTGAGGTGAGTGACGGGACGCTCCTCAGTCCTAACATCAATTACGCCTCTAAGGATTGGGTTACAGTGTATTATCCTACACGCGGAGCCTTTTTGGAGCATAAGGACGGCACTTATGAGGTATGCTGGACTTATTGGAAGGACGCTTCTACGCATTATATCTATGATGTAGTGGCTGAGAACTCCTGGGACGAGAAGCCCAAGCAGACCCCTTCTGCTACGTTCCCGGGTACCGCACGCACTTTCGAGGCTGAAAACGGTATAGGCGGCTCTCCTGTCCTTATTAAAAACGGAGTGATCAAAAACACTTATCAGCAGGAACTCATAGAGATAGGTGCTGACGGGGCTGCTCCACGCACCGCGATTGGCATAAAGGCAGACAAGAAGTTGGTCCTTTTCGTGTGCGAAGGCCGCAATATGACGGAAGGTGTGCCTGGTTATACAACGGGCCAGGTGGCTCAGATACTTAAGGATTACGGTTGTACGGACGCCCTTAATCTAGACGGCGGCGGTTCTACCCTTATGCTTGTAAATGGTCAGGAACTTATCAAACCGTCCGACGGGCGGCAGAGAAGCGTGGCAAGTTGCGTTTATATCAAATAATGAGACTCTCGATTTCTAAAATATTCTGCCTCCTCGCGTTGTGCTCGGCATTGGCCGGGTGCAACAAGGCCGGCAGCAGCACTCTCCCTCCTTTCCCGTGGGAAGACCCTGAGGATCCTGAACCTGACCCTGTAGTGGAAGGCAAGGGAAAGTATGTCTGGATAGATGCCGGCGGTAATTTTTCAGATTATGCCAATAATCAGGAGAAGATCGCCCAGGATGTCAAGAGACTCAAGGAGACCGGATTCACGGACCTCATAGTGGATGTGCGCCCGACTAATGGCACGGTGCTTTTCAAAAGTACTCAGGGGACACCGCTCAAGCGCATAGACGCGTGGGTGAACGGAAACTATAAGTGGCTTGACCGAACGGCGGATTTCGACTACCTGCAGGCGTTCATCGACGCGGCCAGAGAGAACGGTCTTCGCGTCAACGCCAGCATAAATACTCTGGTAGGCGGTTATCTCTGTCCTTACGGACTCGGTGAAGACGGCCCTATCTATACGGACTCGAAGATGAAGTCCTGGGCTTCGGTGGTCAACACTGCGTCGCACGGACTGGTCAGTTCGCTCGATATGAAAGAATATGACAGCGAAGATTATGGCGCCAAGTTCTTCAGTCCGGCTAATCCGGATGCGCAGGCTTACGCTCTCAGTCTTTTGGAAGACCTGGCGAAGTATGACCTGGACGGAATAGTGCTTGACCGCTGCCGTTATGACGACTACAGCCTGCAGAGCGATTTTTCCGAGCAGTCACGCGCTCAGTTCGAGGATTATATAGGGAAGAAGATAGAAAATTGGCCTACAGATGTGATGAAGGCGGGCCAATCCTCTTTCGGAAGCACGCTCACCACCATTCAGAAGCAGTGGCTTTCGTTCCGCGCCAAGACCATACACGATTTCGTGGAAAAGGCAGAGGCCAGGGTACATGCGGTGAATAAGGATATTCGTTTCGGAGTGTATGTAGGTGGATGGTATTCAAGCTATTACTATAGCGGAGTAAACTGGGCGAGCCCTAAATACGACCCTAAGGCGGACGGATATCGCTGGGCTGATGCGGATTATAAGAATTACGGATTCGCGGATCATCTGGACTTTATGTTCATAGGCGCTTATGCCGGAGCGGACAGTATCTATGGCAGTTCCGAGTGGACTATGCAGGGATTCTGCAAACAGGCGGGAGAGCTTCTCAAGGGAGACGTCCTTTATTGCGGCGGACCTGACATAGGCAACGCCACAGGATTCGTGGACGGAGGCAAAGGTTCACTTATGCCGCAGATAGTGGACGCCTGTATGGGCAGCAGTACCGGAGGTATGTTTTTCTTCGACCTGTGCCATATCAAGATGTTCAACTATTGGGACGCCATAAAGTCCGCATTTGATGAATATTCAGAGGATAATGAATAACATATTTTAATCACTAAATCAATAATTGTTTTATTTATGAAAAAATCTTTTTTGGCGCTTTGCGCAATCGTGTTGGCTTTTGCAGCTTGTAAAAAAGACGAGCCGAAGGTGACACCTGAGTTGAAACTTACATCGGACGCGGAAGTTACTGTCCCTGCTGATGGAGGTATCTATACCGTAACATTCGAGTCGAACGTGGCTTGGACTGCCGAGGTGAACGCAGACAAGGAGATCGCATCCATCAATGTCACTTCCGGTACTGCTGAGGAAGGTAAGGTAAAACTTACCGTTCAGCCTCTTAAGGAAGAAAATGCTACACGTTACATTACGGTTTCCATTACTCCTGAGGGAGGCAAGGCAGTAAGTGCTCTCTTTACACAGAGCGGTCCTTATGTACCTTATTTCAAAGTGTCTGAAGAGTCTCTCTCTTTCAAAAAAGAGGGCGGCACCGCGACATTCACTATTGATACCAATATCGAGTATGAGGTAGGTGATCCTACAATCGGAACCTGCACCATCGCTGACGGTACGGCTACTGTAACTATGCCTGCTACAACTCTTTGGTCATCAAGATCTGACCGCATCAAATTCACCCTTCCGGACATTCAGGTTGATGTTTTAGACGATGAAGGTAATCCTACTGGAGAGACTGAGGCTAAAGTGGTTCGTGTCAGTGTAGCTCAGGAAGGTTATGGCAGCACTTCGTATGCTACGGAATTCTCTGAAGCTGTTTTTGCAAGCACTTCATACAGCACCGCTTTTGCAGGAGACATCCTTCTTGTAGCAAATGGGTCAGACAAGCTCTATGCTTATGACAAGGCTACCGGTGCATTCAAACAGGAAATTCAGGCAGCTGCTAATGTGACAGGTATCTGTAATGACGATGCAGGCAACATCGTTCTTATGACAGGTGGCGCCTATGGCGAAGGTGCTGATCCTATGGTAACATACTTCATCCCTGCTGGAACTCCGTTTGATGCTTCTACTTATAAGGCTGGATTCGAGTGTAATAACCAGTTCTACGGAATGGGATATGACAATATCTCCGCAAACGGTAATGTCCTGGAAGGAGACGCCCTTATCGAAGTATTCTCTGCCGCAGGTTCTTATAATGTATGTTTCGCTTTGAAGGACGGAAAGAGAGCGGATGATGGACAGTATACAGATTATGTTACAATTACCACCAAAAATACTATCTGGGGATCAAAATGGGCTGTAGCAAGGCATCTTTCTGCAGATATTAATGGAGGTCTGTATTTTGCAGGTTATGTGGATAATTACGAACTCTTCTATAATCCTTCTATGTCTTCGGCTAATTGGACGATAGGATGTGAGAGCGGCGGTGCCTGGACCGACGGTATCGTGTCTATGGAATTTGCAGAGTTCAATGGTCACAAATACCTTGTTGCATACAGCTACTCTTTCTTCGTAGGTTATCCTTCATATATTGTTCTCTTCAACATTGACACCCCTGCTACTCCTGTTCTTGTTGACAGGTTCCCGGTATTGGCATTTGAAGGCGCCGGAAGCAAATCGGCTGACATCAGCGTAGAAGTAGTTAATGGAAGTCTTGAGGTTTATATCGCAGATGGTACTCAGAAGGCAGTCATCAAATGCGTCCTTCCTGAGATCAAATAATAAATCTACGGCATATTGATTGGCGGGAGACCGGATTTATTTTCGGCCTCCCGTTTTTTTTGTTAATTTCGCCGCCGGTCACAATATGTTTTATTACTTGCAAAACTTGCGTATATGGTAGAATTTCCTTCGGAGAATTGGAAAGATTACGCTCTGCTTGACAGCGGCGATGGAGAGAAACTCGAAAGGTTCGGCAGCACCGTTATGATACGCCCCGAGCCCAAGGCATTATGGGGGAAGACTTTGAGCGCATCTGAGTGGGAAACTAAGGCGCATACGCGCTTTTCTCCCGGCGCAGGGTTCGGAAAAGCAGGTAAGGAGGACAGCGGCACGTGGAAGCAGCTCAAAAAGATGAACGACCAGTGGTATATCTCATATCCCGGCGCTCAGAAGGGGCTGAATTTCAGCCTTCGTCTCGGACTTACTTCCTTCAAGCACGTGGGCGTGTTCCCCGAACAGGCAGCCAACTGGGAGTATATATACGCTCATTCCAAGCCGGGGATGAAGGTCCTCAATCTTTTCGCATACACCGGGGCGGCGAGTCTGGCCGCGCGTGCGGCTGGGGCGGATGTCACTCATCTCGATTCAGTAAGGCAGGTGGTCACCTGGGCACGCGGCAATATGGAACGCAGCGGTATGGACGGGATTCATTGGGTGGTGGAGGACGCGATGAAGTTTGTCCGCCGCGAAGCCAAAAGAGGCCATCTTTATGACGGCATCATACTCGATCCTCCGGCTTACGGACACGGGCCCGACGGTGAGAAATGGAAATTGGACGATTGTCTTTTCGATATGCTTAAGGAAGTGTCCAAGATTCTCTCGCCCAAGAACAGTTTTATGGTCTTGAACCTCTATTCGAACGGTTATAGCGCCCTTCTGGGAGAGACTATAGTGAAACAGGCATTCCGGCTCAGGGGAGACGAAAAAATAGAAAGCGGGGAACTTGCTCTGCGCGACGGCTTCGGCAAATGTCTCCCGCTTTCGATAGTTGTAAGACTGGAACGCTGATTACGCCTTCTCTATTATTTCTTTAAGCTTGCTTTCCAGCCGGGAGGCAAGCTCTTTTTCTCCGTTCTTGCGAAGCGTGTCGGCGAGAAGATAGATGTACTGCGCACAATTATCGCATTCGTCGGACGCCCACGAATAGAATCCCATATAGAAATCCGTAGACCGGATCAGCTGCTCGGAGTATTCCTCACACAGTTTCAGGGCTTTGTCTTTCTGCCCTAAGGAGAAGTAAAGGCTTATGGCTTCCGTTACCATATAGTTCTCGTTCGAGAATCCGAGAGGAATGCCGTCCAGCGGATAGTGCTGCATTACCACCATTCCGCGGTCCAGCATCTGTTCGGCACGTGAAGTCTCTCCCTGGGCGTAGAAGGTCTTGGCCAGCGTGACGAAGAGCCTGCGTACGCTCATCACTCCCATATGGGTGTAATAGTTCTGATAATCGATACAGTAATCGCCCTCACTCACCGCGTCGAAGCGGAAATCGCGTGTGATCTTCTCATAAAGATCATCCGTATCTGCAAATCCCACGTTAAGCGTGCTTGGCTTGTTCTTGAAAGGTACCAGAAGGAAGGAATAACCCTCATAGACCAGGTAGTCCTTCTCTCCTATGTTCAGATCGCCTCCCATATTGAGCATATTCAGAGGTCTTGACCAGTCGTATCCCGCCAGGAAATCCAGAAGGAACAGTTCAGGTTTGGTCAGATAGTCCTTGCCTTTAGGGATGGTCAGAACTATGCTGTCCTGAATCTTGTCGGCGTATTTTTCACTCACGATTCCGCTTCTGAGGACATTGGCCTTGTTTACGGGCACAATTATCTGACGCGCAGGAATATAGTCCACTTTCTTACCGCTCTGCAGCGACACTTTCGCCTTAGGATGCTTGAACACTTCCATTACGTCCGCTATCTGCATAGGCTTGTTATAGCTGTCCACGATAGGGATGTATTCGTTCGTCCCGTAAAGATATTGGCTGTAAGGTACGGTGATGTTCAGCGGAGCCGACTCGTTCACCGCATATTTCATCTGGTCTATATGCCAATCGGTTCCCAGCAGCGAGGTGTTCACGATACGGACATCAGTGCGTATGCTCTCCACTTCCTGGGCGTACCAGAGAGGGAAAGTATCGTTGTCGCCGTGAGTTATCAGGATGCCGTCCTTGCCCACGGAATTGAGATAGTTGTACGCCACTTCCACGGTGGTGCGGCGGTTCGAACGGTCGTGGTCATCCCAGTTCTGCTGTCCCATAAGGGCGGGAACTCCCAGACACAGAAGGCTTGCCGTCGTGCCCACCCATTTCAAGACCTCCGGTCCCTTTTTGGATGCGAGCCAATTGTAAATGGCTGCGGCGCCGAGCCCTATCCACACGCTGAAGAAATAGAACGACCCGGCATAGGCATAATCCCTCTCACGAACCTGGTAAGGCGGTTGGTTGAGATAAAGCACTATCGCCAGACCCGTCATAAAGAACATTATGAAATTCAGGAAACATCCTCTTCTGTCTGTCCTGAACTGGAAACACAGACCTATCAGGCCAAGCAGCAGCGGCAGGAAATAGTAGTGGTTCTTGCCTTTGTTGTGTGCCAATACCTCCGGAGCGTTGCTCTGGTCACCAAGACGGGCGTTGTCTATGAATTTGACTCCGCTCTCCCAGTTCCCGTGGAAGATGTTGCCCGGGGCAGGGGAATGTACATCGTTCTGACGGCCGACAAAATTCCACATAAAGTATCTCCAATACATCCAGTTGCATTGGTAATCAAAGAAATACTTTAAGTTCTGGCCCATTGTAGGCTTGCCCTTCTTTCCGCCTGTGTAGTATTTGTAGAATTCGGCATAGCTTCCGTCAGGAGAGTCCGTCCACATACGCGGGAAGAGCATCTTGTCCTTCGAAAGATATTTGGCGTCAACAGGGCCTTCCACTTTTTTGTATTTGCCGTCTACCGGAGCCCAGTACTTGCTGGTGGTGAGGGTGTAATCTGAATCATAGTATTGGCCGTAGATCAGAGGGGTCTTGCCGTACTGCTCGCGTGAAAGATATCTCACGAGGGTGAAGGCGTTGTCCGGCTGATACTCGTTGGTAGGTGTCTTGGCGCAGGAGCGTATGATATCCACGGTGAAAAGCGAGAACCCTATGGTTATGACCGTGAAACTCAGTATGGCCGTGTTGAGAGCCCATTTGCCTGCTTTGCCTGTCTTGACGATGCCCCAGAAGCAGAGCGCGAGCAGGGCCACCATAAAGAAGGCGGCTCCCGTGTTATAGTGAAGACCCAGGACATTGACGAAGAAGAGGTCGAAATAAGCGGCCAGTTTCGGCAGCCAAGGGATGATTACGAACAAGATGAGGGCCAGAAGGGCGATTCCTATGAGGGCTATCTTTATGTAGTCCTTGGTGTCGTAGTGGTCCTTGTATCTGTAGAAGTACATAAACACCAATGCCGGAATGGCCAGCAGATTGAGCAGGTGTACACCTATGCTCAGGCCCATAAGGAAGGCTATCAACACTATCCATTTCAGGGAGTGGGGCTCGTCGTATCTGTCGTACCAGATGGTCATTATCCAGAATACCAGAGCCGTGAAGAGGCTGGACATCGCGTAGACCTCGCCTTCGACAGCGGAGAACCAGAAAGTGTCTGAAAAACAGTAGCTTAATGCTCCGACTGAGGCGCTGGCTATGATGGCGATGGCGCTTGGCCCGGAGTATGAACCGTCTTCAGAAGGTTTGATGATGCGCTTTATGAACCATACCAATGTGAGATATAGAAGCAGTATGGTCAGTGCGGAGTAAAGGGCGCTGGCGCTGTTGACAAGTGCGGCAGCGTGTGCGGAATCTCCGAAGAGGGTGAAAATCTTGGCGAAGATCTGGAATACAGGGTTTCCGGGTGGATGTCCCACTTCCAGTTTGTATGAAGATGCGATGAATTCTCCGCAGTCCCAGAAGGATGCGGTGGGCTCTATCGTAAGCAGATAGGTGATGGCTGCGATCACGAATGTGATTCCCGCACCTATCTTGCTTGATATGCTGAATTGTCTTTTGTCCATAATTTGAAAACCTTGGCTTTGCAGAGTGGTTCACTGTATCAAGGTTTGAAAGGCAAAAGTAATAAATTTGAACTGATAAAGAAAGATCGGTCCTTTTTTGAATTAGTCCCCGTCCGAAATTTGGGGGAGATTATAGTTCAGAGTGTATCCGAAAATCGGAAGATCGCTCATCACGCACTGAAGGGCCTGCAGGG